>DASXSD010000026.1:0-8448 GCA_036506195.1 Candidatus Dormiibacterota bacterium
GCGCGCTCGTAGCGCTCCGTCAGCCGGTAGCGCGCGATCCGGTACGACTCGAGCGCCTCGGCGCGCACGCGCGGACGAGCGCCGTTCGTCAGGCGCCGGCGTTCTGCGGCGGCCGCGTCGGTGAGGTTCGGCAGCTTGCCCAGGTCGGCGAGGCCGAGCAGCTCCTGGGCGATGTGGGCCTGCTGGCCCTTGCGCTTCACGGTCGCCAACCGCTCGATGACCTCGGGCAGCAATTCGTCCACCGAGCGCTGGCGCCCGTCGACTTCCTCGATCACGTTCAGTGCCTTCATCGCATCGTGCAGCGGCTTGGCCTCGATCGCCTGCGCCAGCTCGACCTCGTCGTTCGCGGTCAGTAGCGACACGCGCCCGATCTCCTTCAGGTACATGCGCACCGGGTCGTCCAGGGAGACGGAGTCCATCATCTCGATGTCGAGCAGCATCTCGTCGTCGATCTGCTCGACCTCTTCGAAGTCCTTCTCGCCATCGGTGACCTCGATCCCGATCTCTTTGAAGGCGGCGAAGATGCGGAAGATCTGGTCGGGCTCGGCGTCGATCTCCGGGAAGCCCTGGAGGACGTCGTCGGGGGTGAGGTAGCCCTGCTCCTTGCCCTTGATGATCAGCTGCTCGGCGACGGCCATCAGCTCGTCCTCGAACTTCTGCTCGGGCTTCTCCACCACTTTGGACGCCTTGGCGGGTTTGGTCGCCACCGGCTTGGTGGCGTCAGGCTTGGTCAGCACGGGCTTGGTCGCCACCACCTTGGTCGCCACCACCTTGGTCACGGCTTTGCTCGCCGGCGCCTTGGCCGGCGCGGGCGACTGCTTCACTACGCGCGCGATGTCTAGCCTCTCCTTTCCATGTCCGTGATGGCGCGGGCCAGTTCCCTGGCTTCAGTCTCCAACCGCGCCACCCTCTCCGAGTCCCGGCCCCTTTCGGCCTCGGATAGCTCGCGGATTATGCCACTGTGCATGCCCTTCATGTGCTCCAGCCGAATTCTCTCGGCGAGCTCGACCGCCACCTCGTCGTCCACATTCGGCGGCGGGGCCGCCCACGCTCGTCTGATCAGGTCTTGTTCCTCCGTCGGATAATCGGCCAGGTCGGCCTCGAGCCCGGCAGGGCCCCCGCGCTCGTAGCTCTCCAGCATACGGACGAAAATCGCACGGTCGTCCTCGTCCAACTCCTGGGAGCTGATCTTTGTTCGCACCCGATCGAACGCGGCCGGCCGCACCGCCAGCAGCTGGAGCAGGTAAGCGCCGGCCGTGAGCTTGCGGACCGACCGCCGTGCGGGCGGCCCTCCGTTGGTCGCCGGCGCGCGCTTGGGTTCGGGCTCCTCCAGCAGGAGGTGCCGCGAGATCCCCGTGTGGCGCTCGGCGGCCTCCGCGTAGCCATCGCGCAGGTTGGCCGGGAACTGACGGATCCACTCCCGCAGGCGGGCGGCGACCCGCTCGACCTGGTTCGGGTTGCTGGGGTTGAGGCCGGCCGCATCCTCCTCCATCCCCGCTTCGAACCCTGACGGCGCCTTCGCGACGAGCTCCTCCCAGCGTGACACCGCGTCGGGGCCCGCGCCGCGCAGGAACTCGTCGGGATCTTTGGCGCCGGGGATGGCCACGACCCGGGATCGCATTGCGTGCTGCGCCGCGAGCACGGCCGCCTTGCGCGCCGCCTCGCGACCCGCACGGTCGGAGTCGAAGACCAAAAGCAGCTCGTCGGTGAAGCGTTTCAGCAGGCGCACCTGCTCTTCGGTCAACGCCGTGCCCGAGCTCGCGATGGCGTTCGTGACCCCGAACTGGTGGGCGGTGATGACGTCGAACTGCCCTTCCATCACCGCGGCGTGGCCGCGGCGGGTGATCTCGTCGCGGGCAAGGTCGAGACCGAAAACCACCCGTCCTTTTATATAGGCGGGCGTTTCGGGCGAGTTGATGTACTTCCGCACCTCGTCGGCGCGCACCGTGCGCGCGGTGAAGGCCAGGACCTGGCCGCGCTCGTCGCGGATCGGGATCACGAGACGCTCCGCGAAGAAGTCGGCGCCGTCGCGGCGCATGAGGCCCGCCTCCTGCGCGTCGAGCAGCGAGCGCTTCTTGGCCCTCAGGTATTCGGCGAAGCCACGCCCCGCCGGCGCGTAGCCGAGCTGGAAACGACGCGCGGTCTCCTCGCCCACGCGCCGCGCTTCGAGCAGCCGCCGTCCGGGCTCGCCCGCCGGAGTTTTCCACAGCACGTACTCGTAGTACTGGGCCGCGAGCTTGAGCACGGCCAGCACCCGCTTGCGCAGGTCGGCGCGCTCCTTCTGCTCCGGGCTCAGCTGCTTCAACTCGACGCCGGCGCGCTCGGCGAGCTGCACCAGCGCGCCGCGCTTGTCGGTCTTCTCGATCAGCTCGATGAAGGTGAAGACGTCGCCTTTGCGCTCGCAGCCGAAGCAGTACCAGGACTGCCGCTGCGGGTTGACGTGGAAGCTCGGGCTGTCCTCCTGGTGGAAGGGACACAGGCCCCAGTAGTCCTTGTTGCGCTTGGTCAGGCGGACGTGCTCGGAGACGACCTTGACCAGGTCGACTCGCGACTTGACCTCCGCAAAGGCGTCATCGGACGCTTGGGTGGGCACCCGACTATTTTGCCGGGCGCCGGGCCGAAGTGCCGACGGCTTTACCGACCTTTCTCCGACTGAGTTCTCGTCGCGCTGCCCCTGCCGCCGGCCCTCAGGAACTCTCGCTCGGAATCGGTTGGCGCCAGGGCGGCAGCGCGCTGGTAGGCGAGGGCGGCCTCGCCGTGGCGGCCGAGACGCCGCAGCAGGTCGGCCCGCGTGGCGTGGAACAGGTGGTAGTTGTCCAGCTTGAGCTCGTCCACCAGGGCGAGCGCCACCGCGGACCCGCGCACCTCCCCGTGAGCGATGGCGCGATTCAGCGCCACGACCGGGGTCGGGGCGAGGATATAGAGCTGGTCGTACAGCGCAACGATCTGCGGCCAGTCCGTCTCTTCGATCGTGGTCGCGTCGGCATGCACGGCCTGGATGGCGGCCTGCAGCTGGTACGGCCCTGGTTGGTTTCGACGCAGGCAGGCGCGGACGAGCGCGCGGCCCTCCCGGATCAGGGCGCGGTCCCACAGCTTGCGATCTTGTTCGCCGAGCAGCACAAGCGAGCCGTCGGCCCGTGTTCGCGACGCCTGGCGAGATTCGACCAGGAGCAGCAAGGCGAGCAGTCCGGCCGCCTCGGGCTCCCCGGGTATGAGTGTCGACACGGTCCGCGCGAGCCGTATCGCCTCGAAGCGGAGGCCGGTGTCGGTTGCGCTCGTGAGGCCGGCGTTGTAGACGAGATAGATGACGGCGAGCACCGGACGGATGCGGTCGGGCAGCTCGTCGTCGTCGGGAACTCGGTACGGGATTCGGGCGGCTTTGATCTTTCGCTTGGCCCGCACCAGCCGCTGCGCCATCGTCGACTCCTCGACCAGGAAGGATCGAGCGACGTCCCTGGTGGACAGCCCACAGAGCAGCCGAAGGGCAAGGGCCACCTGGGCCTCCATGGAGAGCGCCGGGTGGCAGCAGGTGAAGATCAGGCTGAGCAGGTCGTCATCCTGCGGCGCGAGCGCCGCCGCCCCGACCAGCAGCTCCCGTTCGCGCGACTCGCGTCGCCAACGATCGATGGCGCGGTTGCGCGCGGTGGTCATGATCCAGCCGCCGGGGTTGGGCGGGAAACCGTCCACGGGCCACTTGCGCAAGGCCACTGTGAACGCCTCCTGGACCGCATCCTCGGCGATGTCGACGTCGCCGAAGAGACGGATCAGGCCGGCGACCGAACGGCCGAACTCCTCGTGGAAGATCCGGCCGACCTCCGCTTCTGCGTCACCAGTCGTTGGGTTTATCCGTGAATGCGGCAAACGGACGCACCTCGATCGGAGTCCGGGTAGCCGCGGTGACCTTTGTCGCCCAGCGCAGAGCGGCGTCGAGGTCTGGAACCTCGATGATGTAGAAGCCACCGAGGTGTTCTTTCGCCTCCGTGAAAGGTCCGTCGGTCGTGAGCACCTGGCCGTCTGACATCCTGACGACCGTCGCCGTCTCTGGGTCGTGCAGACGGGCCGAGAAGAGCCACACGCCGGCCGACTTCATCTCGCGCTCCAGAGCGCCGATCTCGACCATCGACTTCTTCATCTCGTCGGCGGTCATCGGCTCGCGGCCGGCACCGTCGACGGTATGTGCGGACAAAAGGTAGCGCGTCATTCCTGGTCCTCCTCGTGATGGGCGGTATCTTCCGCCGCCATCGCTACCCCAACTACGAAAGACCGATGCCGAAGATCGACAGGTTACCTCGCCCCGACGGCGATCTCCTCGGCGGGCTCGGCCACCGGAATCGGGACTACTGGACGGTGACCGGGATTTCCGTCCTGTCTCGTTCGGCCAGCAGCAGGGCGAGCCGGAGCCGCGGCTCCGGGGCGACGCCCAGGTCGCCGATGCCGATCCGGTCGTACAGCCAGCGCAGCGGCCTCGGCGCCCACCAGTTGACGTCGCCGAGCAACCTCATCACCGCCGGCACGACCAGCGACCGCACGATCGTGGCGTCGATTGCGACCGCGATCGCCAGCCCGACGCCGATCGCCTTGATGATCACGACCTCGGCCAGTCCGAACGCCATGAAGACCGTGAACATGATCGCCGCCGCGCCGGTGATCAGGCGGCCGGTCTTTTCGAGACCGCTGGCGACCGCGGCAGTGTTGTTGCCGAGGCGCACGTACTCCTCGTGCATCCGGCTGACGAGCAGGACCTCGTAGTCCATCGACAGCCCGAAGACGATCGAGAAGAGGATCACCGGGATGCTGGGATCGAGCGACTGCGGCGTGAAGGCGAGCAGGTTCGCGAAATGGCCCTCCTGGAAGATGTAGACCAGCGCGCCGAACGACGCCCCGATGGAGAGGAAGTTGAGGATCACCGCCTTCAGCGGCAGCACCACCGAACCGGTGAGCAGGAACAGCAGGACGTAGGTGACGAGCACGACCGTGCCCACCGCCAGCGGGACCTGGTCGTAGATGAACGTGATGACGTCGGCGTCGATCGCCGTGGCGCCGCCGACCAGGATCCTTCCGTCCGCGATCCCATCCTGGCCCCGGATCGCCTTCAGGATGTCGCGCGCGGCGTCCGAGGTCTGGTCGGCGGTGGTGGTCGCCGTGATGAGCACGATGTGCTCGCCGACGGTGGCCTCGAGGAACTGCCTCGCCTGCTGCGGGATGTTGTTCGGGTCTCCGGTGTAGAGCCGCTGGTACTCGAACAGGCCGAGCTGTGGGTCGAGGTTGTAGATGGAGTTGACCTTCTGCACGCCCGGGATGTTCGCGATCCGGCGCGTCAGGGCGTACTGGTCGGCGATGCGGCTTGTGGTCAGGGGCGAGCCGTCCGGGTAGTCGATGACGACGCTGAAGTTGGTCTGGTCCTGGCCCGGGAAGTCGTCGACCAGGCGGTCGTAGCCCTGGCGGGCCTCGAGCCGCTCCGGAAGCATGTCCACGTTGCCATTGGCCAGCCGGATGTTGAGGAACGGCGTGCCGGCGATGACGAGGAAGGCCACGGTCGGCACCAGCACCAGGACCGGGCGCTTCATGACCCAGTTCGCCAGCCCGCTCCAGAACCCGCGCCGGCTGGTCGAGCGACGGAGGGAGGGAATGCGCCAGCGGTTCACGGCCGGGCCGATCAGCGAGAGCAGCGCCGGAAGGACCGTGAGCGCGTAGAAGACGGCGACCGCGACCACGATCGCGCCCGCGGCGCCCATCGAGGCCATGAACGTGCCCTGGAAGAACAGCATCGCCGAGAGGCCGACGGCGACGGTCAGGCCGGAGAAGGTGATGGCGCGACCGGCGGTGGCCATGGTCGTGGCGATCGCATCCTCACGGCTCGCGCCCGCGGCGAGCTCGTCGCGGAACCGGTTGACGATGAACAGCGAGTAGTCGATCGAGACGCCGAGGCCGATCAGGGTGACGATGTTGATCGCGTACTGCGACACGTCGGTGAAGCGGTTGAGGAAGAACGTGCCGCCGATGCCGCCGACGATGGTGATGATGCCGATGCCCAACGGAAGCCCAGCCGCGACGACCGAGGCGAAGATGACTATCAGGAGGATCAGCGTCACCGGCAGCGTGACCGTCTCCGCGCGCTGCAGGTCGGACTCGAGCGTCGTGTTGAACGCCTGGTTGATGGCCAGGAACCCGGTCCCGGTGACCGACAGCGTGTCCGAGTGGACCTTCGCTCGCAGGTCGTTGTAGACCGGCCACCCTTTCTGGCCGACCGCGTTGATCTCCACGATCACGAGCGCCTCGTGGCCGTCCCTCGAGGTCAGGCTCTGGGCCGCCACTCCGGAAACGCTGTACGGCGTGACGATGCTCACGACCCTCGGGTCCGACTGGACGGGCTCCAGGGCCGCCGTCAACGCCGCCTTGTAGTCACCGTCAGAGACAGACAGGGTTTTGCTCTTGAAGATGAGGTCGAAGGTGGAGGTCGTGGGCGCCGTGTTGCCGCCGCCCAGCTCGGAGCTGATCAGCCGGTTCGCCTGGTACGCCTCGAGCTTGCTCGACAGCGGACCGCCGCTGGTGAGCGTGCCTCCGAGGACGAGGAACACAATCGATGCCGCAAGCACCGCCCCCGATCCGACCAGGGTGGCGATGCGGTGGCGGTAGACGAAGCGACCCCAGCGTGCGAACACTTCAGCTGCCTCCCGAATAGTTGGCGGTCAACGACATCACCGCCAGTGTGTCGACGGCCTCGTCGGTGTCGAACTCAGGGTCGACCAGCGACTGGACGATGATGCCGAGGATGGCGGCCCACACGACGCCGGCGATGCCGCGGGCCGGCTCGGTGTCGGCCCCGCGCTCGCTGAGGACCTGGCGCGCGATCTCCTCCACGTGCAGGCGATCGCCGCGGACGAAATCGCGGACGCCGGTACCGATCACGGGGTCGTGCAGGCTGACGCCGATCAGCTGGATGTAGAGCGCGTTGGTGGCGCGACTCTCGCGGAGCATCTCTTTGGTCTGCGCGAAAGCAGCGAGCGCCCCTGCCTCGCCTTCGACCCCGAGCTCCATCTTCTTGCACACGTACTCGAGGACGGCCAGGACCAGCAGCTGCTTCGACTTGTAGTGGTAGTGGACGAGGCCCTGGGCGACGCCGGCCTCTGCCGCGATGTCCTTGATCGAGGTGTTCTCGTAGCCCTGCCGGCTGAGCATCTGGAAGGCCGCTTCGAGGATGCGGGTGCGGGTGTCGGCCGCCCTGTTTGAATGAGCATTCAGCATTTGAATGGCCATTCAACCAGACCCGAGCGCACCCTGTCAAGGGGTCTCATGAGGATTTGCCGCGATAGTCCGGACTAACACCCCAACTGGGGCGCCGGGGTTCCGGGATAGTCCGGACTATCCCGGTTTTGTGGGGAGGTTCCGCGAGAATCGTTCCATGACCCGCGCGGTGGAGGAGCTGAACCGCCGGATGCTGCGCGCTCGCGACGCCATGGACCGCTCCTACGCCCAGGCGCTCGACATCCCGAGCCTAGCCCAGGTCGCCCACGTCTCGGACGCCCACTTCATCCGCACCTTTCGCGCCACCTTCGGCGAGACGCCGCATCGCTACCTGCAGCGGAGGCGAGTCGAGCGGGCGATGTTCCTCCTCCGTGAGACCGACCGCAGCATCACCGACGTCTGCCTCGACGTCGGCTTCACGAGCCTCGGCACCTTCAGCCGCACCTTCAACGACATCGTCGGCGTCAGTCCGACCGACTACCGCGCAAAGCGGACGGTCATCAGCGCGCCGACATGCTTCACGATGTCATGGATGAGACCGAGCAGTTTTGGAGAAGCTGCCTCGAAGAACGGCTCATAGCATCGATCTCAACAAACAAGACAGGAGGCGACCGATGCTCAACTCGATCAACATCTCGCACATCTTTGTGTTCGACCAGGACCAGGCGCGTGACTTCTACGTCGACAAGCTCGGGCTCGAGGTCAGCAACGACCTCGACCTCGGCGTCATGCGCTGGCTGACGGTGCGCGTGCCGGGTGATCCGACGCGCGACATCCTTCTCGAGCTCCCCGGTGCGCCGGCGATGGACCCCAAGACCGCAGCCACGGTCCGCGAGATGATCAGCAAGGGCGCAAGCGGCTTCGCCGCCGGTTTTACCACCGCGGACGCCAGGAAGACCTACGAGGAGCTCAAGGCGAAAGGCGTCGAGATCGCGGACGACCTCACCGAGCGCGACTACGGAACCGACTTCGGGATCCGCGACCCCTTCGGCAACCACCTCCGCGTCGTCCAGCTGGCGCCGAACTCGCCCCAGCTCGGTCCGAAGAAGGCCGCCGTCCGATGACTCGGTTCCGCGCCAAGGTGCTGGCGGCCGGCAAGACGGCGGCCGGCGTCGAGGTGCCGGAGAAGGTCGTCCTGGGTCTGGGCTCGACAAAGCGACCGCTCGTCAAAGTGACGATCAACGGCTACACGTACCGCAGCGC
>DASXSD010000027.1:0-25487 GCA_036506195.1 Candidatus Dormiibacterota bacterium
TGCCCTCGACGTCCTTGTGCATCCGCTGGACGTGCTCGTGCATCGCCTTGGCCATGTAATCGACGGCCTCTTCGACGAGGTGCTCGGCCTTTTCAACGGCGGCACGCGGCTCCTCGATGAACTCCGACTGGATGTCGACCATCCGGTGCTTGTAGTTCTGCATCTCCGGCCAGAAGTCCATCTTGTCCCCACGCGGCGGAGCCTTTTCGATCGGGCCGCCACGCCTGCCGGGCATGTCCTTCGGCTCCGAGAGGTCCTTCGGCTCCGGGAGGTCCTTTGGTTCGGACCTGCCCATCACCTCGGGATTCGAGCGCACCTTCTCCTGATCGTCGTCTCGCTTGGGCACGCTCGGCGGCCGCTCTTCCTGCTTGGGAACGCTCGGCGGCCGCTCTTCCTGTGCGGTAACCCTCGGGCCAGGCCGGGGTTCGTCCGCTCTCTTCTCCGCGTTGTCGCTCATGACGCGACCTCTCTGCGGGAAACATCTTCCGGCTTCTTGGTCGTCTCGGGGCCAACATCTTCCGGCTTCTCGGTCGTCTCGGGGCCAACATCTTCAGGCTTCTTGGTTGGCTCGAGGCCAAGCGAGTCCTGGACGATGCGCTTGTAGTGCACCATGGCTTTGCGCATGCCTTCGGTCCCCTGACGACCCTCATCGCTCCGCGCGGCTTCCCGCGCGTGCTTCAGGTCATTGGGCACCTTGCGCTCGTCATGGATGGTCGCGCCCCTCTCGCCGAGGATCATGACCGCGATCTTGTCCGCTTCCTGCACCGCGCCACGCGGGTCGTCTATGAATCGAGTCTCCACCGCCTGCCACGACTGCGCGTACTTGTCGCGCGATTCGGGCGGTAGCGCTCGAAGTCGAGAGCGTCGCGACAACGCAACTAAGAGAGCGATCGCAATCGCGAGCACGATCGCCACGATCACGACGATTGTCAGCGTCTGGTCCATTCCATAACCTCCATACAAAAGCAACGAGGAGGCCCGGTGACCTTACCCGTAGATGCGTTCTACGGTTAAGAGATGTCGCAAATTCCTACGGATATGAAGGCGTTCAACGCCAAATTGATCGCGGAGTTCCGGGCCCACAAAGGCCGGCTCAGCGGCCAGATGGCCGGCAGGCAACTATTGCTCCTGACCACCAGGGGCGCGAAAACGGGCGCCGACCGAACCGTGGTCGTCGGCTACCGGCCCTACAACGGCGAGCTGGCGATCATCGCTTCCAACAACGGCGCGCCGCAGCCGCCGGCGTGGTTCCACAACCTGCAGAAGGACCCCGAGGCGACCGTCGAGGTTGGTCCAGACAAGTTCAAAGTCCACACCCGGGTGGCGGGTCCCGATGAACGCCCGAAGGCTGCCAAAGTGATCGAATAC
This sequence comes from Candidatus Dormiibacterota bacterium, assembly GCA_036506195.1. Lineage (GTDB taxonomy): Bacteria > Chloroflexota > Dormibacteria > Dormibacterales > Dormibacteraceae > 40CM-4-65-16. Next base: position 1,369 of record DASXSD010000027.1, read on the forward strand.
CTCGAGCAGCAGCAAGCCCAGACGGGGCGCGAGATCCCGATCGTGATCCTGGAGCGCGCCTAGGCGGGGCGCCTGCGGCGCGATGCGACCAGCTTGTCACGCAGGTCCGCCATCCGCGCCTTGCTCATGTTCGTCTTCATGATCCAAGCCACGTCTTTGTCGGTCGAGCGCAGCCACTTCTCGAGATACGGTTTGGCGTTCTGCGGCGCCGCCGCCGCGGCGACGCTCCAGCCGTAGCCGAGCGCCTTGCGCAGCGCCTGGAAGCCTTCGTCCTGTCGATGGCTCGCCGAGGCGGCCGACCTCGTGATGCCGTCGAGGATGGCCAGCACGGCGACGACGTCCTCGTTTCTGGTGAGGATGGCCGGCTCGCAAAGTCCGGCCACCACCGCGCGCTGGACGAAAGGCTCGTGGCCCGCCCACACCTTCATCACCGCGAGCAGCCTGGGCATGTCCTCGCGACCGACTCGCTGCAACGCCATCGCGACGCCCTCGCGCACGCGCCAGCGCGGATCCGACGCCAGCTCGTGCAGCCACTTCATGACGGCGTCCGGCTCGATCAACGCGATGCGTCCGAGTCCCGCGGTGCCGCAGAGAGCGAGGAACTCGTCCTGCGACGCGGACATCCGCCACAGCCGGTCGGCGTCCGCCTCCTCGGCGACCGCCGCCACGAGCTCCAGGTTCGCGCGCGGCCCAGGCAAGCCTGAACTCTTCTTGAGGTAGGGCTCCCACTCCGTCAGCCCGCGGAGCTCGTTGCGGTAAGCCTCGACTCGGGCGCCCATCTTTGTCCGCGATCCTAAACGACAATTCGAGCGTGGATCTCACCCGCGCGACGGCGGTCCGTAGAGGTTTGCGCCTCGAGGTGGTGACGGTCGGATGGATGCTGATCGAGGCGTGCGTCGCCCTGGGCGCCGGCATCGCCGCGCGCAGCGTGCTGCTGACCGCGTTCGGCCTCGACTCCGTGGTCGAGCTGCTCAGCGGCATCGTCCTCTACCGGCGACTGCAGGTCGAGTCGAGCGGCGCGCCGGCCGAGGACGTCGACCGCCTGGAAGCCCGGACGACCGCAATCTCGGCGGTCTTACTGATCCTGCTGTGCGCGTTCGTGGTGCTGTCGTCCGTCGCCGGGTTCGTGCTTCGCATCGAGCCGGAGGGCTCCCTGGTCGGGATCGCGGTTAGCGCGGTGGCGGTGGTGGCGATGCCGTTGCTCGCCTGGCAGAAGCGTCGCGTCAACGCGGTGGTGGGCAGCCCCTCGCTTCGCGCCGACATCGCGGAGACGATCAGCTGCGCCTACCTGGCCGCGGTCACCCTCGCCGGGCTGGCCGCCACGACTCTCTTCGGATGGTGGTGGGCGCAGTACGTCGCCGCCATCGCGCTGCTCATCTGGCTTGTCCCCGAGGCCAGGGAAGCCTTCTGGGCATGGCGGGATAATGAGCCCGACTAGCCTGATACACGATGCCTGAGCTGAGGCCGCGCTTCCCGATCCCGACCCGCCGATCACTGCGATGGCGCTCGCAGCGGTCAGCCGCGCCCGCCCCCGAGGTCTCGATGGAGGCCAGGCCGGAGGACGTCGTGGCGCCCGTCGAGGAGAGCATGGTGGACGCCGGGATCTACCGCGAGGGTCGCCGCATCCACTCGCCGGCGACGGTTGCGGAAGCGGCACGGCTGCTCCGTGAGGAAGAAGACACCATCGCCTGGATCGGGCTCCTCCGGCCGACCGAGGCCCAGCTCCTCCCTGTGGCGGCTGAGTTCGGTCTGCACGAGCTTGCGGTTGAGGATGCAATCGTCGCCCACCAGCGGCCGAAGCTCGAGCGCTACGGCGAGGACACGTTGTTCGTGGTGCTGCGAGCGGCCACCTACCTCGATGCGGAGGAGGAGGTCGAGTTCGGCGAGATCCACGTTTTCGTCGGACGGAGGTTCGTGCTCACGGTACGCCACAGCCGCACCCCCAACCTCGGCGATGTGCGCCGGCGGATGGAGGAGGACCCCGAGCTGCTCGCCCGCGGTACGGAGGCGATCCTCTACGCGATCCTCGATAGCGTCGTCGACGGCTATGCGCCCGTCATCGCAGGACTCCAGAAAGACATCGACGAGATCGAGGTCCAGGTTTTCCGGGGCGACCCTAAGGTGTCACGCCGGATCTACGAGCTGTCGAGTGAAGTCGTGGAGTTTCAGCGGTCGACCCGTCCACTCAACGGTGTGCTCGAGCGCCTGGTCGCGGGTTTCCACAAGTACGGCACCGACGAGGAGCTCCAGCGCTACCTGCGCGACGTCGCCGACCACGCCACGATCGTGGTTGATAGGGTGGCCGGCTTCCGGCAAAACCTGAGCGACATCCTCACCGTCAACGCGACGCTCGTGAACCAGGCCCAGAACGAGGAGATCAAGCGGCTGACCGAGGCGAGTTTCCAGCAGAACGAGGAGATCAAGAAGGTTTCCGCCTGGGCCGCCATCCTGTTCGCGCCGACCCTGATCGGCACGATCTACGGTATGAACTTCACCAATATCCCTGAACTTCACTGGTCGCTTGGCTATCCCTACGCCCTGTCGCTGATGTTCCTGACCAGCGCGGCCTTTTTCGTACTTTTCAAGCGCGCGGGCTGGCTATAGCCGCCGAAGATTCAGGATCGTTAACCACCCACTTACAAAGGCACACCGCGCCAGAGTCTAAAATCCTCTCCTGTGCCGCTCGGTTTGAGACCGGGGCACCGCATCCGGGCATCACGCCGGCGGCTTAGCCCTCTACACACAACCTTGCTCGTCCTCCTTGCCATCGTCGTGTCGTCGGTGGCGGGCGGCCTTGCTTACTTCCTGCCCGCCGCCCAGCTCGCGATCGAGTCGACGGGCCAGGTGATCGACCTTCCGACTCCCTCACCGACGCAGCTCCTGGTCTCGCCGACGCCCGGGTCGCCCTCGCCGAGCGCGGTCACCGGCGCCTTCACCGTGCTGCTGCTGGGCTCGGACGACGATTCGAAGTTCAACCCCGACCACGTGCTCACGCAGTCGATGATCCTCGTCCGGGTCGTGCCCTCGAAGCAGCAGGTGACGATGCTCTCCATTCCGCGCGACCTCTACGTGCATTTTTCGACCGGCGGCTACGGGAAGATCGACGGTGCGTACTCGTACGGGGGACCTGGCGCGGCGATGGCGACCGTGGCACAGGATTTCGGCGTCCACATCGACGACTACATCTGGGTCGGACTGCTCGGGCTCGTCAAGCTGATCGACGCCATCGGAGGGATCGACGTCGTGACGAGTCACCCGGTGCTGGACGATTACTACCCGGCGGACATCGTCAGCACGTGGGCATATGACTACCAGCGAGTCGCGGTGCTGGCTGGTCCGCAGCACCTGGATGGCATTCATGCGATGCAGTACGTGCGCTCACGCCACGGAGACCTTCAGAGCGACTTCGGCCGCTCGCAGCGCCAGCAGCAGGTGCTCATGGCCATCCGTCAGAAGGCCAAGCTCTTGTCTCCCGAGGATCTGCCGGCCCTCTCGGCGGCGATCGGCAAGGAGATGAAAACGAGCATCAGCATTCCCGAGGTCGCGGCGCTGCTTCCGCTGGCGGCGAGCTTTGACAACCCAGACCAGATCCGGCAGATCGTTCTTCTGCCGCCCTATACACATGGGGGCGGGCCCGGCGGCAGCGTGACGGCCAACTGGGGCCTGATCCTTCCGCTGGTGCACCAGTACTTTCCATGATTCCGCCGCTTCCCCGCATTCTTCTCGGCGCATTCCTTTCCGTGGTGATGCTCGTCGGTGCAACGGGCACGTACATCTTTCTCGGCACCAAGGCATCGCACGTCGCGGCACCGCCCAAAAAGCCGACCGTGTCGACACCGCGGGCGCAAGCATTCACGCTCCCGGGCACTCTTTACGTCGCGCAGGACGGCGCCATCTACAGCCTGCGGGTGGGACGCTTCCATCAGATAACTCCAGAGGCGGGCTGGATGATGCCTGCCCTGACTAGGGACGGCAACCTCGTCGCCGTCCGCCAGTTTCACATGTATTCGGACATCTACCTCCTGAGCCCGTACGGGAAGGTGATCCGGCGCATCACCAACAACGCGGCTCCGCAGCGGAATCCGGATCCCGGCGCCAATCACTGGTCCTTCTATCCCCGCATCAGTGCTGACGGCAAGACGCTGTGGATGGCTTATGACAAGCCGAAGGCCGGCTATGACGTCGTGATGTCGATCTGGGCGATGCCCCTGACCGGAACCATCCAGCAGGGGAAGCTGTGGACGAACGCCGCCGATTACACCGGTGGTGACGTTCAGCCGCTGCCGGTCCGGGGCGGGCTGATCTACACCAAGTACGACTACGGCCCGAACGACAGGCTCGTTGGCCGGCTGTGGTTTACGAACCGGGCTTACTCGGCGGGTCGCGCGTTGACGACGACGAGCGAGGATTGCCGCAGCCCCGCAGTTTCTCCGAGCGGCACCCAGATCGCGATGATCTGCACGTATGAGAAGCAGATCTCGTACCTGGTCATCGCGTCATGGAACGGGACTACGCTCGGCCCCCGCAAGCAGATCATCACCAACCAGATGGTCGCCCAGCCGACGTGGGCGCCCGACGATTCGGGCATCGCTTACCTCGCGCCCGCGGTGTCGGCGGGCGCGTTCCAGCTGTGGTTCCTGCCGAAGGCCGCCTACGCGCCGCCGGTGCCGCCGACGCCGAGCCCGGGCGCTGAGCCTTTGCCGACGCCGAGCCCGCCCGCCGCGGTCAAGCCCATCCAGGTGACGACCGACAACGGCTTCGACGCCACGTCGCCGATGGCCTGGGATAGCTAGCAGAAAACTCCTCCCCATTCATGGGGAGGTGGCCGGCGAAGCCGGCCGGAGGGGCTGATCTGGGTGCCCCATCCCCGCCGCCCTTCGGGCGGTACTTCCCCGCAAGCGGGGAAGAGTTAGCAACCCGGCCCGGTCGCCGAGGTGACCGGCTCCTCATTGGCGGCCTGCGCCTGCGCCGGCGTGATCAGGTGGTTGGCCACCATCTTCGCAAGCACCTGAGCCCGTCTCTGCGCCGCCAGCCCGGGGTTCACAGTCGGGTCATAGACCGATGGGGCCTGTATCACGCCGGCCAGGAGCGAGTTCTGCCCGAGTGACAGGTCGTGCAGTGGCGCATGGAAATACGCGCACGCGGCCTCTGCCATCCCGTAGCGCCCCAGGCCGGTGGTGATCTCGCTCAGGTAGTACGCCAGGATCTGCTTCTTGGTCAGGATCCGCTCGACCTTGAGCGCGACAACCATGTCCTGCACCTTGTTGTAGCCCCGGTCTGAGCCGCCGAGGTAGACGTCTTTGACGAGCTGTGCCGTGATCGTCGACCCACCCTGGCACAGGCACAGGTTGGTCACGTCGTAGAGGATCGCGCGACCCAGGCCGATCGAGTCGATGCCGTGGTGGGAGTAAAAGCGCTCGTCCTCGATCGCGACCACGGCCCCCGCGAGCCCCGGAGGAACGTCGTTCTCGCCCAGCAACGGCACACCCCGAGACTGGGTCAGGCCCTGCACGCGTTCGTGGATGTCGCTCGGGTCGGGCGTCGAAGCCCAGAGCGTGATCGCGCTCGAGACCAGGACGGCGGCCACCACGACGATGCCCAGGGCCAGCCGTCGTAGAGGCGCCGGCGGCCTCATAACTCCTCCTCGTTCACGCGTAGGCGGCCGGCATGGCCGGAGGGGCGTAGCCCCATCCCGGCGCTTCGCGCCGGACTTGCGCGCAGAGCGCGATAAGGACGGCGCGCTTAAGCGCGCCCCGCCTACTGATTGCCCCGCAATCGGGGAAGAGTTCCGCCCACGGTGATCTCGAACGGCGGCCCGGAGCCCGCGGTTACGCCTTGGCCGGCCTCTAAGCCGGCTCTGCGTGGGACAATTTCGATTCGCCGATGAGCATCAAATGGAAGGTCGCCCTCATCGAGGACGACCGTCGCCTGGCCAGGGCCGTCGTCAACGGATTGGGCGGTGAGGGCTACACGGTTCGGGCGGTCGACTCGGCGGGCCGCGGCCTCGACCTGGTCCGGCAGTGGAATCCCGATGTCGTGCTCCTCGACCTCATGCTGCCGGACAACGACGGCGCCGAGCTGTTCCAGGCCTTTCGGGCAGAGACCGACGCCGCGCTGGTTGGCATCAGCGCCCGCTCGTCGGTGAGCGACCGCATCGCCGGACTCAAATTCGGCGCCGACGACTATGTCAGCAAGCCCTTCGCGCTCGAGGAGCTGATCGCGCGTGTGGAGGCGGTGATCCGCCGCCACCGCGGCAAGGGGGGCGCCAGGCTGGCCGCGGCTGACGTTGTGGTCGACCTCAGCGAGGGACTGGCGACGCGGGCGGGACGCCGGCTCCCACTGACGGGCATCGAGTTCCGCATACTCGCCGCCCTGATGCGCAACAGCGGACAGCTCGTCACCTACGCCCAGCTGGGCGAAGCGGTCTGGGCAGTCACGACAGGGCCCGAATCTAACTCGCTCGAGGTGCACATCTCGCGCATCCGCCAGAAGCTCGAACAGGATGGCGGTCCGCGCTTGATCCATACGGTTCGCGGACTCGGCTACAGGTTCAGCGCGGAATAGGGAGTGGTGGCTATGAAAGCTCGGAATGTCTTGGCCGGCGTGCTTGCGTCAGGGGCGATGGTGATCGCGGGGGCCGGGGGCGCCTCGGCCAACATCGCGTGGTGCTCGGGCGATCCGCCTGTGCACGTGGACACCGAAAGCGGCGCCAACCTGACGGTCAACACGACCGTCAGCGTGCTGCAAACCGAGATCTCATTCGTCAACGACGTCCAGGTCGACGCCGTTATGACATCTGACGGCAGCGGCGGGACCAACGTGGCCGTCACCGTGTACCTCCCGGCCGGCATCAGCACGGCCTACGTCACCGCCAAGGTCAAGCGCTACCACGTGAGCGCCACCACGGTTGGACATGGAGGGACGACGGTGAGCCTTTACCTTCACGTGCCCGTCGCCTGAGGCCCATGGTCCTGGTCTTCTCGACCTTTCCCAGGCCGCTCAAGCTGGCCATCATCGGTGTCCCGGCCGCCGGCGCTGTCCTCGCCGGCATCGCCGGCGCTGTCGGAGGGTTCAACACCGCCGAAAAATGGCGGTTGCTGCTCATCCCGGCGTGCTTCATCGCGGTGGCCGTCGCCGAGCGCTTTCCCGTCAAGATCGGCCTCGAGCAGAAGATCAACCTTGGCGCCCTGCCCTGCCTCGTCGCCGTCCTGTTGCTGCCCGCGGGGATCGGTCCGGCCACCGCCGCGCTGAGCGTGCTGGTGGGGAATCACCTCGTCGGGCGAAGCTGGCCAGAGAGCGTGTTCAACGCGGGCAACACGCTCGCCGCCGCGGCCGTGGCCGCGCTCGTCGGCGCGGTCGGCCCCGACGTCGACGGAGTGCAGGAGGTGCGTGCGGCGCTGGGTGCGCTGCTCTACGTGGGAGTGAATCTCGGCCTTGGCGTGCTCCCGGCAGCCCTGCGCAGCGGCCGGCCATACCCCACCCTCCTGAAGCAGACCGCGTCGGCTACGTGGCCCGCGCTGCTCACGCTCGCGGCATGCGCCGTCGCCATCTCTGTGCTCTGGGTCAAGGCGCCGCTGACCGCGCCGCTGCCGCTGATCGTGCTCCCGATGATCTACCGCATGAACCGCGCCATCGAGGCGCAGTCGAAAGCCAATGAGCAGCTGGCAGGCGTGCTCGCCGCGCAACGGCGATTCCTCACAGACGTATCGCACCAGGTGGCGACGCCGCTGGCCACGATCATGACCAACCTCTCGATCCTTCGTCGCGCCGACCGGGGCAAGGCTGGGGTCGAGGATGCCGTGACCGACAGCGTGGCCGAGGCGGAGCGGATGAAGCGGATGCTGGAGCGCCTGCGCTCGCTCGCGCACGCAGACGAGGACGTGCCCCTTCGCCGCGAGCTGGTCGACCTGGCCGAGCTGACCGCGGACGTGGTTCGCGCGTACGCGGTGCCGGCCGCCACCTCCGGCGTCGAGCTCGTCGCCGACGTCGGCGCGCACGCCAGCGTGAGCGCCGACAAGGACCTGCTGCGCGAAGCGGTGGCCAACCTCGTCGACAACGCGGTCCGTGTCAGCCCGCCCGGAGCCCATGTCACTTTGAGCGTCGACCGCCGTTCGGCCGGGTCCGTGATCGCAGTCGCCGACGAAGGTCCGGGCATCGAGGAGGACCGCCTGCCGAGGCTGTTCGAACGCTTCCAGCGCAGCGATTCGGGGAGTGGGTTGGGCCTCGCGATCGCGCGCCGCGTGGTCGAGCGCCACGGCGGGACCATCCGGGTGAAGACCGCGCGCGGCGCCGGGAGCACCTTCACGATCGAGCTCCCCGGCTAGGGCCACCTCCGCAGCTGATGCTCCGTCTCCCCATCGGGGAGAGGGGCTAACCTCCTCGCGTGGCCATCATCGTCTGCCCCCAGCCTCTGGCGGCAGAGATCGGCCTGGACGTCATGCGGCGTGGCGGCAACGCGGTGGATGCCGCGGTCACGTGCGCTTTCGTGCAGGGCGTCATCGATCCCCAGATGTGCGGCCTCGGCGGTTGCGGCGCGATGCTCGTCCACAGTCCGCAGGCCGGCGATGCCCTGCTCGAGTTCTACGGCACCGCCGGCTCGCGCGCCCGCGAGGACCAGTGGCAGTCGATCTTCGTCCGCGAAGCGGCGGATCGGTACGGATACGTGCTCGAGGGCTGGGTCAACGACGTCGGCTATCAGTCGGTCGCTGTGCCGGGAACGGTTGCGGGGCTGCATGCGGCGCTGGCCAGGTTCGGCACCATCTCGTGGGAGGAGGCGATCGAGCCGGCGATACCGCTGGCCCGTGAGGGTTTCCCGGTCACTGGATACGTGCACGGGTTCTGGACGATGGACTACGGACCTGACGTGGTGCCGAACGCCCGGCGCATCCAGACGACGCCAGAGGCGAAGGCGACCTACACGCACGACGGCCGCCTGTACGCGATCGGCGAGGTGATGGTCCAGCGCGATCTCGCGCGCACGCTCGAGCGAATAGCGCGCCAGGGCGCCGACGTCTTTTACAAAGGCGAGATCGCGGATCAGATCGCCGCCGACTTCGAGGCCAACGGCGGGTTCATCACCAAGGAGGACCTCGAGGGCTACACGGTCAACGTGACCGAGCCCATCCGCGGCACCTACCGCGGCCTGCAGGTCGTCGCCGCCGGTCCGCCCGCCGGCGGGCTCACTCTGCTGCAGATGCTGAACTTTCTCGAGGGCTACGACCTCGGCTCCCATGGCTGGCCGAGCACCGAAGCCGCCCGCCTTCTGGTCGAGGCCATGGCCTGGGCGGTGGCCGACCGCGAGCTGCACATCGCGGACCCGCGCTTCGTCGACATCCCGACAGGCGCGCTGGCGGACAAGCACTACGCGGCGACCGCACGTCAGGTGGTCGCGGACCGCGCCGACACCACCCATGTCTGCGTGGTCGACGACGGAGGCAATGCGGTGTCGCTGTCGCACACGCTCGGCTCGTCCAGCGGTGTGGTCACGCCAGGCCTGGGCTTCGGCTACAACGACTACATGAACTGCTTCGACCCGCGACCCGGGCGTCCGAACTCGATCCGGCCAGGCAAGACGCGGGTGACGATGATGACGCCGACCATGGTCTTCGAACGCAACAAGCTGCGGGTGTGCATCGGGGCGCCGGGCGGGACGAAGATCGTCACGTCGATCCTGCAGGTCCTCGTCAACGTGCTCGACCACGAGATGTCGCCTGTCGAGGCGGTCAGCGCGCCGCGCGTCGACTACCAGGGCGACGTCGTGCAGGCCGAGGCGCGCATCCCGCGCGCGGTGTGTGAAGGGCTCGAGCGCCTGGGTTACCGGGTCAACCGGCGCACGCTGAACTACGACTCCTACTTCGCCAGGCCACAGCTCATCGTGCGCGAGCCGGACGGTTATCTGTCCGGCGCCTCCGATCCTCGCAAGGACGGTGGCGTCGCGTACGACACCCTGACGACATGAGGTTCACGGACCGGGTCGCGCTGGTCACCGGAGGAGGGCGCGGCATCGGGGCCGCGACCGCCGAGCTCTTGGGCCGCCAAGGGGCGCGTGTCGTGGTGTCGGACATGGACGTGGGGCCGGCGGAGGAGGTCGCCGGACCCATCAAGGGGCTGGCGATCGCATGCGATGTCACACAGCGGCAGCAGGTCGAGTCGATGGTCGGTCGCGCAGTGAGCGAGTTCGGCCGGCTCGACATCCTGGTGTGCTGCGCGGGCATCATCCGCGACAACCTGCTCTTCAAGATGAGCGACGACGACTGGGACGCCGTCATCGACACACATCTGAAGGGCACGTTCCTATGCGCGCGGGCGGCCCAGAAGCCGATGGTCGAGCAGAAATACGGAAAGATGGTGTTTCTCTCGTCGACGTCGGCTCTCGGCAATCGCGGTCAGACGAACTATTCCGCGGCCAAGGCCGGGTTGCAGGGCATGGCGCGCACGCTCGCGATCGAACTGGGCCCGTTCAACATCAACGTCAACGCCGTCGCGCCGGGATTCGTGGAGACGCGGATGACGCGCGCGACCGCGGAGCGGATGGGGGTCGACTTCGAGGCGTTCAAGGTCGGCGCGGCGTCGCAGATTCCTCTCGGACGCATCGGCCAGCCTGATGACATCGCGACGGTGGTCGGGTTCCTGTGCAGCGACGAGTCGAGCTTCGTCTCCGGACAGACCATCTACGTGCGGGGAGGACCCTAGCCCTTCCCCGCTTGCCGGGGAAGGTGGACCCGTCGCGCAGCGGCCGGGCCGGATGGGGCCGTGGGCAAGGTCCGATCTCCGGGTCCGTTTAGCCTCGTGGTGAACCGGGTCCTGGGGCAACTGAGGCGGAGGGGCGGCCGAACCCTTGTTCGGCGCCGGCGCGCGCTTTGGCGTGGAAGTCCTGAAATCCGTATTCAAATCGGTCGTGAGGGCCAATTGGAGCCCGCCAAGCTATCGATTGTTGCCCCTCCGGGGTTGACGGGTTCGTAAACGGTCTGTTAGGGTGCCTAAGTCTTCTGGGGATCCACCCGCCGCCAGGGCGGATTCACAATCTTTTTAGGGGTAGGCAACTGCGAATTAATCGTTACCTGACCCATGCTGTCGTGCTCGGGATAGCGGTGGCTATGTCCAGTTACGCGGCGATGGATCGTCACTTCCCGACCCAATTGACGGCGCACCTCGGGCCCGTGAACGCGGAAGCGATCATGGTGGCGGAAGGCGGCGAGTACGGCGACGTCTCGCTTGGGCGGTACAGCACGATCATCAAGCCGGTGTCGGTACCGACCTCGGCGCCGATGAACCACCAGCCGCTGATGTACACGGTGGCCGCGGGCGAGAACCTGAAGACCATAGCCGCGCGCTACCACGTGACGGTGGCCGAGATCCGCTGGTCGAACGCCAACCTCTACTCGAACGACTCGGTCGCCACCGGCGACAAGATCGTGATCCCGCCGGTGCATGGAGTCGTCGTCACTACGAAAGCGAGTGACACGATCCAGGCGCTCGCGACGAAGTACTCGGTCGACCCGCAGGTCATCATCGACTTCAACCGGCTGCGCACGACCACGCTGACGTCAGGCATGACGTTGGTCATCCCTGGCGGTGTTGGCGGTGCGTTCCCGCCGCCGCCGCCGCTGTACCAGATCATCGCCCAGGCGACCGCGCCGAGCAACTACCTGATCAAGGTCGTCGGGTGCTGCCTCGGCCCGTACCTCAACAACGGGTTCCCGGTCGGCTGGTGCACCTACTACGTCGCGACCAAGCGCAACATCACATGGAATGGCAACGCCGGCTACTGGTACGCCAACGCCGCGTACCAGGGCGTGCCGGTTGGGCCGACCCCCAAAGTGGGGGCGATCATGGTCACCTGGGAGAGCTGGGCCGGCCACGTCGCGTATGTGGAAGCTGTGTATCCGGACGGATCCTGGATGGTCTCGGAGATGAACTTCGTCGCGTTCAACGTGATCGACCAGCGCACCATCAAGCCGGGCCAGCTCGGCTCGAAGCTGGTCGGGTTTATCTACTAGCCGGGCTCAGGTAGCCGCCGCTCCGGCCTCGGCGCCGCGCGCCGCCCAGTCCCGCTCCATCTTCTCGGTGTCCGCCTTCACGGTCCTGAGCCCCATCGCAGCGGCAGCTGCGGCGAGGAGCAGCCCCGTCGGCGAGGTGATCAGCAAGGCCAGCTGGAGGTTGCCGCCCAGCCAGTCCGAGAGCAGGCCGATGTCGAAGGGCGAGTGCGAGTCCCCGAAGACGTGGGCGATGAACAAAAGCGCGGTCACCGCGCTCGCTCGCAGACCTGGGGTGACCACGTTCTGGGAGAGCGCAGTGAAGGGACCCGCGTAGAGGTAGAGGGCAACCACCGCGAGCAGGAAGACGGGCACGAAGACCGGGACCGGCCCGATGTTGAGCGGGCTGAGGATGGCGATCGTGACCAGCACCGCGCCCGCGAGAAAGCCTGCGATGCCGACCTCCAGGTGTGCGGTCGGCGTTTTCTGCGCGCGCTTGTCGGCCAGCCACCCGCCGGCGAGGGTGCCGATGAGGCCGCCGACCACGATCACACCGCCGCCCAGCAGACCGGCGCTGGTGCTGGACAGCTCGAATCGTCTCTGGAGCACCGTGGGCAGCCAGAAGGCGTTGGACGCGAGGACGAAGAAGAGGAGTGTCTGGGCGATGATCGTCGCCCGCAGCGTGGGGATGCGCAGCAGCTCGAAGAACTGCTTGATGCCGGCGTCGGCCGTACGAACGAGTGAGGGGCCTTTCTCGACGGCGCCGCGAAGCGGTTCGCGCATACCGAAGGCGAGGAGCGCGAAAAGGAGACCGGGTCCGCCGGCGATGAAGAATGCCGCTCGCCACCCGAAAAGGTCGGCGAGATAGCCCCCGCCGGCGAAGCCGAGGGCGATACCGACGGTGCTGCCGGCGCCCCAGATCGACATCACGCGGCTGCGCTGCTCCTTGGGGAAGTAGTCCGACATCAGGCTGGTGCCGGCCGGGTAGTAGCTGGCCTCGCCGATGCCCACCGCCGCCCGGCTGAGGAAGAGCTGCCAGTAGTTGCGGGCGAAGCCGGTGAGTAGAGTTGCGACGCTCCAGATGGCGACTCCGACCGCGATCACGTGCTTGCGGACGCCACGGTCGGCCCAGTAGCCGAAGGGTACGGCGGCCACGGCGTAGACGAGGAGGAAGGCGGTTCCGAAGAGGCCGATCTCAGAGTCGGTGAGATGGAGCTCTTTCTGAACCATGGGGGCGACGGAGGCCGCGATGTAGCGGTCGAGGTAGTTGAGGAGGTTGATCCCGAACATGAGGGCAAGCACGTATCGCGCGTACCCTCTCGCCACGGGGGGAATTATGAGGTTGGGTAGACTTTAGGCTCGCTTCCGCCTGAGTGCGTCAGGCGCGCTGGGTCGGCAAAGGGCACGTGGCGAGCCCAACGGTCTGTAAAACCGCCGCGAAAGCTTTGGGGGTTCGACTCCCTCCCGGCCCACCATCACGTGGCTTTGATTCCGCCATTCGGGCCCAAATGGTCGTGTCCGGGGTCGTGCAGGCCGCCATTCGCGCAGTTGGTCGTCGGTCGCGTCGCCTCTATGCCTTTAGCACGGCACTCACCGATCCGACTAACCTGTGCAAGATCGACCAAACGGTTGATTCCGCCGGTGTGGCGGTGACCAGGTTCGAGCCAAAGAGTTGGTCAGGTCAAGGGAGGTTTCGGATGCCGCTATACATGGATATCCATCACAAGATCGACGGCCTCACAGCTGAGGCGATCAAGGGCGCGCACGAACAAGACGTGAAGGCCCAGAGCAAGTACGGCGTCACCTATCACAAGTACTGGTTCGATCCGGCGTCTGGCAAGGCGTTCTGTTTGGTGGAGGCTCCCAACAAGGAAGCTGCCAACGCGGTGCATCGTGAGGCACACGGATTGGTGGCCGATGAGCTCATCGAGGTGCAAGAAGGCACTTAGTCGCGGCCGTGGGTAACTGGTGGCCGGGGAGCCGTCCGGCCACTCCCGCCCTGCGCTTGTTGATCTATGTTTCGCATGTATCCACACGGGCATCCTGCGAGGAGGTTTGGTGGACGAATGAACTGTCCAGTCGATGATCGTCGACCACTATGCTGCAGCTGGCCGCGATGAGCTCCGCGTCGCGGCGATCTACTCCGACGATGTGATTCTCGATTTCCCCAAGGGGGAGAGCGCATTCGTGGAAAGGCGAACATAATCGCGTTCCGCACGGCATACCCGGCGAAAGTGAGGATCCAGCCCAGGCGCATTGTCGGCTCGGGGGATGTGTGGGTCATCGAAGGCACTGTCAGCTACGACGGCGTGCCCCAACACCTGGCCAGCATCTGGGAATTCCGGGGCGATAGGGTTGTGCACGAGACCGTTTACATCACGCAGAGCTGGGAACCGCCGGCCTGGCGTGCGCAGTGGGTAGAGCCAATGCCTATGGACAAGAATCCCGGACTTGCGAAGCCGTGAACAAGACGAATTCGCGCGCCGTGTTCGAGGCATACGTCAGAGCCACCAACGCGCGAGACGTGGCAGCTCTTCACGACCTCATTCACCCTGAGTTTGAGGACTTCTACCCGCAGTCAGGCGAGCGAACCCGGGGCCTTGCGAATCTCCAGGCGATCATCGAGAACTACCCTGGCGGTGGTTATTCCGGCCAAGGGACCAGCCGCGTCGTCGGTGCTGAGGACCGCTGGGTGGCGACGCCCGCCTTCACGATTCTCCGGATCGAGGGGACTGGAGATACATTCACCGGCGTCTCAAGAGGCCGTTACCCCGACGGCAGCGACTGGTGCATCGTGACCATTGGACAAATGCGCGACGGCAAGGTGTGGAGAGCGGAGAATTACTTCGCCCCGAACTTCGAGCCGCCCGATTGGCGATCCCAGTGGGTCGAGGTGGTGGAAACGGGCTAAAGCTCTGGCCGGCGGTTGAGTAACCGTTGGCTGGGATCCCTCCCGGCCCACCAGCCCGAAACCGGACGTAGGTCGGTGGCACTCGGGTCTCCATTTTCAGGAGAAGACGTCCGACGACCGAACGAGAGAGGACGATGACGCCCATGGACTGGACGGAACGGCTTACTCGCGTCGGCGGGCTGGCGTTCCCGGTGCTGGCCAGCGCCGGGGCGGCGGATCGGGCTGCAGCGATCGGAGCTCGGGTGGAGCGCGCGCACGAGTGGCTCGCCGACCTGCTTTCATTCCGCCCGCGCGTCCGCATGCTTGCGCTTGCATCGGACGACTGGGAGCGCCTGCCCGAGAAACGCGTCTTTGGCTTCCCGCACTTCATTGGCGACGACACGATCGTGGTCGGGGGCGTGCCGGCGCGTTTCTTCGGACAGATCGTCGAGTTCCTACGACCTGACCTGTCGGAGGCAACGCTCGCGGATTTCGAGGCTGTGTATGGGAGCCCGCCAAACGTGAATGCGTTCGCCGACCTCCTTGCTCTGCATGAGCTTGGCCATCTCTTCCATGTCCAGGCGGGCTTCTGGACGGCTGGAGAATGGCTGCCCGAGCTTTTCTGCAACGTCGCATTGGAGGGCTACGTCACAGAGATGGAGCCGTCGCATCTCGATGTCCTCGAGACGCTCCCGCTCGCGACCACCGAGGTTCGTCCGGAGCGTTTCACTGTCCAGGAGCTCGACAGGATGCAGGACGCGGGCAAGCTCGGCGGAGCGATCAACTACGCGTGGTTCGAGCTTCTTCTCCACGCCGCAGCGAAGCCGATCTGGGAGGAAGGCGGAGCCGGCGCGCTACGAAGACTGTATGAACGTTTCCGCGATGGTCCGCCCGCCGACGACATTCGAACGGTCCTCTACGACGAGGTGCATCCGGTGTTCGGACGAGTGCTCGATGCATGGCCGGCGTCGATCGCGAGGCCCGGGTGAAAGCTGAGACTGGCGCGGGCCTGCAGCCTTCCTGGTCCACCAAGCCCGCAAGCCGCACCGCTTTCCGAGCTACGAGCCTTGCGCTTTCGCCGCCTCGCGGAGCTGGACGATCTGGATGAGATTGCCGCAGGTGTCGTCGAAGACGGCAGTCTTGACCATTCCCATGTCGGCGGGTTCCTGTGTGAATCGCACACCCAGCTCGCGAATGCGCGCGAACTCCCCCCAAATGTCCTCCACCGCGAACGACGCGAACGGGATACCGTCCGCGACGAGGGCTTCTTTGAAGGGTTTCGCCGCGGGGTGGTCGTCCGGCTCAAGCAGGAGCTCCACTCCGTCGGGCTCCTCTGGAGACGTGACAGTCAGCCAGCGGTGTTCGCCGAGGGGAATCTCAGTCTTCTTCTGAAAGCCGAGCACATCCGTGTAGAACTTGAGCGCCTTGTCCTGGTCGTCAACCAGGACGCTGGTCGTCTTGATCCTCATCGAATCACGCCTCCTTCATCAGCCAACGGTTGACGATGCCCCTGAGCGGCTTGGGGTTGATGTAATGGAACTTGTATCGACCGTCCCGCCTCGTGGTGATCAGGCCCGCGTCTTCGAGCACGTCCAGGTGTTGCGAGATCGCCTGGCGTGTCGAACCCATCCGGTGCTTGGTCCCCAGGCGCGAGCAGATCTCAAACAACGTCTGTCCATCTCTTGCGACGAGCTCATCGAGAATCGCTCGTCGGGTGGGGTCGGCCAGGGCTTTGAAAACATCGCCCACCGAGGTGATTATAGGCAAGTAATTACTTGCATGTCAAGAGCTTACCAGTCGTGGCTGTCAGGAGAAGTTGCGGAGCCTTCCCCAGATCGTTGGGATAGGAGCCTTCAGGTGGCAGAACGTGACCGGGGCGCCTTGCTCCAGGCCCGCGACACCGTAAGGCACGGTGAGGTGCGAGATCAGCGTGGGTGAGTTGCACATCCATGCCACGTCAGATGGTCGGTAATCGATCATCAGCGCATCAGTCGCAGTGAGGTTGTCCGGCAGCCAGTAGAAGGCGCTCAGCTGTGGACTGATGGCGACGGGACGGACGCTGGGGCTTTCATAAACCTGCAGTGCCCCGGGCACGCCGTAGTAAGCGGAGATGATCACGGTGTTTGCGCGCACCGATGCCGGGAGACCGGCGTAAATCGTCGTCACCTGCCTGGCGATGTCATCCCATCCCACGCTGTCAGCGAAGACCTCGTTGATGGTGTCGAGCCGAGTCGCGTGAATCCGATCCGGTGGGGTAACCGGGACGACGAGGAAAAAGAACGTGACGAACTCGAGCAGGCTCGCAACGACGACACCGAACTCGAGGCCGCGGCGGAGTTTCGGACGCTCGAGTCGAGAGAGCGCCACGAGGCCCTGGGCCATGGCGATCGGAAGTGTCCCGGCCGCGTAATACGACTTGCCGACAAACAGAAACATGACAAGCGGAACCGCGCAGGCGATCGCGATCGGACGCAGCGTGCGATCGCGGAACAGCGAGGTCATGCCCGCGGCCCACAACGGAATGAGAAAGAAGAAGTAGACCCCGAACTCGACGAGGTACGTAACTGGACCACCGGTGCTGCCTCGATGGTTGGCGACGTAGACCAGGGTCGGAAAGCCGTTGACGGCCTGCCAGGCGAGATTTGGCGCCCAGATGAGAAGCGCGATCCCGACGCCGATCCACGGGTATCGCGTCCGCACCGCCATGCGCAGCGACGGTGTGAGAAGGACGGCGATGCCGATGCCCAGGATGAGGCCGACGATCGTGTACTTCACCTCGAGCCCGATCCCGAGAGTGATCCCCAGATAGATCCAGTAGCGGGGCAACCGGTCCTTGACCAGGCAGAGAAACCAGTACATCGCGACCATCCAGGTCAGCTGGTCGAAGGTGACGGTCTGGAAGACCCAGTTCGAGCCGAGCAGGAACGGCGCCGCGATGGCGCTCAGCAGCGCAAGCGCCTGGATCAGCAGCGAGCCACCGAGCCGGCGGGCATAGAGGCCAGACAGCACGACGAGAAACCCGCCCAGGAGCGACGGGAGCACGCGAAGGGTCCAGGGACTGACGCCGAGAAGGCCTGTCTCGAGTCGGCCGAGCAGGGGGACGACCGGTGGGAAGTCGACGTAGCCAAGCGCCGGATGCAGGCCGCAGGTGAGGTAGTAGAGCTCGTCGGTGTGGAACCCGAGCGTGGCGTTGGTGGCAAGGTGAAGGGCGATGACGCCTACCGCGGCCGCTCCAAAGAGGACCACTGTGATGGAGCGGGACGGCTGCCGGCCGGGCAAGGCTTTCACGCCGACCGACATCGCCGATTACCGTACCAGCCGGAGAGAGCGTGTTACTGGAGCGGAGAGGTGGCGTTTTGTTTGTGAGATGAGGCATCAACAGTGAAGGCCCTGGCGACGTCACTGGCTGCGAGTGGACTGGCGTCGCTTTGTCTGGGCGCCGCGACCGTCCCGGCGGCCGATTTCCCGAACATCACCCTGACCCCGTCCCAAGGAGGGGTCGGCACGACCGTCCGAGTCGACGGCACCAACTTTTGCGCGTCGGGCTGCCCGAGCACGATCACCATCTTGTTCTCTCGCATGCCGGTGGCGACGGCCAACGAAGTCAACGGCACCTTCCGGGCGACCTTCCAGGTGCCTGGCGGGCAGTCGTATGGCGCCCACGACGTCGAGGCGGACCAATCGACGCCGAATGGCGTCATCAGCGCTCATCGCTCCTTCCTGGTGACCATCAGCCAGACGCCACCTCCCAGCGTTGCCCCGTCACCCAAGCCTTCCCCCGCGCCGAGCGCACCCCCCGCCAACCCGTCCGCGGGGCCGTCCGAAGGCGGCTCGCCTGAGCCGTCGGCGACCTCGTCTCAGTCCCCGAACGCGCCGATCGCGGCAGTGGCCCAGCAGTTTCCAGGGGGCCCTGCGCTCCTCGCATTGCTGGGCTTCCTCCTCGTGGCCGCCATTGCTGTGATCGGCTACTACTACTGGCGGCGGCGTAATTCGGAGGCCTGAAAAACTGTTGTTGACGTTGCCCTGAGCGCCCCTTAGCCTTCGCGCTGAGCCGGCGGGGCACCGGCCGCTACGAGAGGAGAGGGAGGAGTCAAATGGGCCGCGGCCGAGTCCGGTTCCTTGCCATCCAGCTTCAGGTCTTTTTGTTCGCCTCCGCCTCCGCGGTCGGAGGCTCTGCGCCGCAGCTGCTGACTCCACTCGAGGCTTCCGCGTATACGGGCGCACCCCTGGTGCAGAACGTCAGCCCGACCAACATTGGGTCACCCAGCGTGTCGGTCTATTTCGGAGGCCGTGTCGAGGCACTCGCCGTCAATCCCTCGAACGCGAACGTCGTGCTTGCCGCCACCGAGCTCGGCGGCCTCTACCGAAGCACCAACGGAGGCACCAGCTGGTCGCACGTCGACAGCCTGCCGATGACCGCCATGCGCGACGTCGAGTTCGCTCCCACGGACCCCAATCTGGTCATCGTGACCGGCAATGCCGACAGCCACACCTCTGACCAGGGCGGCGTGTGGCGGAGCACCAACGGAGGTAGTTCCTGGACACACGTCCCAGACCTGTGCACGCCCGGCAACGCCTATGGCGCGGCCATTGCGCCGACGGGAAGCCCGGGCAGCATCACCGTCTACGTGACAAACCTTTGCGGCCTGATGAAGAGCACGAACTCCGGAGGCAGCTTCACGTCTGTCTATCCAGGTGGCGCATGCTGCCAGGCCTTCGAGGACGTGCAGCTCAACTCTGTCGGAGGCAACATCCAGGTCGACACCTGCGGCACCCAGGGCTTTTTCCGCTCCTCCGACAACGGGGGAACCTGGAGTCCCGTGGATAACTCATCACCTGTGAACCAGGCCACCTCCAACGCCGCATTCCCCTGCACCATCGCCGTAGCTCCAGGGGATCCCAACACCGTTTTCATCGCCTCGTTCCGTAAGAACCAACCTTCCCCGCTCTGCGGCGCCCAGCTGTACGAGACCGACAACGCCAACGCATCGCCTCCGACCTGGGTGGATATGAAGCCTTGCGGAAATGACCGCAACGGCCGGACTCCATGGGTCCTGACCCATCCATCCGTCACGGGGGACGCAACCAAGTTCGAGGTCTTCTTCGGGAACACGGTGCGGACAAACCACCAGACGTGCAGTTACACGACGAATCCTCGGTGCAAGGTCGGCACGAGCGACGACCTCGGCAACTGGCCCCTCTACGACGGAGCCCTTCCCCACAACGGATCCGACCCGACCGACATCGAGTTCGATCCCAGCAGCCCGAACGGTTGCGCGATCCTGGAGTCGGGCGACGGCGGGATCTTCAAGGTCAACAACTGCTCGATGACCCCTACGTACGCCGCCACCACCGGGTTGAACGCGCTCGACGCGCTGTCGATCCAGGGTTCCGTCTACACGAGCCCTGCCCACACCGACCTCTACTTCGGTACCCAGGACAACGGCCTGTATGCCTCGGGTGACGGCGGCGCAACCTGGCGGGACGTGGCGCTCTGGGACATCTATGGCCTGCTCGCCGACCACAACGGACCCGGATCGCGTGTCCTCTACAACGTGTGCTGCGGCGACGGCATCGGTCAGGCCAACGAGGACTTCTCGAGCAACGTCGGCTGGAGCACCGCGCCGCCGCTCCCCCCAGGAACTGCTCCCCAGACCAACCACTTCTGGGCTCAGTTCGGTAACGGCGACTACGTATGGATGACCCCGGATGCGTCCAACCCGCCCAACTGGACCCTCTACGTGACGACCAACAACGGTGGATCCTGGGCCCAGCTCGGCCCTTCGCCGCTGCCGGGTGGCCCCGCCTGCTGTTCGCCGTTGGGCGCGGTGCAGGCGTCGGGTCCGTCCGGGTCGCCCACCTTCTATCTGCACCTCAGTGTGGGCGGCAACAACAGGGTCTACAAGGTGACCGGGCCGCTCAACTCGACTGCGACCGTGGCCAACGTCACCGGGACGCTCGTCAACCCGGCCTTCATGTCCGTAAACCCGAGCAACCCAGCCTTGCTGTACGCCTATGACCAGGGACCGCAGCTGATCATGCGCAGCACCACGGGTGGCGCGAGCTGGGTCGCCGACAACGGCCTGACCAACGCCCTCACTCGCGGGGGCCAGTTCGCGTTCAACGGACAGGCGTCCACCATCGCGTTCGACGCGAACAGCACCGCCATCCTGGCCGGCACCGTCGACGCCGGCATCTTCGCCTCGCTCGACAACGGCGCGACATGGGTTTACGTCCGCGGCAGCGATGTCATCCCGCGCATCCCGAACTTTTTCTTCGATGAGCGGACGCTCGACATCTTCGCGGCAAGCCAAGGCCGCGGCCTATGGAAGGTCAACGTGGCGCCGGTCAGCACCCTGTCCATCGGCGCTCCGCATTACCCGAGCGTGAATCCTCAGTACGTGACGAGCGGCACGCCCTTCACCTTGAGCGCGACCGGCCGCCGCGCGGTCGCGTCGGTGTCGTACCGCTTCTACCTGCAAGGGTCTTCCGCACCGGCCTACACGACGGTGGGCGCGGCGACCACCACCTTCAACCTCAGTGGCAGTGACGGCACCTACATCGTGGACACATACTCGACTGACACCGCGGGGAGCGAGGAGACGCCCCAGACGTTGACCATCAACCTGGACAACACCGCCCCCGTCAGCACGCTTTCGATCGGGCTGCCGCGCTACCCCAACATCTCGCCGCAGTTCGTGACGAGCGCGACGGTTCTCACACTCAGCGCCACTGACACCGGCGGCTCGGGAGTGGCCTCGGTCTCATATCGCGTCTTCCCGCAGGGCGGCGTGGCGCCGGCTTACACGACGGTTGCCGGATCGAGCACCACGTTCAACCTGACGGGACCCGACGGCAACTACGAGATCGACACCCTGGCTACCGACAACCTGGGCAACGTCGAAACCGCGCACGTCCTGGTCCTCTACCTGGACAACACCCCGCCGGTCATCACCATCAATCAGCCGGCTGCAACCAGCTATACACACAGCCAGACCCTGGTGCTGGACTACACGGTCACTGACGGGGCCGGCTCGGGGGTGGCCGGCTTCACACCGCTCATGGACGGGAGTGCGACCGTCGCCGGACACGGTCTGAGCAGCGGGCAGTCGATCTGGCTCCTGCTCGAGATGAGCCTGGGGTCCCACACCTTCTCGATCGACGCCGTCGACAACCTGGGCAACTCCAGCTCAGCGTCGGTCACCTTCACGATCATCGTCACGCCGGACAGCATCAAGGACGACGTCACGTTGCTCTACGCCGCCGGCTACATAACCAAGCAAGGCACGGTCACCTCCCTCCTGAACAAGCTCGACCAGGCAAAGGCAGCCAGGGAACGGGGTCAGTGCGACACCGCCGCCAGCATCTACGAGGCCTTCATCGAGGATGTGATGGCGCAGAGTGGCAAGTCGATCGATCCATTGGCGGCCGCGGCTCTGATCGGAGATGCGCAGTACCTCATCGACAACTGTCCCTGAGCAAATGAACCAGGTGGGCCGGGGCGTTCCCGGCCCACCCAGTCGGCGATATCGAATGCGGAAAGCAGGAACAAACCCGTAGACTGACGTCCTGAGCCGGTGATCTTGCCGGCCCGCTCGCTCGGGTCCTCTCTCCCGTCACGGTGGCGGAGTCCTGATCGTCGCGCCACTACGACCCAAGAGGGGACCAGGAGAAAACGTTGAAGTCATTCGCTGACGCGGGCTTGCGCCCGCAAACTCTGGCGGCTCTCGCCGCCCTCGGCATCACCGAGCCCGTACCGGTTCAGGCCGAGACGATCCCGCATTTGATGGCCGGCGAGGACGTCGTCATCGAGGCCCCGACCGGGTCCGGCAAGACTCTCGCCTTCCTCATCCCGATGGTGGAGCGGCTTCCACGCGGCGCTTCGTGGCCGCGGGCCATGGTCGTGACTCCGACTCGTGAGCTGGCGCTCCAGGTGGAGAAGGTCCTCCGTTCGCTGCGCACCGACCTCCGCTCCGCGGTTCTCTACGGAGGGGTCGGCTACGCGACCCAGCGCCTCGCCCTGAGGCAAGGCGTGGACGTGGTCGTTGGTACGCCCGGGCGGATCATGGACCTCAGCGCCCAGGGCAAGCTGTCGCTCTCGCGCATCGAGTACCTGGTGCTCGACGAGGCGGACGAGATGTTCGACGCCGGCTTCGCGCCGATCGTCGAGAAGCTGCTGGCACAGACCTACGAGCCGCAGACCGTGCTCGCGTCGGCGACGATGCCTCCCTGGGTGACTCGCGTCATCGAGAAGCACACCCGGAATCGTCACGAAGTCAGAGTCGCATCGGCCGCAGAGAGCGGGCTCGAGCATGGCGTGCTGCGCGTCGCACGCGAGCACAAGCTGCAAACGCTCAGCCGGGTCCTCAATCGCCACGATGGCGCCGCGATCGTCTTCGGCCGCACCAAGCATGGCGTCAACAAGCTCAACCACAACCTCCGCCGCCTCGGCCACGACTCGGTGGAGCTGCAGGGCAACCTGTCGCAGGTCGTCCGTGACCGCGCGATGGCCTCGTTCCGCGGCGGCCGGAGCCGGATCCTGGTCGCGACCAACGTGGCTGCACGGGGCATCGACATCGACAACGTCGGACTCGTCGTCAACTTCGACCTCCCCGATTCCGCGCATTGGCTGACGCACAGGGTCGGACGGACCGCGCGCATGGGCGACACGGGGCGCGCGCTGACCTTCGTGACACCCGAAGACGAATTCGCGTGGATGAAGCTGACAAGGCAAGGTGCGTTCGCCATCCGCGAGATCGACGCCGCCCGTTTCATCGATGACGGGCTCTGGCACTACAAGGACCACCGAACAGGCGCACCGCCCAGGGGCGGTGGTCCGCGGCGTTGGCAATCGCGCAAGCGAGGTCGATCCGAGGCCGCGCGAGTCTAGACTTCACCGAAGCGACAGGCTGGCGTTTCCTCCCGTGAACCTGCCGATCCCTTGGCCGAGAAGGAAATAGGGAGTTCGCCATGGACGCCAACCGCCGACCGACCGCGCTCCTCGTCGACGACGACCCGTTCTCGCGCAAGGCTGAGCAAGCGCGCCTGGAGGACGAGGGGTACCTGGTGCTCGTCGCCGGCGACCACGCCGACGGTCTGGCAAGCGCCAGAAAGACCGGGCCCGCCGTGATCTTCGTGCACCTCGTGTCGAAATCCGGCGGCAACCTTTCGTTCATCCAATCGCTGCGGTCCGACGATGCTTGCCGGCACATGCCCATCGTGGTCATGCGCGGCGAGACCGACAAGCGGGTGGC
>DASXSD010000028.1:0-2394 GCA_036506195.1 Candidatus Dormiibacterota bacterium
CCGGGTGTGGTGCCCCAGTGGCCGAGGAGCCGCGGCTTGATGTCCTCGAGCTTCAACGGCCGCCTGAGCAGCGGGTTGTCGAGCAGATAGATCTGGCCGACCGAGAGATAGTTGGCCGCGCGCCAGTAGGCGTTTAGGACACGCAGCTCATCGGCGTCGAGCGGCTGGGCCTGGCTGAGGTCGGCGGGGGCGGCTGTGGCCGGCTTCATCCTCCACCGCTCATGATGCTCGGTTGTGACAGGCAAACGCCCGGTCGCGGTGGTCGCCGCGCTCGAGGAGGAGGCCCACGCGCTGGTGCGCCGGATGCCCCGGTCGGAGAGCGTCGGCCCGCGACTTCAGATCTGGGAGGGCGACGGGCTGGTGGTCGCGGTCGGCGGCGTGGGCAAGGTCGCCGCCGCGATGGCCGCGCAATACCTATGCGATGTTTTCAAGCCGCGGTGCCTGGTCGCGATCGGCCTTGCCGGCGGTCTCCAGGACCAGGTCCGGCCCGGACGCGTGGTCGTCGCATCGGCTGCGGTGCAGCACGACATGGACGGACGGCCGCTGACCAAGACCAAAGGCGTGATTCCCGGGATCGGCCTATCCACGATCACTGCCCATCCGGCGGTGACCGAGACGCTGCTCCGCGCGGCGCGCTACAAGTCGGAGGACGCAAGCGCGGGACTCGTGCTGACTGGCGACCAGATCGTCACCTCCCGCCAGGTCCGCGACGCGCTGCTGCGTGAGTTTCCCGAAGGCATGTGCCTTGACATGGAGACCGCAGCCATCGCCCAGGTCGCGCATCAGAACGGAGTTCCATGGTCGGCGCTGCGCGTGATGTCGGACAGCGCCGACGAGACGTTCGACCTCGAGGGCGTGATGGGCTTTGGGGTCGACACCGCCGCCAACCTGTTCGAGAGCATCATTCAGGCGGTGGTGGACGACCTGTGATCGAAGCCTCGTCCCGCTGGCTCTCGGCCAACGATATCGCGCGCCAGGTCCACTCCGAGAAGCTCGAGCCCCAGTCCGTGGTCGAGGCTCACCTCGAAGCGATCGACACGTTCGATCCCCGGATACACGCCTACATCTATGTCGACCGGCAGGCGAAAGCGCGCGCCGACGACTATGGCGGCGTCACCCTGGCGGTCAAGGACAGCCAACCGGTTGCGGGCATGCCCTTCACGTACGCGACTCCGTCATGGCGAGATCGGATCGCGTCCGAAGACGGCGTGGCGGTGGCCCTCGCAAAGCGCTCGGGCGTCACCGTTCTAGGCAAGACCAACCTGCCAGAGCTGGCCGCCGCGATCGGCACCACCAACACGCTGTACCCGCCCACCCACAACCCGTGGCGCCAGGGCATCACCCCCGGCGGGTCGAGCGGTGGGAGCGCCGCCGCGGTCGCGGCGGGGATGTGCACGTTCGCGATCGGTGGCGACATGGGGGGCTCGATCCGGATCCCGGCCTCCTGCTGCGGCGTGGTTGGGCTGCGCGCGACGCCGGAGCGCATCGGCAGCGAGGAGGTCGACCCGACGGTGCTGCAGGCCCATGGACCGCTGGCACGCACGGTCGACGACGCGCGAGTCCTGTTCGCGCTGATGAGCGGAACGGAGCCGGCCCCACCGCGTGGAAGCCGGACCACCAAAGTCATCGGCATGACGGCCTCGGGCGCGCACAACGCATGTGAGGACGCATGCGAGCGCGCCGCCGCTGCGTTCCGCAACGCCGGCCACCGCGTGGAGGAGATCCCCTGGGACCCGGAGCCGGTGACCCAGGGCTACGCCATGGTGAGGAGGGCCAGCATGGCAAGCTTCCCTGCCGACCTTTCTACGTTCGGCCCGGGCATCCGCAAGCTCGCCGCCGAGGGGCGCGACCTGACCGCGATGGACTACTTCAAGGCCATGGATTCGGCGACCGCAACCGCCAACCGCATGGTGGGGACACCGCTGCGGCTCCAATACGACTTCCTGCTGACACCCACGCTCGGCCTGCCACCGATGAAAATCGAGGACGTGCCGCCCTTTCTCGGCGAGGCGTGGGCGACCTACGTGCGGTTCGTGCTTCCGGTGAGCTTCGCGCGGGTGCCCGCGATATCGATCCCCGCGGGCCTCCACGAAGGGCTGCCGATCGGTGTCCAGCTCGTGGGTCGTTTCGCGCAGGAGTACGAGCTGCTCGGCTTTGCCGAAGAGTTGGAGCAGGTGGCTGGATTTGGTTTCCAGCGTCCGCCGGAGGTGGATGGATGAAAGCCCAGCGCGTCGACATGTTCGTCTGCCCCAGCGCGACGCCCGCGGACACCTCGGGGCTGCAGGCCCTCGCAGACGCCGGCAAGATCAAGCCGGACACGCTGGTCGCGCTGGTCGGCAAGACTGAAGGCACGGGCGCCCACGACGACTGGGGCCGCGTGTGGGCGGACGTCGC
>DASXSD010000029.1:0-2553 GCA_036506195.1 Candidatus Dormiibacterota bacterium
CCCTTTGGCTTCCAAGCGTTCTACCCAGGTCCCGGCGTGGGCGGGCACTGCATCCCCATCGATCCGAACTACCTTTCCTACAAGGTCAGGACGCTGGGCTACCCGTTCCGCTTCGTCGAGCTGGCACAGGAGATCAACAACGGGATGCCGGGCTACGTCGTACGCCGGGTTCAGGACATCCTCAACAAGCACGGCAAGCCGGTGCACGGGTCGACCGTGCTCCTGCTTGGTGTGACGTATAAGCCTGACATCGCTGATCAGCGCGAGTCGCCGACCACTGCGGTGGCACGCCACCTCCTCGCCCTCGGCGCTGAGGTCATCTTTCACGATCCCTACGTTGAGGCCTGGCGGGCGAACGGTACTTCGATTCGCCGGGCAGACGATCCGGTCGCGGAGGCGGCTGCGGCGGACGTCACGGTCTTGCTCCAGAACCACAGTGATTACGACCTCGACGAAATTGCCGGGAAGGCGAGGGTCCTTTTCGACACCCGGGGCAAGGTTGGCGCGGAAGGCGTCGAGCGCCTCTGAACAGGGGTAGCCTTGCCCGTTGCCAGAAACGAAAGGTAAGCGGAAGAAGATCGACATGCGAGTCCTAGTGGTGACGATCGTGCATCATCCGGAGGACGCGCGCATCCGCCACCGCCAGATCCGTTCCTTGCTCGACGCCTGTCATGAGGTCGTCTACGTCGCCCCGTTCACCGAATATGCCGTCGCTCTGCCGAGCGATGTGACCGCGGTCGACGTGCCGAGAGCAGTCGGCCGCCGGCGGTCTTCAGCGATCCGCGCCGCGCGCCGGGTGATCCGTGCGCTGAGCCCAGGTGTGGATCTCGTTCTGCTGCACGACCCAGAGCTCCTGCTATCCGTGTGGGGTCTGCGGGATCTGCCCCCGGTCGTTTGGGACGTACACGAAGACACGGCCGCCGCGGTCACGCTCAAGCCATGGCTCCCGCGCCTGGCGCGGCGCCTGGCGGCGCTCGCGGTTTCACGGCTCGAGCGCCGGGCGGAGCGCAAGCATCACCTCCTGCTCGCCGAGAGTTCCTATCTAGCGAGGTTTCGGCGGCCGCACCCAGTCGTCCCCAACACCACCTGGGTTCCAGGGCAGGTCCCTCCACCGGGTGCTGACCGAGTTGTCTACCTCGGCCATCTGACCCGCGCCCGCGGGGCTGCCGAGATGGTGGAGCTCGGCCGCCTGCTGGGTGCGACCGTAACCCTCGAGCTCATCGGCGGCGCGGACGACGAGGTTCGGCCGCTCCTCGAGGAGGCGAATCGCACCGGCGATCTGGTCTGGCGCGGCTTCGTGCCCAACGACATCGCGCTGCGTCAGGTGGAGGGCGCGCTAGCCGGTCTGTCACTGCTTCATGACGAGCCGAACTACCGGCATTCGAAGCCGACGAAGGTGATCGAATATATGGCGCACGGCGTGCCGGCCATCACCACGCCGACGCTCGCCGCGCAGGAGCTGCTCGAGGAGCATCGGGCAGGGATCGTCGTCCCGTTTGATGACGTGACGGCCGTAGCAGACGGGGTCAAGCGGCTCCACGACGATCCCGCACTGCGGATCAGCATGGGTCGCAATGGCCATCGGGCTGCCGTGGAACACTACGCGTGGCCGGTGCAGGCCGGCGAGTTCCTTACCCACCTGGAGAAGTGGGCGGCGCAGGGTCGCCGGCGGCCGAGGGGCCCCAACCCGCGCCGATCGCGGCGGATCAGAACGCGTCGTCGCTGAGGTCCATGATTGCGTTGTCGACGGATTCGGCGACGGTTCGGGCGGCGGCGAGGTGCGGTAGGACGTTAGCAGCGAAGAATCTCGCCCCAGCCACCTTGCCCGCGTAAAACGCGCGATCGGCATCGCTCGGGCGCCCTTGGAGCGCGGCGAGTGCGACATCGGCCTGGCGGAGCAGTAGCCAGCCGATGATGAGATCCCCGACGGCCATCAGCAGCCGGACTGTATTCTGGCCGACTCTGTAGAGCTCATGCTCCTTCCCGCCCCCTTGCGAGGCCCCGAGCGCACCGACCATCGTGGCGACGATGGCCTGCACGTCTTCCACGGCCTTGGCGAGCAGCTCCCGCTCCCCGACCAGACCACCGTTGCCCGCATCGCCCTTGGCGAAGGTCTGTATGTCCGTGAGCAGCGTCGTCAACGCCTGGCCCCTGTCCCTGACGATCTTGCGAAAGAAGAAGTCGAGACTCTGGATGGCCGTCGTACCCTCGTAGAGCGTGTCGATCTTGGCGTCCCTGATGTACTGCTCGAGCGGGTAATCCTGGAGATAACCGGAGCCGCCGAAGATCTGCAGCGCATCTGCGAGAAGGGTGTACGACCGTTCCGATCCCACGCCCTTGACCAGCGGGAGCAGCAGATCGTTCATCAGCTCTGCCGCTTCATCCCTTTCGCCCGCGGCCCGAGCCGCCCACACCGCGTCCTGGAAGGTCGCCGTGTAGTGGACGAGCGCACGCATGCCTTCGACGTAGGACTTCTGCAGCATCAAGCTGCGCCGGACCTCGGGGTGCTTGATGATGGGCACCCGTGGCGCCGACCTGTCGGTGGCCCGGGTG
>DASXSD010000030.1:0-2508 GCA_036506195.1 Candidatus Dormiibacterota bacterium
CACTGCATCCCCATCGATCCGAACTACCTTTCCTACAAGGTCAGGACGCTGGGCTACCCGTTCCGCTTCGTCGAGCTGGCACAGGAGATCAACAACGGGATGCCGGGCTACGTTGTACGCCGGGTTCAGGACATCCTCAACAAGCACGGCAAGCCGGTGCACGGTTCGACCGTGCTCCTGCTTGGCGTGACGTATAAGCCTGACATCGCTGACCAGCGCGAGTCGCCGACCACTGCGGTGGCACGCCACCTCCTTGCCCTCGGCGCTGAGGTCATCTTTCACGATCCCTACGTTGAGGCCTGGCGGGCGAACGGTACCTCGATTCGCCGGGCAGACGATCCGGTCGCGGAGGCGGCTGCAGCGGACGTCACGGTCCTGCTCCAGAATCACAGCGATTATGACCTCGACGAGATTGCCGGGAAGGCGAGGGTCCTCTTCGACACCAGGGGCAAGGTTGGCGCGGAGGGCGTCGAGCGCCTCTGAACAGGGGTAGCGTTGCCCGTTGCCAGAAGCGAAGGTAAAGCGGAAGAAGATCGACGTGCGAGTCCTAGTGGTGACGATCGTGCATCACCCGGAGGACGCGCGCATCCGCCACCGCCAGATCCGTTCCTTGCTCGACGCTGGCCATGAGGTCGTCTACGTCGCCCCGTTCACCGACTATGCCGTCGCTCTGCCGAGCGATGTGACCGCGGTCGACGTGCCAAGAGCAGTCGGCCGCCGGCGGTCCTCAGCGATCCGTGCCGCGCGCCGGGAGATCCGTACGCTGAGCCCAGGCGTGGATCTCGTTTTGCTGCACGACCCGGAGCTCCTGCTCTCCGTGTGGGGTCTACGGGATCTGCCCCCGGTCGTTTGGGACGTACACGAAGACACGGCCGCCGCGGTCACGCTCAAGCCCTGGCTCCCGCGCTCGGCGCGGCGCCTGGCGGCGCTCGCGGTATCGCTGCTCGAGCGCCGCGCGGAGCGCAAACATCACCTTCTGCTCGCCGAGAGTTCCTATCTCGCGAGGTTTCGGCGGGCACACCCAGTCGTCCCCAACACCACCTGGGTTCCGGGGCAGGTCCCTCCACCAGGTGCCGACCGAGTTGTCTACCTCGGCCATCTGACCCGCGCCCGCGGGGCTGTCGAGATGGTAGAGCTCGGCCGCCTGCTGGGTGCGACCGTGACGCTGGAGCTCATCGGCACCGCGGACGACGAGGTTCGGCCGCTACTCGAGGAGGCGAATCGCACCGGCGATCTGGTCTGGCGCGGCTTCGTGCCCAACGACATCGCGCTGCGCCAGGTGGAGGGCGCGCTGGCCGGTCTGTCACTGCTTCATGACGAGCCGAACTACCGGCATTCGAAGCCGACGAAGGTGATCGAATATATGGCGCGCGGGGTGCCGGCCATTACCACGCCGACGCTCGCCGCGCAGGAGCTGCTCGAGGAGCATCGGGCGGGGATCGTCGTCCCGTTCGATGACGTGACGGCCGTAGCGGACGGGGTCAAGCGGCTCCACGACGATCCCGCGCTGCGGATCAGCATGGGTTGCAACGGCCATCGGGCTGCCGTGGAACACTACGCATGGCCGGTGCAGGCCGGCGAGTTCCTTACCCACCTGGAGAAGTGGGCGGCGCAGGGTCGGCGCCGGCCGAAGGGCGCCCACCCGCGCCGATCGCGACGGATCAGAACGCGTCGTCGCTGAGGTCCATGATTGCGTTGTCGACGGACTCGGCGACGGTTCGGGCCGCGGCGAGGTGCGGTAGGACGTTGGCAGCGAAGAATCTCGCCCCAGCCACCTTGCCCGCGTAGAACGCGCGATCGGCATCGCTCAGGCGCCCTTCGAGCGCGGCGAGTGCAACATCGGCCTGCCGGAGCAGTAGCCAGCCGATGATGAGGTCCCCGACGGCCATCAGCAGCCGGATCGTGTTCTGGCCGACTTTGTAGAGCTCGCGCTCGTTCCCGCCCCCTTTCGGGGCCCCGAGCGCACCGACCATCGTGGCGACGATGGCCTGCACGTCTTCCACGGCCTTGGCGAGCAGATCCCGCTCCCCGACCAGACCCCCGTTGCCTGCATCGCCCTTGGCGAAGGTCTGTATGTCCGTGAGCAGCGTCGTCAACGCCTGGCCCCTGTCCCTGACGATCTTGCGAAAGAAGAAGTCGAGGCTCTGGATGGCCGTCGTACCCTCGTAGAGCGTGTCGATCTTGGCGTCCCTGATGTACTGCTCGAGCGGGTAATCCTGGAGATAACCGGAGCCGCCGAAGATCTGCAGTGCATCTGCGAGAAGGGTGTACGACCGTTCCGACCCGACGCCCTTGACCAGCGGAAGCAGCAGATCGTTCATCAGTTCTGCTGCTTCATCCCGTTCGCCCGCGGCCCGAGCCGCCCATACCGCGTCCTGGAAGGTCGCCGTGTAGTGGACGAGCGCACGCATGCCTTCGACGTAGGACTTCTGCAGCATCAAGCTGCGCCGGACCTCGGGGTGCTTGATGATGGGCACCCGTGGCGCCGACCTGTCGGTGGCCCGGGTG
>DASXSD010000031.1:0-12224 GCA_036506195.1 Candidatus Dormiibacterota bacterium
GCAACGTGATCAACGAGAACCGTCTAAGGGTGTCGCCCTACCACGGCCAGGTTTTCACCGACGACCTGGCGCCCGTGGAGCGCCTGATCGACGAGATCATCTTCGGCTACGTCACTAGCGGTAGGTAGGTTGGGCCGCCCACAGTCATCCTCCCCATCTCATGGGGAGGGTCGGGGAGGGGACAGAGCGCCCTTCACCTGCTCGCCGGCCAGCGACTGATCGGCCTCAATGCACAGCAGCCGCACTCGCCCGGTGGCGACGACGCGGTCGCTCTCGTCGAGCACCTGCGCCTGCCACACCTGTGTTTGCCGTCCGCGGGTGACTGGTTTCGCGACCGCGCGCAGCTTGGCGCCGGCGCGCACGGCGCGGATGAAGCTCGTGTTGTTCTCCAGGCCGACTACGTGCTGCCCGCGCTCGCGCGCGAACAGGTAGGCGCCCATCGACGAGAGCGTCTCGATGATTCCGCAGTGCACGCCGCCGTGCACGATCCCATAACCCTGCAGGTGCTGGTGCCCGATGGTCAGCTCGGCGCGGACCTCGTCCTTCGTGGCGTGGGTGATGGTCATGCCCATTGCCTGCACCCATCCCTCAGGGATCGCGTTCATCTGCGCCGAGAATTCCTGGACCACGAAAACGAATCGTAGTGACCGCAAAAAGTGAGGGTCGGGACTCGTCCCGACCCTCGAGCGTCTACGTTCGCAGTGCAACCGCCTCCGACTCCAGGAGCCGGTAGCGGATTGGAAGCCCTAGAGGCTCACGTCCTCCCGAGCTCCCGGCTGGCAAACGAGGCGGCTGGCACCGCGACTCGGTTTATCCAAAGCTCCGCCTCACCTCCTTTGCCCCACGGGCGTTGAACTTCGAGTCGAAAGTCTACCGATAAACTACGGCGCGATGCCTCGCTACGTTGCGGTTTGTGGCGCCTCGGAGGCGAGCGCGTCGCAACTCGTGGCGGCGCGCGAGGTCGGCAAGCTCCTGGCGCAAAACGGAGCGGTCGTCATCAACGGCGGCTACGCCGGAGTGTCTGGGGCGGCGAGCGAAGGCGCGGCGCGCGAAGGCGGGACCGTGGTCGGAATTCTTCCCGAGGAGAATCGCGAGGGCGCGAACCCTCACCTGACGATCTCGCTGCCGACGGGACTGGGCCAGGCGCGCAACCTCCTGATCGTGATGGCCGCGGAGAGCGTGATCGCGATCGGCTCGGGGTGGGGGACGCTCAGTGAGATCGCGCTCGCGCGCAGGCTCGGCCGCTCGGTCTTCGCGCTCGACACGTGGGACGTCAAGGGGCTCGAGGTCGTCAAGACCCCGGCGGAGGCTGTGCGCCGTGCGCTCGAAGCTTAGGAAGCGCGTTATTCAGAAGCCCGACGGTCGCTACCTCATCTACTACGAGCCGTCCGCCGCGCGCAGGGCGACCTCCTGAATTGTCCGAGCTCCGCTGGAATCCTCTCCTCGAGGAATGGGTCACCGTCGCGCCCTGGCGCCAGGACCGTACCTATCATCCGCCTGCAGAGCATTGCCCCTTATGCCCGACGCGACCGGGCATGGCCGAGACCGAGATCCCCGAGCCCGACTATCACATCGTCGTCTTCGAGAACCGATTTCCTTCTTATACCGGCGACCAGGGCCGCGCCGAGGTCGTGTGCTACACGCCCGACCACGACTCTTCGCTCGGCGAGCAGACGGTCGACCACATCCGCGACCTGATCGAGGTCTGGCGCGACCGGACGAAGGAATTGGGGCGGCTGCCCAACGTCCGCTACGTCTACATCTTCGAGAACCGAGGCGAAGAGATCGGCGTCACGCTCAGCCATCCACATGGCCAGATCTACGCCTATCCCTTCGTGCCGCCCGTGCTCGAGCGGGAGCTGGCCGCGGAGGCGAGGCACATGCGCAAGACGGGACGCTGCCTCTACTGCGACGTCATCGCGGGCGAGGAGGACGGCGCGCGCACCGTGCTGCGTGACGGGCGATGGATCGCGTTCGTGCCGCCATTCGCGCGCTGGCCTTACGAGGTCCACCTCGCGCCGGTCAACCACCGTGGCGGCCTGGCGGACCTCGACGATGAGGACGACGAATCGTTTGCCAGCAACTTGAAGGGCCTGCTGCAGAAGTACGACCGGCTCTTCAACAAGCCGCTGCCTTACGTGATGGCGATGCACCAGAGGCCCCCGGGCCGCGGCGCGCGCCACCACCACTTCCACATCGAGTTCTACCCGCCGAACCGGACCAAGGACAAGCTGAAGTACCTCGCAGGCTCCGAGCTGGGCGCCGGCGCGTTCATCCTCGACGCGCGCGCCGAGGACACCGCGGCGGAGCTTCGTGGCATCCAGGTCTAGGGAGTGGCACGGGCGTGCGCCCGGCCGGGTGAACCTCATCGGCGAGCACGTCGACTATCTCGGGGGCGTCGTCCTGCCGGCCGCGGTCGACCGCTTCACAGAGGTGCACGGCCGTCGGGCCGCGGAGTGGTCGGTCGAGAGCGAGGTCGCCGGCGGCCTGGCTTACGTCCGCGCCGTCGGCGATGAGCTCGGCGCCGCGCCGCAGGCCGTGCGCGTCGTCTCCCAGGTCCCGCCGAACGCGGGCATCAGCTCCTCGGCCGCTTTGCTCGTCGCGGTCGCGGCGGGCCTCGAGCCGGACATGGATGGCAAGGAAGCGGCGCTCGCGTGCCAGCGGGCGGAGCAGCGCGCGACAGGAGTCCAGGTCGGCGTGATGGACCAGTTCGCGTCCGCACTCGGCAGGCAGGGTGGCGCGCTGCTGCTCGATTGCGGCACATTGGAGTACCAGGTGATTCCCTTTCCCGAAGAGCTCGCGATCGCGGTGATCGACTCCGGCGAGCACCGATCGCTGGCGGACACTCCCTACAACCAGCGACGGCGCGAGGCCGAATCCGGCGAACCGAAGCGGCGCAAGCACGTCGACTCTGAGATCGCGCGCGTGCATGCATTCGTCGACGCATTGCAGTCGCGCGACTTCACGCGGATCGGTCAGCTGTTGAAGGAATCGCACCAGAGCCTCCGCGATGACTTCGAGGTGTCGACCCCCGCCGTCGACGCGATCGTCGAGCGGGCCTGGTCGCTCGACGGCTGCTACGGCGCGCGCATCATGGGCGCCGGCTTCGGGGGCAGCATCCTCGCCCTGGTCGACCGGCCGAAGACCGCGGCGTTCGAGGAAGCGATCGGGCGGCCGGTCCTCTTCTGCTCGACCGCCGACGGGGCTTTCGCAAAATGAGCGACTCGCTTTTCATGCCGCTGGCGCAACGGGCCGCCGGCCGTCGCGAGCTGACCGGGTGGGAGGCGGTGTGGATGCCTCTCGGCGAAGGGGAGGCCGAGCGGCTGACGGTCGGTGTCGGTAGCGGCTGGAAACCGATTGAGGTCCCGCGCCAGCTCGCCGCGCGAGAGGGCCGGCAGTCTGTGTGGTACCGCACCGAGTTTCCTCGACCCGACCACGCGGGCCGTGTCGTGCTGCGCATCGGGGGCGCCTTTCTCGCCACCAACGTGTGGCTCAACGGCAGGTTGCTCGGTTCGCACTATGGATATTTCGCGCCCTTCGGTTTCGACCTGACGCCTTACCTCAAGGCGGAGAACCTGCTCGTCATCTGCTGCGAGTCGCCCGTGGAGCCCCAGCCGGAGAAGAAGCGCCACATTATGGGCTTCTTCAACGACGGCGACCTGAAGCCCTATCCCGCCTCCGCGTACGCGAGCCTGCCCGACGAATACAAGCTCGAGGTCCCCCTCGGACTCTGGCGACCGGTGGAGCTCGAGTACGTCGGGCCGATCGCGGTCGACTGGATGCGGCTGAAGCCGACGTTCGAGGGTGGCGACGGACGGCTCGAGGTTGACGCCCGCCTGCGGAACCTCGACGGGCGGCAGATGGACGGAGAGGTGGAGCTGACTGTGCCCGTGCCCGGCCGGGACGCGCTGCGGCTGCGGCGCGAGGTGCACTTGGGCGGCGGCTCCGAGCAGACCGTGACGATGCGTCTCGCGCTGCCGGGCGCGAAGAAGTGGGAGCCGTGGCGGCTTGGCGGGCAGCCGATGTACCGGGCCGAGCTCATCACGCGGACCGCGGACGGGGCGGAATCATCACGCGTCGAGGACGGGTTCGCTTTCCGCGAGCTCACGGCGGACATCGGTCCGCGGCGCTGGAGCCTGCGTGTCAACGGCCGTCCGATGTTCCTGCGCGGCGCGTGCTACGCGCCTGCCTACAGGCTCGACGAGCTAAGCCCCGAGATGCTCGCGTCCGACATCGCCGTCGCCAAGGAAGCCAACGTGGACGCGCTGCGCGTCGTCGCCAACGTGCTGCCGAAGGATTTCTACCGTCTCGCCGACGAGGCCGGCATGCTCGTCCTCCAGGACCTGCCCCTGACGGGGACATACGTGTACCACGCGCGCAACGACGAGGCGCGATTCTTCGAGAACGCGGCGCGCGAGCAGCAGGCGGAGATGGTGAAGATGTTGCACAACCATCCGTCGATCGTGCTCTGGATCGCGCACGACAACCCGCCATGGCTCGCGACCAACTTCGACCTGGGCGACGTCCACGCCGTGCGCCAGAACCATTCCATCGACCAGGAGCTCAAGTCCTCGTTCGAGCGCCTTGACGGAACGCGGCCCGCCATCGCCGCGTCGGGCGATGTCGACCTGCAGCTGATGCTTGGCTGGTCGGAGGGTAGCTGGCGGGACATCGGCCTCGTCGAGCCGCTCATGGTGAGCGCGTTCGGAGCGCAAGCGCTACCCAGCGTCGACTCGCCGGCCTGGGAGGCGATCGCCAATCGATGGCCGGTCGCGGATGACGATCCGGCCTGGCGGCACGCGGGATTCCAACCCATCAACTGGGCGGAGCGGGGCGTGGGCCTTCCGTCCGCGCACCAGTCACTCGACGCGTACGTGCGCGACTCGCAGCGCTACCAGGAGAAGTTGATCCGCTACGCGGCGGAGCACCTCCGGACTCGAAAGTTCGAATCGTGTTGGGGAGCATTCGCCTACCACCTGGTCGATCCGTTTCCCGGAATCGGGTTCGGCCTGCTCGACGGCGCCCGCCAACCCAAGCTGGCGATGAAAGCCCTCGCGGACGCCTTCCGTGCGACCCGGCTCATCATCGAGCCGCTCGCATTCGAGTCGGCGCGGCCGCTGGGCTTTCTGCAGAGCACACGCATTCCATTCGCCGCGCGCCTCGTCGTCGTCAACGACGACCCGAGCGTCCACGGCCGCGGGATCGTCAGGTGGTCGGTGACGCGAGAGAAGCGCGCAGGCGCGCGCGGTCTCGACCGCGTCCGCGATGCGGTGCAGAAAAAATCCTACTCAGGCTCGGTTGAGGTCGAGGTTCCGACCGCGTACGAGCCCGCGGTGATCGCGACCACGCTCAGCCTTCCTCTTGCCGCGGCCGGGGAGTACAGGCTCGAAGCCACACTGGCCGTCGCGGCCGCGATCGTCGACCGCAGCGAGCTCATCTTCAGCGTTGCGTCGGTGTCGATGCCCGGTGCGCCGCGGCCCGAGATCCCGCGCTACCTCGCCGAGCGAATCGCCGACCTGCATAGCCTGCGCCCTGAGAAGCAGGGACTGAGCTTTGCGCTCGAGAATCGGACGCGCCCGGCGGTCCTGGTCGGGGTCACAGGCTTGCGGCTCGACGGCGTTCTCGTCACGGGCCACCAGCTGCAGATCGAAACTAACGCGGGACTCGCGCCACTGCCCAAGCGACTCGACATGCCGCTCGGGCGCCGGCTCGTGCTTCACGTGGTGACCGGTGAGCCCATTGGCGCGGGCGCTCACTCGCTGGAAGCCGACGTCACTGTGCCGGGCGTTGCCTCGGGGCGGCTCGTGATCGAGAACGGCGGCATCGCGCATAGCGAAACGTGACCCGGATGGCATACTTCAGCACTACGCAGGTCGGCGCCAAACGAACTGAAACCAATGCCGCGTCAGGCGGGAAGGGAGGCCCTCCACCGCATGCCAACTGAATACGCAGTGATGATCCTTGCGGTGGTCGCCCTGTTCACGGGAGGTCTCTACCTGATGACGCGGCGGCGCCGCAGGAAGAAGAAGACCGCGCCGCCCGTCCGCCCCGCCGCTCCCGAGAACCAGACCGCGGGAGTTGCCGCGACGTGGGCGCCGCCGGCCATGGCGCGACCTGCGAGCGTGGCTCCGACGATGGTGTCGCCGCCCGCCTCCAACGCGTGGGGCGCGCCGGCCGCGTCCAGGCCACCCGCCCCGGGCGGTTGGGGATCACCCGCCGCGCCCGCCGTGGGGTCTTCGTCGCCGGCGCCCGCGTGGGGATCGCCGCCGGCTTCGGCGGCGCCGCCGTCGCAGCAGGCGGCACCTCCGACTTGGGGCACGCCACCGTCGGCACCGCCCGCGGGCGGCGCTCCGACCTGGGGGTCGCCGGCGCCGGCGTCGCCTCCGGAGGCTGCGCCCGCGCCCGCCTGGAGTCCGCCTCCGGCCGCCGCAACACCGCCCGCGCCGCCGGCTCCAGCGCCCGCGGCGCCCCCGACGTCCGCGGCGCCTGCCGTGCCCGCCTGGGGTCCGCCCCCGGCCGCGCCGGCACCCCCCGCGTGGGGCTCGCCTCCGGCAGCCGAGCCACCGCCGGCCGCCATCCCGAGTGCTCCTTCATGGAACCCGCCAGGCGCTCAATCCTGGGAGGCCGCGCCTGCGCCACCCGCCGCGCCCGCCGCCCCTCCGGCCAACGATTGGAGTGCGCCCGCGGCTGCCCCCGCGGCGCCGCCACCGCCCACCGTCGCCCCGTCGTGGGACGCGGCGCCGGCAGGTCAACCGTCGGCGGACTGGGGAGCCCCCGCCGCAGCGCCTGCCTGGGACGTGCCCAAGACCGAAGAGCCGGCCGCGCCGGCGGCGCCCTCGTGGGCCGCGCCCGCGCCGCGCGCTCCGGAGCCTTTCCAGTCGCCCGAGCCTCCTCCCGTCGCCCCGGCCCCGCCGCCGTGGAACGTCCCCGCCGCACCGACATGGACCGCCTCCGCGCCGCCGCCAACACCGCCGGCTCCCGCGCCCGCCTCGACGGACGAAGACCTGGCCGCCGGCGCGCAGGCGGCCGCGCCCGCGCCTCCACCTCCCGAGGCCCCGCCGGCGCCGCGATGGCAGGGTCCGGTCACGAACGGGTCGGACGTCGCTGCGACCATGGTCGCCCCGCCGCCCCCCGACGCCGGCAGGACCGAAGGCGAGCCGACGACGCTGATGCCCGCGTGGCAGTCGCCACCGGCGCCCCCTCCACCTGTCGCCGAGACCATGGCCATTCCCGCGCGTCCTGAGCCGGCTGGCGTGAGCGCCGGCCCTCAGGCCGAGCTCAGCATCGAGTCAGGTCCCGACGCCGGTCACACGCATCGCGCGGCCGACCATGCTGTGCGGATGGGGCGCTCGCCCGACAACGACGTCATCCTGCGCGACCCCGCGACCAGCGGGCATCACGCACGGCTAGAGCGCCGCGGCGAGCAGTTCTGGGTCGTCGACCTGGGCAGCACCAACGGGACGTTCGTCAACGGCGAATCGATCCAGGAGAAGCAGCTGAACAATGGCGATCGGGTGACGATCGGCCAGAACTCAATCCACTTCTCGCTTCTCGGAGCATAGTGTCCATCCGGCTCGTTAGGTAACACGATGCGTCTACGTATCGCGTGGGCCACCGACCCTGGCCTGGAAAGGGAAGAGAACGAGGACTCCGTCACCGTGTTCCGCAACAAGGCGGGCCTCGACACGCTCATCGTCGTCTGCGACGGGATGGGCGGCCACGCCGCGGGTCAACAGGCAAGCCAGATCGCGGTCAAGACCGTGACCAGGGTTCTCTCCGAGGACGGGCAGGAGGGGCCCGACGTCGAGCGCCTCAAGAAGGCGTGCAAGGAGGCCAACACGGCGGTCTTCAACGCAGCGCGCGACAACCCGGACTGGTCTGGTATGGGGAGCACGATGGTGATCGCGGCGATCCGCTCCGGCGAGTGCGCGCTGCTGAACGTGGGTGACAGTCCCGCCTATCTGTTTCGCAACGGGCTGGCCAAGCTCATCTCGCAGGACCACTCGTGGCCCGCGGAGCAGGTGCGTCTCGGGCTCATCAAGCCGGAGGAAGCGGAGAACCACCCGCTCAAGCACCGGCTCACGCGAGCGGTAGGCGTGTGGGAGCAGATCCAGCCGTTTACCGACAAGATGAAGCTCGAGGAGGGCGACGCGGTCGTGCTGTGCAGTGACGGCGTGGAGACCGCGGGTGTCACGGTCGAGGAGATGGGGCGCTTGCTGCTGAAGGACGGCAACCTCGATCGCGGCGCGGAGCGCGTGATCGAGCGGTGCCGGGAGCTGGGCGCGCCCGACAATGTCACGCTCGCGGTCGCCCGCGTCGAGGTCGACGTCACGAAGACCGCGGTCCTGCCGAAGCTGAAAATTTAGGCGCGCTCCCCCTCTGGCCAGAGCGGCTTCGCCGCGGTGGCCACCTCCCCCGGCAAGCGGGGGAGGGAAGCTAGAAAGCCCGCAGCAGGGTCTCCGCGATGTGCTCCACCTTCATCGTCGATCCTCTGGCGCGCAAGCCGGCCGCAAGCTGCATCTGGCAGCCGGGGTTGGCGACGGTGATCACATCGGCGCCCGTCGCGACCACGTCCTCGAGCTTCTGCTGGAGTATGCGGTTCGACATCACGGGCTCCAGCGTGCTGTAGAGGCCGGCCGCCCCGCAGCAGATGTCGGCGTGACGCATCTCGACGAGCTCGACACCGTCGAGCGAGCGGATCAGCTCGCGAGGTTGCTTCTTGATCCGCTGCGCGTGGGCGAGGTGGCACGCATCCTGGTAGGTGACCCGCATCTTCACCTCGCGCTTCCGCTCCGGCAATCCCACCTCAGCCAGCCACTCCGTCAGGTCCTTCACGCGGCCTTTCAGCTCGGGGTAGAAGTCCTTCAGGTGCG
Source organism: Candidatus Dormiibacterota bacterium (assembly GCA_036506195.1). GTDB lineage: Bacteria > Chloroflexota > Dormibacteria > Dormibacterales > Dormibacteraceae > 40CM-4-65-16. The sequence goes on from DASXSD010000031.1 coordinate 8,874, forward strand.
CGCCACATCCGGCGGAGTCGACGACCAGCGCGTCGAACTTGCCGCCGCGGTAGGTCCGCATGTTGGCATCGCGAAGACGCTCCGCGCCTTCGAGGTCGCCGTTGTGAGCGAAAAGCGCGCCGCAGCATCGCTCGCCAGGCGGAAACCACACCTCGCATCCCGCCAGCTGGAGGAGCCTGACAGCCGCGTCGTGCGACTGCGGATAGAGGATCGGCATCACGCAGCCGACAAGGAAGGCGACGCGATGCTTGCGCTCCCCGATCGCGGGCGCGACGCTGTCCGCCGGCCGCCGGAATGGCGCCGCAAGCGGTGGGAGCATGCGACCCGACCGCGCGATCGAGGTCACATGCAGCTTCTGGGCGAAACGCGTGAGCGCGCCCGCGGCGCGAAGTCTCGCCGGATGACCGACCAGCTGGCGCAGGACGACGCGACTCGTCACACGCTTCGGGGCCGGCCTGCGTGCATCCTCCACATCGGCGCGTCCGGCCTCGATGATTCGCCCGTAAGGGACGCCTGACGGACACACTGCCTCGCACGTGCGGCAGCCGAGGCACAGGTCGATGTGCCGGACCTGCGCCTCGTCGAACTGCATGGTGCCGCGCTTCCACTGCGTCATCAGGTAGATGCGGCCGCGCGGCGACTCGGTCTCGAGCCCGGTGACCCGGAACGTCGGGCACGCGTCGAGGCACAGCCCGCAGTGGACGCAGGTGGCGAGGTCGTCGTCGGACAGGCGCGCGAAGGGTTCTGTGCTCACACCACGAACCTCCCGGGGTTCAATGCGCCGTCGGGGTCGAATGCGCTTTTCAGGCGACGCATGACGTCGAGCGTCGCCGGCGGGGTGCCCCAGGCGCCGACCTCGCGCATGAAGGGCTCGGGGGCGGCGAGCATGACCAGGCTGCCGCCCGCGGCCTCGGCACGGGCGCGCAGGTCGAGCACAACCTTCGCGTCGCTCGCGATGGCCCAGTGCCCGATGCCGACGCCGGGCGAGGCCCACCACTCGGCCCCTGACGGCAGCGCCTGGACGATTCGCCGCAACGCCTCCCGGGGCACCGCGATACGCGCCCACCGCTCGGGCGCCCGCCGGGCATGCTCGGTCCAGACCGCTGCGTCGGCGGTCTTCCAGCCCAGCTCGCCGACGATGCGTTTGATCGCGTCCGGGCTGCCCGTGTAGCGGGCGAGCACGCGCCCGGTCGAGTCGAGCTCCAGCGCGGAGGGCGCGACCTCGGTCGAGAGCGCGTGCGCCGCGGCGTTCCATCCGCCGTCGCTGGAGACCGTCACATCGTGGAGCGGCCTCGGGAAGACCTTGAACGACGCGGCGACGATGACGCCCAGCGATCCGAGCGCGCCGTAGTGCAGCTTCATCATGTCGTATCCGCTCACGTTCTTGACCACGCGCCCGCCGCCGGTCGCCAGCTTGCCGTCCGGCAGCGCGACGCGGATGCCGATCAGGAAATCGCGAGGCGATCCGAAACGGAGGCGGAGCGGCCCCGTCCATCCGGTCGCGAGCAGCCCTCCGATCGTGTGGCCTGGAGAGTTGAAAGGATCGAGCGGAAGGAATTGACCGGCCTTGGCGAGCTCGGCTTGGAGTGCCTCGAGCGTGAGCCCGGCCTCGACGCTGACCACCATGTCGGCCTGCGAGTGCTCGAGCACGCGGTCGAGGCGCGTCGTGTGGAGCTCGACGTCGCATTGCGCCAGCACGCCGCCCATGCCGCGGGCTCGTCCACCTCCAACGGGCACGACCGCGAGCTTCTGAGAGGCGGCCTCCTGCAGCTTGCGCGCGAGCTCTTCCGCGGTTGACGGCTTCTCCACCGCCGGCGTGCTTACCACCACTTGGCCTCGACCGCGAGCCCTGTGCGCCCCGCGAGGTGGACCTGCTTGCGCGAAGGGTCGGGAAAGATCTTGCCCGGGTTGAGGATGCCATCGGGGTCGAAGACGTCCTTCACGCGGTGCATCGCGCCGAGGTCGTCCTCGCTGTAGATCCACGGCATGAACGCGCTCTTCTCGAGGCCGATGCCGTGCTCACCGGACAGCGCGCCGCCGAGCTCGACCACCGCGCGCAGCATCTCCTCGCCCGCGGACTCCACCTGGTGCAGGACCTCGCGGTCGCGCATGTCAAAGAGGATGTTCGGGTGGAGATTGCCGTCGCCGGCATGGAAGACGTTGGCGACCGGCAATTTGTAGTGCTCGCCGATCTCCCCGACCGCGGACAGCACCTGGGGCAGGCGTGAGCGTGGGACGACGCCGTCGTGCAGGTAATAGTTGGGCTTGATGCGGCCGAGAGCGCCGATCGCGCCCTTGCGCCCCGCCCACAACAGCTCGCGCTCGGCGGGCGTCTGGGCCTCGCGCATGGCGTAGCCGTGGTTGTCGGAGAGGATCTTGCTGATCGCGGCCATCAGCTCGCGGGTGGACTCCGCGATGCCGTCGACCTCGACCAGGAGGACGGCGCCGGCGTCGGTCGGGTAGCCCGCGTGGTAGTGCGCCTCGACGGCGCCCACGGTGACGTTGTCCATCATCTCCAGCGCCGCGGGCACGATGCCGTGTCCGATCACCGCCGACACCGCCTGGCTCGCGGTCTCGATGCTTGGAAAGGCTGCGAGCAGGGTCGCGATGCTGGGCGGGATGCGCAGAAGCCTGACCTTGATCTTGGTGATCGCGCAGAGCGTGCCCTCGGAGCCGACGAGCACGCCGCACAGGTCGAGGCCGATGCGGTCGGGGACGTCGCCGCTGACCCAGTGCACGCTTCCGTCGGCGAGGACGACCTCCATGCCGAGCACATGGTTGGTGGTCACGCCGTAGTAGAGGCAGTGCGGGCCGCCCGAGTTCTCGGCCGCGTTGCCGCCGAGGGTGCAGGCCTTCTGGCTGGAGGGATCGGGCGCGTAGAACAGGCCGTGCGGCGCGGCGACGAGGGATAGCTCCTGGTTGACCACGCCCGGCTCGACCAGCGCCGTCTGCGCGACAGGATCGATCTCGAGGATGCGGCGCATGCGCGTCACCTGGAGGGCGATGCCGCCGTGGATCGTGACAGCGCCGCCCGAAAGTCCGGTTCCCGCCCCGCGCGGCACGACCGGGATATGGTTTTTGGCCGCCACCTTGATTACTGCCGCGACCTGGTCGGTGGTCGAGGCCAGCACCACAGCGTCCGGGATTGCGCCCGCGATCGAGCCGTCGCGCTCTAAGATGCGCAGGTCGTTGGCGGATTCGATCACGGCTTCCCGGCCAACGATGCGGCGCAGCTCTTCGGTGACCGGGCTAGGAAGCATTCTCGAAAACCTCGAAGCGGCGGGTGGTCGAACCCGGAAAGGTGGGTGCCTCGGTGACCTCGGCGCCGGTGATCAGCAGGTCGAGCCACCG
>DASXSD010000032.1:0-2380 GCA_036506195.1 Candidatus Dormiibacterota bacterium
CGCGTCGACGGCGGTGAAGGTGAGGCCGTAACGCTTGAGCACCTTGTCGAACAGACGGAACGTCCCGCCGTACACGTCCTCCATGTAGACGACGTTGTCGCCCGGGTTGAGGAGGAGCAACAGGGTGGTCTCGGCGCCCAGGCCCGAGGAGAAGGCGAGGCAGTGCTTCGCGTCCTCGAGCGCGGCCAGGCATTCCTCGAGCGCGTTGCGCGTCGGGTTTCCGGAGCGTCCGTACTCGAAGCCCTTGTGCTTGCCGACACCCTGCTGCGCGAACGTCGTCGCCATGTGGATCGGCTGGACGACGGCGCCGGTCGCCGGGTCTGGCCCCTGGCCGACGTGCAGCGCTCGGGTGGAAAACCCCCAGTTGTCGGTTTTGGACACTAACCCCGTCCGCGGTGAGCGACGAACTCGAGCAGGTCCGCCCGCGTGATCACCGCCACCGGCTCCTCGCCGTCGATCACGAGCACCGCCTGCTCCCCGCGCAGCAGCGGCTCGAAGGCGTCGTCGAGCGACGAATCGACCGCGATCTGGCTGAGCGGCGCGTCCATCGCGGCCGACACCTTGGTCGTGACGACAGCCGGGTCGCGGTACACGCGGTCGAGCAGCGTACGCTCCTGGAGAGCGCCCACCACGCCATGTCCGTTCGCGTCCTCGACCACCGGCAGCTGCGAGATGCCGTAACGCTGCATCAGGTCGATCGCCTCACCCACCGACTTGCCGGCTTCGACGGTGACCAGCTGCGGCAGCCCCTTGGGATGTGAGGCGATGACCTCGCGAATGCGCACCGCGCCCAGCCTCGCGAGGTAACCGTTCTGCCGCATCCACTCGTCACTGAAGAACTTGCTCAGGTAGTTGCGACCGGTGTCCGGGAACAGGACGACGATCACGTCCTGTGCGCCGCGGTCTTTCGCGACTTCCATGGCCCCGTGGAGCGCGAGGCCGGAGGATCCGCCGACCAGGATTCCCTCCTCGCGCGCCAGCCGGCGCGCGGCGACGAAGGACTGCTTGTCCGTGACCTGCACGATCTGGTCGACGATCTTGATGTCCATCGTCCCGGGCATGAAGTCCTCGCCCACACCCTCGACCTTGTAGGGCGCGATCGGGCCCGAGTAGAGCGAACCTTCCGGATCGGCGCCCACGATGTGGACCGAGGGCTTGCGCTCCTTCAGGTATTTGGCGACACCGCTGATCGTTCCGCCCGTGCCCATGCCGGCGACGAAGACGTCGACCTTGCCGTCGGTCTGCTCCCAGATCTCAGGCCCGGTCGTCCGGTAGTGCGCCTCCGGGTTGCGCGGGTTGAAGTACTGGTTGGGCTGAAAGGCGCCCGGGATCTCGCGCGCCAGCCGGTCGGCCACCGAGTAGTAGGACTGCGGGGACTCGCGCTCGACGTTGGTCGGGCAGACGACCACGTCGGCGCCGTACGCCTTGAGGAGGCTGATCTTCTCGGCGGACATCTTGTCCGGCATCACGAAGACCATCTTGTAGCCCTTGATGGCCGCGACCATGGCAAGCCCGTGCCCGGTGTTGCCGGAGGTAGGCTCGATGATGGTGCCGCCCGGGCGAAGCTGGCCGGTGCGCTCGGCCTCCTCGATCATGGTCAGGCCGATCCGGTCCTTGACGCTTCCGCCGGGGTTCAGCTCCTCGAGCTTGGCCAGAATCGTCGGCTTGAGGCCGGCGGTCACCTTGTGCAGGCGGACCAATGGCGTGTTCCCGACCAGGTCGAGAATGCTCTCCGAGAACTTCAACGCACCCTCATCGCCGATTCTATGTCCGAGCGCCGCTCGCCGCCGAACCAACGGAAGAACACGACCCCGGCCGCGATCCCGAGCGTGACCTTGCCGAACACCATCAGCACCGCGCCCGCGATCGTCTGGTCGATGAGCGCCGTGAACCCCGCGATCAGCCGCGGCGCGTGCGTGTAGAACTCGTAAAAGGGCGTCCGCGAGAAGATCAGGACCAGCGCGACGCCGTCCTGCGGCAGCGTGGCGAGCAGCATGTAGACGAGCTTGGCGCCCGGCGACATCTGCCAGCGCGCGTGCATTGCCGTGGCCTGCACGATCGGCCAGTACAGGACCACCCCGGCGCCGATGAACATCACGTGCTCGAAGATGTGCAGCTCCTCGTTGCGCAGCGTCGCGTCATACAGCGCCGGCAGGTGCCACACGATCATGACGGCGCCCGCGATCAGCTGCGCCGGGACCGGCTCCGTCACCGCTCGCAGTCCCGGGATCCGGAGCAACATGCCCGCCATCTCCGGCGACAGGCCGAGCAGCAGGAGCGGTGGGGCGACGAACCCGAGCAGGACGTGCTGGAGCATGTGCACGCTGTCCAGGTAGTAGTCGGCGATGGTGTCGATCGGGGTCTCGAGGGCAAGCCACAC
>DASXSD010000033.1:0-3935 GCA_036506195.1 Candidatus Dormiibacterota bacterium
GCCGGGCCCGACGCTGTCTGGCCTTAAACGGTCGCCGGCGCGGGGATCAGACCGAGCTGGGTCAGCTGGTCGAGCTGGTCGAAATAGATCCGAGCTTCCGCGATCTTTCCGTTCTCTACGCGGAGCATCTGGACTCCGTACCCGACAACTTTCTTGTAAGTAGGGGCGATGCTTCCTGTCGGGCTCTCGAGGGGGGCGGTGTGCTTGCCCTCCATGACGATTTCCTGGACGACCCAGGGGTCGCAGGTGATCTCGCTGCGCACACTCATCTTGCCGTCTGGAAACGCCTTGAGCCAGGTCATGGCGTAAGCAGTCGCGTCCTTGGCGTTGGCGGCCTTGAAGCCACCCGGCGCGCTGAACTTGATGTCGTCGGCGTGCAATGCAAGGAGCGCGCGCTCGTCGTGAGCGTTGAAAGCGGTTACGAAACGGTCGGTCGTGTCTTTGACGTCAGGCATGGGATCTCCTCCTATTCGGAGCATCCGCGAAGCGGAAGGGCCAAGAAGGCTACTGCCATCGCCGGCCGCAACCGCGAGGAGCCCGTCGCCCTCGCCTCAGTCCAGGAACAGTTCTGATCATAGCAGAAAATGGTTGCGAGAGCGTGCTAATATTTCGGGATCGAACGTCCCCGCTTGCTATCGGTCGCCGAGGCTGCCGCCGAGCTCGACGCCTCGGAAGCATATGTGCGCCGGTTGCTGCTGAGGCAGCGGCTGTACGGAATCAAGGTGGGAAGCGTGTGGGCGATCTTTCCCAACGACCTCGACGCGTTCAGGCGTACGCGCCGCCCTCCTGGTCGGCCGCCCAAGCTTGCGGTAAGTGACGTTGACAAAGCGTCCAGGGTGCGTATTGCCGGCGAGCGTAAGGGTGCCGGCACCGATCGACTCCTGAGAAGGCGACGACGGGCCACGGAACCGAGTCGGACCAGGCCGCGACCGACAAAGAATCGAAACGCCTGAGGTCGTGGGTGCGCCCGCGTTTCCGATGCGGGAGCTAAGCGGGCCGCTCGGCACTGCCGCCAATTTCAGCTCCAAAGATGTAACGGGCTGGGGAGCGGTCCGCTATCGCCACCATACACCTCGATTGGGCCTATGCCGGATCCCAAACAAGGGGTAGCCAGGCTACGGAAAAAAGATGCGTTTGCAGAACCGTTCAGATTGGAGTACTGTGATCAATGGCCCCGAGGGACACGTTCTGCGGAGTCGGAGCTGGCCGCAAGGCTGGATCCGAAATCGGAGAGGCGATCCGTTGGGGTCACTTGTTTGTCCGAGCGCCCTGCCTACCCGCCTTAGAGTGGGCGGCGTGACTGCACAGTCTGTGGCTGAGCGCGTTCCGACCGACGAGGCGAGCGCCGACAGCATCGTCAAGACGCATGGCCTGACCAAACACTACGGCGCGATAGTCGCCGTCGACAGCCTTAACCTCACCGTCCGCCGGGGCGAGATCTACGGCTTCCTGGGTCCAAACGGCGCGGGCAAGACGACGACCCTGCGCATGCTGCTCGGGCTGATTCGGCCGACCGCCGGGACTTCGGTCGTCGCTGGAGCGGCGCCCGGCTCTCCCGCGTCGCTGGCAAGGATTGGGGCAATCGTCGAGACGCCGGCTTTCTATCCGTACATGTCGGGCTACGACAACCTGCGCCTGCTCGCCCTCTATTGCGGGGTGCCCGTGAAGCGAATCGGCGCCGCGCTCGACCAGGTCGAGCTCACCCCGCGCGCCCGGCACAAATTCTCGACCTATTCGATGGGCATGAAGCAGCGCCTTGGCATCGCCGCAGCGCTGATCAAAGAGCCCGAGCTCCTCATCCTCGACGAGCCCACCAACGGGCTGGACCCCCAGGGCATGGCGGACGTTCGAAACCTCATCATCGAACTGGGCAAGGGCGACCGCACCGTTCTCGTCTCGAGCCACCTTCTGGGCGAGGTGGAACAGATGTGCACGAGGATTGGCGTCATCCAGAAGGGGAAGTTCGTCGCCGAGGGAACGATCGACGAGCTTCGCGGCGCGGCGACGCTCACCGTGCGAGCCGAGCCGGCAGAGACCGTGACCCGCGTTCTCACGGGCGAGGTTGGTGCCGGCAACGTTCGCGTGCTGGACGACGGCTCGTTCAGCGTGAAGGTCGACCTCAAGCGCTCGGCTGAGCTGAACCGCAAGCTCGTGCATGCGGGCGCTGACGTCACCGAACTTCGTGCCAGCGAGCGCTCGCTCGAAGAGGTCTTCATCGAGCTGACCGGCACGGAGGGAGGGCTGTGATTCGAGCTTTCAGCGGCGAGCTGTTCAAAACCGTTCGCCGGCCGGCGGTGTGGGTGTGCATCGTTGTGCTGCTTGCGGTGGCGGTGACGGTTGGCTACGCGATCCCGTGGCTCATCTACTCGTACCCACCGTCCGGCAGCAGCCAGGGCTTGCCGCCCGGGACCACGCTCGCGGACTTCAAGGTCACCCTGTACCCGCCGAACTTCGTACGCCAGACTCTTCAGCAGTGGAGCGTGCTCGGCGGCGTGTTCGCGCTGATCCTCGGCGTGCTCCTGCAGGGAAGCGAGTACGGCTGGGCGACGATCAAGACGCTCTACACGCAGCGCAGCGGCCGGTTGGAGATGCTCGTCGGCAAGGTGGCGGCCCTCGAGGTCGTGGTGCTGGTTCTGGTCCTTGCGCTCTTCACGGTCGACGCGGCGGCCAGCACGGGCATTGCCCTGATCGACGGCCAGAGCTTGAGCTATCCGGACTCGACCGTCACGGCAAAGGCCATCGCGGCGATGTACCTGATCTTTGGTTTCTGGAGCCTGTTCGGCCTGGTCCTTGCGACGCTCTTCCGCCAGTCGGCGATGGCCATCGGGCTCGGGCTCGCTTACGCGCTCGTGATCGAAGCCCTCATCTTTGGCCTCACAGCTTCCCTCGTGCCAAACGTCGTCAACCCGATTCGCCAGTGGTTCCCGCTGACGAACGCGACGTGGCTGGCGAACTCGTTTGGGCAGGCCCGCATCCGCGGCTTGCAGACCGCGACGCCGGCTCCATACGCCGACGCGACCCACGCCGTCCTGGTCCTTTGCGTGTATCTGGTCGCGTTCGCCGTGATCACCGCGTGGCTGCTGCGTCGCCGGGACGTGACGAGCTGAGTCTGGAAGCTCGGCTGCTGGGCGCTCGGTTTGCACGCGAGGCGATCTCGGTGCGCTCGCGGGTCCCGGACGATCGGGGACTTATGGCCCTCTCCGGACGTGATGCCACGCTCCTAAGCTCGGTGTCAGCGAGAAGCCCAAGGGCCGCGCAGCGACACCTGATGAGGATGAGAATGGCTGAGCCGACCCGGGTCTTCTCGCTTCGATTTTGGTCCGCACGAGCTCTGAAGGCTGAACGGCCCTCTGCGGATGGGCCGAAGGACCATCGATCCCCAGCGAGCCGAACCGCAGGCTGGGGGCAAAGGAGGAATGCCATGTACCTCAGCGTTGGTGTCGTCGCCGCGATCGCGCTCGTGATCCTGTCCCCGATGGTCTGGGTCGCCTGGTGGGCGCTGGCCGACCTGGGTGAGCACGGGACCGGTTCCTACCGCACGGGACATTATCTGAACCCGGCGGGATCGCGGCCCTCGGCAGCTTGACCGAACCCAAGCCCGAGTCCTCGCTCGAGGAGATCTCCGAGGCGGAATGCCTGGAAATCCTCGATCGAAACACACTCGGTCGCCTCGCGATCGTGATCGGCGGGCAGCCCCAGATTTTCCCGGTCAACTACGCGATGAGCGGTCGCATCATCGTGTTCCGGACCGCAGCGGGCACGAAGCTGTTCCATGCCCCGGAGGCGAAAGTCGCCTTCGAGATCGACAACTACGATGCATCGACTGGCGTTGGCTGGAGTGTCGTGGTCCAGGGCATCGCCCACGACATCACCGACTCGTTCGACGACATCTCCTGGGCCGCACGCGATGCGTCTCCCGAACCGCTCGCTCCGGG
>DASXSD010000034.1:0-9942 GCA_036506195.1 Candidatus Dormiibacterota bacterium
GGCGTGCCGATCTGCTGCAGCCGGCCAAAATTCAGGACGGCGATCCGATCCCCGAGGCCCATCGCCTCGACCTGGTCGTGCGTGACGTAGATCGTCGTCGCGCCGACGCGCTGCTGGAACTGCTTCAGCTCGAGTCGCGCCGAGGCGCGGAGCTTGGCGTCCAGGTTGGACAGTGGCTCGTCGAGCAGGAACACCTGCGGGTCGCGGACGAGTGCGCGCGCCAAAGCGACTCGCTGTCGCTCGCCTCCGGAGAGCTGGCGGGGCTTACGCTGCAGGAGGTGGCCGATGCCGAGCAGGCCCGACGCCCACTTCACCTTCTCGATGCGCTCCTCCTTCGTCATCCCCTGTGCCTCGAGCGGAAACGAGATGTTCTGCTCCACGCGCTTGTGCGGATACAGCGCGTAGCTCTGGAACACCATCGCGATCTTGCGAGCCCGCGGCGGCAGCCCCCTCACCGAACGCCCTCCGATCAGGATGTCGCCGTCCGTCGGATGCTCGAGGCCCGCGATCATGCGCAGCAGCGTCGTCTTGCCGCACCCCGACGGGCCCAGCAAAACCAGGTACTCGCCGTCCTTGCAGGTCAGGCTGATGCCGTCGACGGCCGGGTTGCCGGCGCCGAACGATTTCCGAATGTCTCGGACTTCGACCTCGGCCATCTCAGGCCCCCGTCAGGCTAACGTGACCCGCCGACCAGACCCTTGGCTCGCCAGCTCTGGAAGATCGCCTTGATCTGCGTCTCCGCGTCGGCGACGGCCGCCTTGGGCGTTCTTTGACCCCTGGCGGCGGCGGCCATCATCGACGGCAGAATGTTTTTGTCGAAGATCTCGCCAATCGCCGGGCTCGCCGGTCCCGGGTAGCCGACGTTGACGCTCCAGGTGGTCGCGTCCTTCAGCACCGTGAGCTTGTCCGCAGGGTCGGACTTGTAGGGGTCGCTGTCCAGCCAGCCTCCCGGGGCGTAGAGCTGGTTCTGCGCCTGCGTGTTCGGGTAGACGGGCAACTCGTAGAGCTTGGACTGGTACACGTAGTCGGCGGAGTGGTCGGCCAGGTAGAGCAGGAACTCCTTGGCGACGTCCACGCTCTTGGAGAACTTCGGAATGATGTAGGTCAGGATCACGTGCTCGCTGGCGAGCGGCTTGACACCCGAGTTCGGGCCGGCCAGCGGCTTGGTGAAGAAGATGTCCTTGGCGACGTCGGGCTTGGTGCCCTGGGCGGTGCGGTAGGCCGAGATCGAGTTGAGGATGTAGGAAAGGCTGCCCGCGACCAGGCCCTGGTTGTTCGAGGCGGCGTTCCAGCTGAAGACCTCGGCGGTCTCCGCCTGCTTGTACAGGCGTGCCATGTAGTCGACGGCGGCGACGACCTCGTCCGAGTTGATGGTCACGTTGGAGTCCTTGTCCTGCTCTGAGCCGCCGAACGACCAGATCAGGGCGCGCGCGGCCATGTTGGAGTCGGGCTCCGGCGAGAAGCCGATCCCGGCGCGGATGGCGCCCTTGGTCTTGGCCTTGATCTGGGCCGTCGCGCTGAGCATCTCCTCCCAGGTCTTCGGCCCGTCGGGCATGCCCACCTGCGTGAACTTGCTCTTGAGGTAGTCGCCGGGGTCGGGGGCGAAGCTGTAGGTGAAGCCGAAGTAGCGGTTGGTGTGCGGGTTGAAGTTGGTCAGGCGGGCGAACTCGTACTGCTTGCCGTACTTCTGCTCGACCTTCTTGACCACGTCGCTCATATCGACCACGCTCTGCTCGTACTGCGAGGCCGGCACGATCCACTCGATGAGGTCGTGACCTGAGCCCGCGTTGATCTCCGCCGCCGTCCGCGTCGGGAGGTCGGAGTAGGTGATGTGGTCGACCGTCACCGTGACGTTGTTCTTGCTGCCCCACTCCTTGGCCCACGGGTCGAACCACTTGTCGTAGTCGGGGACGAAGTGGCTCCACTGCAGGATCTTGAGAGTCTTGGGGCCGCTCTTCGTCGGGGTGCCGCCGGTGGAGCAGGCCGCGAGGATGGTCGGGAAGCTGCCGGCGCTGAGCGCGAGCAAGGAGCCCTTCTTGACGAAGTCGCGGCGTGTGACCTTCGTGTCGAGAAGGCCGCCGGTTGACCCAGTCTTATTGACCCTAGGAAGCTTCTTCACTTGTAACCCCCCAATTCGGCCGAAAGGCAGTTAGACCACCATTATGGAAGGGCTTAACTCTTCCCCGCTTGCGGGGAAGTACCCGGCGAAGCCGGAGGATGGGGCAGTCGAACAGCCCCTCCGGCGCGCTTCGCGCGCCACCTCCCCATGAATGGGGAGGAGTTTTGGAAAACAAAAAGGCCCGGGCCGAAGCCCGGGCCTTCACTGGTTGTCGAACTTAGGCGACGCGGACGCTCTTGGCGCGCGGGCCCTTCGGGCTCGACTCGATTTCGAACGAAACCTTCTCGCCACCCTGGAGGCCGTCGAAGTCGCCTTCGGTGCCACTGCGGTGGAAGAAGTATTCCTGTCCGTCCTCGGCCTTGATAAATCCAAAGCCGCGGTCCGAAACCAGCTTCTTGATGGTGCCTGTAGGCATTTCCATCTCCTATCTCTCGAACGGCGGGGCCTACTCAACTAGCGGGCCCGTTCGAGAAGATAGAAGCCTGCGGTGAGCGCTGGCGCTTCGCCAGCTACAACGAGTATACCCAGATCCTCAGGAACCTATTCCTGCGGCCTCGGAGAGCCTCCTGGCCCGCGACTGGTCGACCTCGGTCAGGTGCCGCTTGCGAAGGCGCAGGTGCCTGGGCGTAACCTCCAGCAGCTCGTCGTCGGCCAGGAAGTCGAGTGACTGCTCGAGGCTGAGGCGCGTGGCCGGCGTCAGCCGGACCGAGATGTCGGACGTCGACGAGCGCACGTTCGACTGCTTCTTCTCCCGGCACACGTTGACGCGGATGTCACCGGGCCGCTTCTGGAGGCCGACGACCATGCCCTCGTAGACCTCCTCCCCGGGCTCGATGAAGGTGATCCCGCGCTCCTGGGCCGCGGCCAGGCCGTAGGTCAGCGAGGTTCCCGGCGAGGAGGCGGTCAGGGCGCCGTTGCGCTGCTCGCGAAACTCGCCCATCCACTCTCGGTAGCCGATGCCGATCGAGCCCATCAGACCCTCGCCTGAGGTCAGGGTCAGAAATGCGTTGCGGAATCCGATCAGGCCTCGCGTGGGAATGAGGTATTCGAGGCGGACGCCGCCCTTGTGGTCGTAGGCGATCTCGATCATCTCGCCCCGCCGCTTGCCCAGCGCCTCCGTCACCGCTCCCAGGTACGGCTCGCGGACGTCGACGGTCAGCCGCTCGACCGGCTCCATGCGCTTGCCGTTGATGATCTTCACGATCGCCTCCGGGCGCGAGACCTCGAACTCGTAGCCCTCGCGGCGCATGGTCTCGATCAGCACCGCCAGGTGCAGCTCGCCGCGCCCACTGACCAGGAACCGCTCGGCCTGAGCGGTGTCCTCGACGTGCAGGCCAAGGTTGGTGTCGAGCTCCTTGTAGAGGCGCGCCCTGAGCTGGCGGGTGGTCGAGAACTTGCCCTCGCGCCCGGTGAACGGCGAGGTGTTGACGCCGAATGTCATGCGGACGGTCGGCTCGTCGATCTCGATCCGGGGCAGCGCGTCAGGCGTCTCCGGATCGGCAAGCGTGTCACCGATGGCGACGTCCTCGAGACCGGTCAGCACCACGATGTCGCCGGCGCTCGCCATATCGACGGCCACCCGCTCCAGACCGCGGTAGAGCATCACCTGCACGACCTTCACCCTCCGCGCGTCGCCTTCGGCTCCGAGCACGGCGACCACGTCGCCCGGCCGGACGCTGCCGCGGGTGATGCGGCCGATCGCCATCGTTCCGGTGTAGTCGTCGTACGCGCGGTTGGCGACCAGCATCTGGAAGGCGCCCTCCTGGGCGACCGGCGCGGGCACGTGCTCGATGATCGTCTTGAACAGCGGCTCCAGGTCGGCCTCCAGGGTGTCGGGCTGAAGACCGGCGCGCCCTTGCTTGGCGATCGCGTACACCACCGGAGCGACGAGCTGGTCCGCGTCCTCAGCCAGCTCAAGCAACAGGTCGTGCAGCTTGTCGAGCGTGGCCTTCGGCTGGGCGTTCGCGCGGTCGACCTTGTTGATGACGATCACGATTCGCAGCCCGACCTCGAACGCCTTGCGCAGGACGAAGCGGGTCTGCGGCATCGGGCCCTCGGCCGCGTCGACAAGCAAGAGGCAGCCGTCGGCCATGTTGAGGACGCGCTCGACCTCGCCGCCGAAGTCGGCGTGGCCCGGCGTGTCGATGATGTTGATCGTCACCTCACCGTGCCGGATCGATGTGTTCTTGGCCAGGATCGTGATCCCTTTCTCGCGCTCCAGGTCGTTCGTGTCCATGATCAGCGAGCCGACTTCCTGGTTCTCTCGGAAGGTGTGGCTCTGCTTGAGCAGCGCGTCGACGAGCGTGGTTTTGCCGTGGTCGACGTGGGCGATGATCGCCACGTTCCGGATGTCGTGCCGAAGGTTGGTCACTGGACTTGGCAATATACGGACGCCGATGAAGGTCCGGGCCGCAAAACTCGCCCTCGCGACGATCTCTCTGGCGCTCACGTTGGTGGTCTCAGGGCCCACCGTGAGCGCGGACGAGGGCTGGGTCATCAACACGTTTCAGTCCACGATCACGATCAGGCAGGACTCCACGATCGCCGTCGTGGAGGACATAACCGTCGACTTCGGTGGTCTGCAGAAGCACGGCATCTTCCGCACGATCCCGATCCAGTACCGCTACAACGACACCCGGGACCGCTACTACAACCTCGCCGTGAGCTCGGTCACCGACGGCAGGCGCCCGATTCCGTTTGACGCCTACGTCGACAAGTTCGACGAGGTCATCAAGATCGGCGACCCGGACCGCCTGGTCACCGGCGTCAACCGGTACGTCATCTCCTACACCGTGCAGGGCGCGATGAACGGCTTCGTGGACCACGACGAGCTTTTCTGGAACGTCGACGGCGATCAGTGGCCGGTGCCAAAGAAGTCCGTCACGGCGACCTTGTCGTGGCCGTCGGGTCCGGCGCGCCAGCTTGCGTGCTTCGAGGGGCCGTTCGGCTCGACGGAGAGCTGCACGAGCGAATCGACCGACGGCTCGGCCACGTTTGCCACCAAACGCGAGCTCGCCTCCGACGAGCAGATGTCGGTCGCGATCGCCCTCGACCCCACGGTCGTCGATGTGTCGCCTCCATTGCTGAAGGCAAAGGCCCGCGAGTTCCCGCGGGACGCGTTCGACTTCAACCTGCTGACGGTCATCGTCTCGCTCCTCATCCTCGCCGGTGGCATCGCCGCCATCGCGTGGAACTGGTGGCAGCACGGCCGCGACCGCGCTTACCTGACCCGCTATTACGAGGCGCCGCCTGATGCGCCCGAACAGCCGGAGCCGCTCTTCCAGCACGAGCCGGTCGTCGTCGAGTTCGAGCCGCCGGGCAAGCTGCGGCCCGCGCAGCTCGGACTCATCCTCGACGAGTCGGCGGACCCGAAGGACGTCACCGCGTCCATCGTCGACCTGGCCGTCCGCGGCTACCTGACCATCACGGACATTCCGGAGATCCTCGGCATGCACGACTGGCTGCTCACCTGGAAGGGACGCGACTACAAAGACCTGCTTCCTTATGAGCAGACGCTGCTCGCCGGCCTGTTCGCCGGCCGCACTGAGGTCAAGATCTCCGAGCTCAAGGGCAAGTTCCAGCCGACGCTGCGCAAGGCGGAGGGGCAGATCGTCTCCGACGCGATGTCGCGCCGGCTCTTCACCACCAGCCCGACGACGGCACGGGCAGCCTGGACCGGCCTCGCGACAGTGGTCCTGGTCCTGGGAGCCTTCCTCACGTACGCGCTCGGGGTCGGCTTCGGCTGGGGCCTGATAGGCCTGGCCGTCGCCGTTTGCGGGGCAGTGCTTTTCGTCACCGCGCGCAACATGTCGCAGCGCAGCGCCAGGGGTCGAGAGCTCCTGCAGAAGACGCTCGGCTTTCGCCTCTACATGGACACCGCGGAGAAGTACCGCCAGCAGTTCGCGGAGAAGGCCGAGATCTTCACTCAGCTCCTCCCCTTCGCGATCGTCTTTGGCGTGGTCAGCAAGTGGGCAAAGGCATTCGAGGGCATCGACACGAGCCAGGCGAACTCGTCGTGGTATGTCGGTAACGCTCCGTTCCAGGCCGCGCTTTTGTCCAGCAGCCTGCAGTCGATGAACAGCAGCATCTCGAGCGCGATCTCGGCTTCGCCGCCGAGCTCAGGAAGCTCGAGCGGATTCGGCGGCGGCGGTTTCTCGGGAGGAGGCGGCGGTGGTGGTGGCGGCGGGAGCTGGTAGCAGGTACACGAGCCAGTAGAGCGCCCCGAGGGCGACCGCCAGCACGTTCGCCTCGGCCGCCGGCAGGACGCTGAATCCGAGCCACGTCAGGATCACCGCGTTGCCCATCCGCGCACCGCGCGCGATGGCGGCGAGCTCATCCTCGCCTTGCTCCAGCCGGTACAGCTCGAACGCGATCGCCGCGAAGAACGTCTGCACCACGGCGATCAGAACTGCGGACGGCAGCACCGAGATCAGCAGCGCATCGCCGGCGACCACACATAGAAGGACGGCGACGACCGTCGCGCGCTTCCCGTGGACGAGCAGGAACGTGCGCTTGCCGAACATCGCATCGCCGCGGCGGTCGCGGAAGTCCTTGAGCAGCATGCGGCCTGTGAACAGCACGACCAGCGCCGCAACGGTGCGTGCATCGAACGACGATGGCGCGACGCTCGCTGCGGCCAGCCCCAGACCGTAGGGCAGCGCCACGTAGGCGATTGCGAGCGACGGCGCCGCGAGGTGCGGCCTGGAGCAGATGCGGACCGGCGGCGCCGAATACAGGACGTTGAAGAGCAGTGAGAGAGCCATCAGCGCCGGCGACGGGGCAAGGACGAGCGCAATGACGGCGGCGACCAGCGCCGTGATCACCAGCGTGCGACGAGTCGTGCGTCCGCTCGCCAGCGGCCGGTCGGGTGCGTTCACCCGGTCGATCTCGACGTCGAAGATGTCGTTGACGCAAGTCGCCACCACGTAGGAGGCGAACAGCGCGACGATCCCCGCGACGTAGCTCCAGCGAAACTTCCCCAGCTCGCCGTGAAGCGCGGGCGCGAGCAGGAAGAACGGCACCAAAAGGGACGCCACCCGATACCGGAGCATCGAGGCGGCAAGCCTCACTTCGCGGAGATCGCCTTCAGCGGCCAGATCGAGATCAGCGTCAGCACGAACACCAGCCACACGATGTGGTACGCGGCGATGAAGGCGAGACCAACCCACGCGAACACGCTCAGCACCGTCACGTTGCGCAGCACCACCGCCTGCTCCGTCGCCTCGCGGAACGCGACCGAGCACAGCACGATCGCGGCGATGAGCGCCACCGCGATGAGGATGCCGACCGTCAGGACGTAGACGAGCGACAGCGCGTACTCGAGGAAGCCGAATGCGCCGATCACGGTCACGCCTCCCACCACCGCGACCATGAACATCACCAGCAGCAGGACCACGAATCGTGTCTCGAAACGGACCGGGACGCCCAGCCGGCGCCGCAGGTCGGACCTGAAGAACAGATAGAGCAGAAAGAACGCGCCCGCGTACAGGATCGCCGTGATCGCGGCGAGGCCCGGAAACGCGAGGTACCCGCCGACGTCGCTGAGGATCCAGAAGCCCTGCCCCGACGAGGCCGCATAGAGCGCGAGCGGACCAAGCGCGAACTTGACCAGGACAAGAAGCGCGTTGTAGCCAAAGGCGGCGGCAAAGAAGATCGCGGTCTTCGGCAGGATGCCGCGAAGGCCGACGAACAGCATGAGCGCGGTCAACGTGAGCACCGCGAGGCCGACGCCGAGAAAAGTGATCAGTCCGGGTTGGGTGGCATCCGGATTGAGGGCCCTGTCCAGCTGCGGAAACACGAACGCGGCGATCAGGGCGACGAGGAAGACGAAACCAGCGGTCAGGTAGAGGCGCTGGGCCGTGGGTCGGACGGCCGCGGTGGTGGGGACGCCGGCCACGGCGAGACCTTACCGCACGGGTTCTGCAACCGTGCTTGAATAAAGGTGACTTCGGGACGCGTCTTATGGGGGAATGAGGCGTGGATTTCTTTTTGACCTTTCATCAGGTCTACCAGCCGGTCCTGGACAGCATCCTTCTCTCAGCCATCGTCGCCGGGCTGCCGCTGTATGTCCTTTTCATCATGCTGGCCGTGCTGCGCCTGCCGGCGTGGATCTGCGCCCTGGCGGCGATGCTCACGGCGTTCGTTCTCGGCTGGCTCATCTGGGGCATGCCTTTTGGTGTGACGCTGGGCACGGCCACGGAAGGTATGGCCTTCGGGTTGTGGCCGATCAGCTGGATCGTCCTCAACGCGGTCTTCTTCCATAACCTGACCGTGGCGAGCGGCGACTTTGACGTCATCAAGCGCTCGCTGACGCGCCTGACGACCGACCGCCGTTTGCAGGCGCTGCTGGTCGCCTTTTCGTTTGGAGCGCTGCTCGAGGGCATCGCCGGGTTCGGCGCGCCGGTGGCGATCACCGCGTCGATCCTGGCCAGCCTGGGCTTCGAGCCGGTGACGGCGGCGGTGCTGGCGCTGCTCGCGAACACCGCTCCCGTGGCTTACGGCTCGATCGGCATCCCGGTGGTGACGCTCGGCGGCCTGATCGCACCCATCATCGGCCACCCGGTAAGCAACACCACGCTCGCTCTGTCGGCCATGGTCGGCCGCCAGCTTCCGCTTTTCTCGGTCATCATCCCGGCCTACCTGATAGTGGTCCTGGCCGGCTGGCGGCGGATGATGGACATCATCCCCGCGGTGGCGGTGTGCGGCGTTTCGTTCGCGATCGTCCAGTTCCTGGTCTCGAACTTCGTCGGACCGGAGCTCACCGACGTCGTCGCCGCGCTGGTTTCCATGGGCTGTCTCGCGCTTCTCCTGCGCGTGTGGAAGCCGAAGGACACGTGGCAATTCGCGCACGAAGGCCCAACTTCCCCCGCGGCTCCGCGTCGAGTGATGGGAGGCGCAGCGGACCTTCCGGCGGACGCCGTCGCCAGACCCGCCGCGCCCGATGTCGGAAAGGCCGACGCGCCTAGCCGCGTCGCGCGCGCCTACTTGATGTACGTCGTGCTCGTGATCGTGATCCTGATCGGCCAGATGGGCAACCTCCCCTGGTGGTCGGGCCATCCGGTGGGCGACGTGAAGACCGCGCTGCCCACTCCGTACAACGTCACCGCCGACCTCAAGTGCGGCGCCCCTGCTTTCAAGCTTTGCCCCCTGCCGTGGTTTGGTCCCGATCCGGCCAAGGACCGGCAGGCGTTCAAGTTCCCGGACTGGAACTTCTACTGGCCGGGGACGTACGAGATCAAGGGCGGCAAGCCGGTGTCGCTGATCTCGCGCGAGAAGCCAATCGTCGGCAAGTCGACGGAGTACCCGCTCGCGTTTGACTGGAACTTCCTCCTGGCGGCGGGATCGCTGGTTCTTTACGCGTGTCTGATCGTGTTCCTCTTGATGCGACTGGGCGGCTCGCGGCTCAACTTCGTGACGGTGTACGGAAGGACCATCCGGCAGCTGGCGATTCCCATCGCCACGATCGCGATGATCCTTTCCATCGCCCAGCTCATGAACTACTCGGGCATGACCGCGAGCATGGCGATCGCGCTATCGAAGACCGGGTTCATCTTCCCGTTCGTGGCGGCGTTCCTCGGCGCCCTTGGGGTCTTCCTCACCGGAAGCGACACATCGTCTAACACGCTGTTCGGGCCGCTGCAGGCGCAGACGGCGCAGCAGCTGGGGAACGTGAGCCCCATCCTGACCGCCGCCACCAACTCGTCTGGCGGCGTGATGGGCAAGATGATCAGCCCGCAGAACCTGTCGGTTGGCGCGGCGGGCGTGAACAAGGTCGGCTCCGAGGGCGAGATCTTCCGCCGGGTGATCGGCTACAGCCTCATCCT
>DASXSD010000035.1:0-12370 GCA_036506195.1 Candidatus Dormiibacterota bacterium
AACCGCCCCTTCACGCAAAGGTGACCCGAGGTGACGCTGTTGTCGAGTGGCGAAGTCACTTTCACGATCGAGTTGTCCTGGACGTGCAGCTCGAGCATGCAGCCGACTCCGCAGTACGGGCACACGGTCTCCGTCACCGACTGCCGTGCCTCGTCCCACGTGCCGGCCGCGCGCATGTCGTGCTCGCTCTTGAACATCAGCGCGCCCGTCGGACAAACTCCAATGCAGTTGCCGCAGTAGACGCACGCCGAGTCCGGCAGCCCCACGTCGAACTCGGTCGAGATGTGCGCGTCGAATCCGCGACCCGCGACGCCGATGGCAAACGTGTTCTGGGCGTCCACGCCGCACGCCTCGACGCACTTGTAGCAGAGGATGCACCGCGAGTAATCGCGAACGTAGAGCTCGTTGTCGATCTTCACCGGCTGCGCTACCGTCGCCACCTCGGCGCCGAAACGCGAGGGCACCGCGCCATATCGACGAATCCAACCGTGCACCTGCGGCGAGCACAGCGACATGTCGACCGACGACGCCAGCAGCTCCAGCACCAACCGCCGCGAGTGCTTGACCCGCTCTGAATCGGTGCGAATCTTCATGCCCGCCTCGACCTTGCGCGAGCACGCGGGCACGAGCACGCGCGAGCCCTCGAGCTCGACCACGCAGACACGACACACGTTGACCGGCGTCAGGTTGTCGAGCTGACACAGCGTCGGCGTATCGATCGCGAGCCGCCTGCAAGCGTCGAGGATCGTCGCGCCCTCGGTGACCTCGATCTCGCGGTCGTCGATGCTGATCCCGACCAGACGTTTCGGCATACCAACAAACACTGCGTCAGCCATTGAGCACCTTGAGCTGCGTCAAGCCTGAGGCGATCGCGTTCGCCGCGGTCTGGCCGAGACCGCAGATCGACGCGTCCCGCATCGCCTGCGCGATGTCGCCCAGCAGCATCACGTCGGCGTGCTCATCTCCGTCCCGCGCCTGGAACATTCGCTCCAGGATCTCCTCCTGACGCTTGGTGCCGACGCGACACGGCACGCACTGCCCACACGACTCATCGCGAAAGAACCGCGCGATGCGCAGCAGCACCTTCTTCATGTCCGCCGTTTCGTCGAACACGATCACCGCGCCCGAGCCCATCGTCGCTCCGATCGCGCGCGTGCCCTCGAAGCTCAAGGGCACATCGAGCTGCGCCGGGGTGAGGAACGACCCCGCGGCGCCACCGAGCAGGACACACTGGACATTGGCCGCCCCCGCCATGTCGAGGACGGACCGCAATGGGGTGCCCAGGGGCACCTCGTACACGCCGGGGCGATCCACATGGCCGGAAACGCAGAAGATGCGGGTGTCTCCGAACTCGTCGTTGACGATGTCGATGACGTTGAACAGCGTTTCGACGTTGTTCACCAGAGTCGGCTTGCCGAACAGGCCGACCTCCACGGGGAAGGGCGGCTTGTTGCGAGGCTCGCCCCTCTTCCCTTCGATCGAGTTGAACAGCGCCGTCTCCTCTCCGCAGATGTACGCGCCCGCTCCACGCCTCACCTCGATCTCGACGTCGAGCAGGCCGGCCGCCCGGGCCTGTGCGATCGAGTGCGCGACCCGCCGGCGTGCGAGCGGGTACTCGTCCCGGATGTAGATGTAGCCCTTCTCGCAGCCGGTGGCGAAAGCGGCGATGGCCATGCCCTCGACCAGCGCGAACGGATCGTGCTCCATGAGGACCCGATCTTTGAATGTGCCCGGCTCCGACTCGTCGCCGTTGCAGACAAGGTAGTGCGGGCGCGCGGAAGCCCTGGCGACGGATTCCCATTTGCGGCCGGTTGGGAACGCGGCCCCGCCTCGGCCGAGCAGCCCCGACTCGCCGACCTCACGGATCACGGCCTGTGCCCCCATCTCGCGCGCTCGCAGCAGGGCGGCGAAGCCGCCGTGATCCCGGTAGCTGTCCAGGCTCTCGGGATCGACCACTCCGACTCGCTTCAGCAGCCGGATCTCGCCGCCCAGGGTCGGTCTGGCGGCAACCGGCCGCACCTCGTCCAGCGTCGCCGGCGCGCGGTCGCATTGACCGAGGCAGTTGACGCCGTGCTCGCCGCGCCCTCCCACGAGCTGGCACACGATGTCGTCGCAGACCTCGACGGTCTGCGCCCGCCGTTCGAGCGCGAAGCGCGCGTAGAAGCTGACGACGCCGTATGCCTCCGCCGGCGGGATGGACAGGCGCCGGCACGCGTACTCGAGCGCACCCCTGCTCACCCAACCGACGCGGTCCTGGATCGCGTGCAGCACCGGAAGCAGCAGGTGGCGCTCAGATCGAAGCGCGCGACCGCCGTACGCCACGTGATGGTGCGAAGGCTCGGGCGCGCCGAGCAGCCCGTCCACCGCCGCCATCTCGTCGACGGTCGCGGGGCCTCCTGTGGTGCGGATGTCCACTACGTAGCGGCGGTCACAGGAATTTTGTCGAGGCGGATCGCGCTGGCCTTGAACTCGGCCGTCCCCGACTTCGGATCGGTCGCATCGATCGTCAGCACGTTGGTCGAGACCTGGTCGGGAAAGTGCAGGGTCATGAATGCGAGACCCGGCCTCAGCGACTGGTCGTAGCGCACGTCGACCTCGACCGACCCGCGGCGCGACGACGCGCGAACACGCTCGCCGTTGGCGATGCCGAGCCGTTCGCCATCCTCCGGTGAGATCAGCACCGCCTCGCCCTTGCGCAGCGGTGACGTGTAGCCACCCGTCTGGACGCCGGTGTTGAACGAATCGAGGCGACGGCCGGTGGTCAAGCGAATGGGGAACTCTTCGGTCAGGCGGTCGACCGGCGGATCGTGCTCGACGGCGTGGAAAGGCGCGCGCGCGCCTTCGACAGGATCCTTCCACAGCCGCGCATGCAGGAACTGCGTGCCGGGGTGCGACTCGTCGGGGCACGGCCACTGGATGCCGCCGAGCTCCTCGAGCCGCGAGTACTTCATGCCCGCGTGCATCGGAGACAGGCTGCGGCACTCGTCCCAGACCTGTTCGGCGGTCGGGTGGCCCCAATCGCAGCCAAGCCTGCGCGCGAGGTCGCAAATGATGTCGATGTCGTCGCGCGCGCCGGCGGGCGGTTCAAGGGCGCGGCGGACGCGCTGCACGCGGCGCTCGCTGTTCGTCACGGTGCCCTCCGACTCCGCCCAACCCGCGGCCGCCGGCAGGACCACGTGCGCGAGCTCTGCGGTCTGGGTCAGAAATATGTCCTGCACAACCAGGTGGTCGAGCCCGCTGAGCAGGTGCACGGCGCGCGTCTGGTCCGCCTCGCTGCGCGCCGGGTTCTCGCCCACGATGTAAACGGAGCGCAGCTCACCGCGCTCCATGGCCTCGAACATCTCGCTCAAGTGCCACCCCTTCTTGTGCGGGAACTGCGCTCCACCCCACGCCCGGGCGAACTTCTCGTGCAGCTCCGGATTCTCGAGGTCTTGAAACCCTGGAAGGCGAGCGGGGATGGCGCCCATGTCGCCGCCGCCCTGGACGTTGTTCTGCCCGCGAAGCGGGTTGAGGCCGCAGCCGTAGCGGCCGACCTTGCCGGTCAGGAGCGCCAGGTTGATCAGCGCGACCACGTTGTCGACCGCGTTGTGATGCTCGGTGATGCCGAGCGTCCAGCAGATCATCCCTCGCTCGGCCCGCGCGTAGGCAAGGGCGACCTCCTGGATGGCGGCGGCCGGGACGCCGGTCTCCGCCTCCGCCCGCTCCAGCGTGTACTGTTCGACGCACCGCTCGAACTCGTCGTAGCCCGTGGTTGCGCGGGCGATGAACTGCTTGTCAGCGAGCCCGTGGTGGATGATCTCGCGCGCCATCGCGTTCGCCAGCGCGATGTCGCTGCCGACGTCGATGCCGAGCCAGACGTCGGCCCACTCCGCCGAGCTCGTGCGCCGGGGATCGACAGCGATCAGCCTGGCGCCGTTGCGAACACCACGCAGCAGGTGGTGGAAGAAGATCGGGTGGGTCTCGCGCGCGTTGGAGCCCCACAGGATGATCAGGTCCGTGTCCTCAGCCTCGCGGTAGGACGAGGTTCCTCCCCCGGCTCCGAACACTGTCGCCAGACCGGCGACGCTGGGAGCGTGTCAAGTCCGGTTGCAGCTGTCGACGTTGTTGCTGTGCATGACGGCGCGCGTGAACTTCTGGGCCATGAAGTTCATCTCGTTGGTGGTCTTCGAGCAGCTGAACATGCCGAACGCCTGCGGTCCCTGGCGCCTCGCGTTCTCGAACCCCTCAGCGGCCCTGGTGAGCGCCTCTTCCCACGACGCTGGACGCAGCCGTCCGCCGTCCCTGACCAGCGGCTCGGTCAGGCGGTGGAGGCCGTCTTCCATGAGGAAACCATCCTATGACTTGTGGGTGGCGATGAACTCCTGGATGCGGCGAAGGCCGAGCTTCAGCTCGTCCTCTGACTGCGTGTAGGCAAGGCGGATGAATCCCTTACCGGCCGGGCCGAAGGCCGTGCCCGGGAGCACGGCGACGCCGGCCTCGTTAAGGAGGCGGCTCGCCAGCTCGTGCTCGTCGAACCCGGTGCCCTCGATGTTGGGGAAGACGTAGAAGGAACCCTGCGGCCTGCCACACCGAATGCCCGGGATCTCGTTCATGCCGTCGACCACCAGGTCGCGCCTGTGCTCGAACACCTTGACCATGCGCCGGACTGCGTGCTCGGACTCGGGTGAGCCCAGCGCCTCGATGGCGGCGATCTGCGTGAAGGCCGCAGCGCAGGACGAGGAGTTGATCATCAGCGTGTCGAGCTTCGCTGCCAGCGCGCGCGGAGCCACCGCGTAGCCGAGGCGCCACCCGGTCATCGCGTACGACTTGGAAAGCCCGTCCATCAGCACCGTGCGCTCGCGCATTCCGTCGCGTGACAGCGGGGACACGTGCTGGAATCCGTAGACGAGCTGGCTGTAGATCTCGTCCGACACCACGAGGAGGTCGTGCTTGTGGGCCAAGTCGCATACGAATTCGACGTCCTCCGCGGTCAGCACGCCGCCGGTCGGGTTCTGCGGCGTGTTGATGATCAGCATGCGGGTCTTCGCCGTGATCAGCGACGCGAGCTCGTCGAGGTCCATGCGAAAACCTTTGTCCTCGCGGAGCGTGACCGTCCTGGGGACCGCGCCGATGAAGTTGACCTGGGAGGCGTAGGCCGGATAGCCGGGGTCGGGGAGGATCACCTCGTCGCCGGGCTCGATGCAGGCAAGGAGCGTGAACAGGAGCACGTTCTTGGAGCCAGGCACAAGAACGACGTCCGCCGGGTCCACCTGCGTCTTGAGCATTTTGCTGACGAACTGCGCCACCGCCTCGCGAGCCTCGAAGATGCCGCTCGCGGGCGTGTAGTGCGTGTAGCCGTTCTGCATGGCGCCGATCGCCGCCTCGACGATGTTGTCGGGCGTCGCGAAGTCGGGCTCGCCGATCTCGAGGTGGACGATCCGCTTGCCTTCGGACTCGAGCTTGCGAGCGCGGGCGAGGACTTCGAAGGCGCCTTCGGTGCCGAGACGGCTCATCCTCTCGGCGAAGCGCACCGCCGTGCTCATTCGCTGATCCTAGTGGACGCCGAGCAGTGAGCCGCCGTCGATGCCCAGCGTCTGACCGGTGATGTAGCCCGCCTGCCGCGAGCACAGGAACGCGCACGCGGCGCCCACCTCGGCCGCGTCGCCCAATCGCTTCATCGGCGCTCGCCGCTCCCTCTCGGTCAGGTCTCCGAGGCGCTCCAGCGCGGCGGTGCGGATGGCGTCTGGCGCCAGGCAGTTGACGGTGATGCGATCGGCGGCCAGCTCGGCCGAAAGCGACTTCGCGATCCCGGTGACGCTCGCACGCAGTGAGCTCGAGAGGACCAGGTTGGGGATCGGCTGCCGCACGGAGATCGACGTGATGACGACGATGCGCCCCTGGTCGGATTGCTTGAGGTGCGGAAGCGCCGCCTTGATCAAGCGCACGACGCTCATCAGCACCACGTCGGTGGCCTCCGCCCACTTATCCACGCTGGTCGACTCGAACGTTCCGGTCGGCGGACCACCCGTGTTGACGACCAGGAGGTCGAGGCCTCCAAGCCGGTCGACGGCCTCGTTGACCAGCGCCTCGGGATCGCCGGCCCTGGACAGGTCGCGGGCCGACCAACCGGCGGCGCCGACCGCGTCCGCCGCCTTTTCGATGGCCTGCGCATCGCGGGATGCGATGAACGCCTTTGCCCCCTCGGCGACGAGGGCCTCCGCGCACGCGCGGCCGATTCCGCTGCTTGCCGCTGTGACCAGGGCGCGGCGACCCTTGAGGCCGAGGTCCACGGGCTAATTGTCTAGCCGGAGGTGTTCACGTACCAGTCCGTCACGTACTGGAACCGGCCGTATGGCTCGATCGCCTTGTTCGCACGTACGCCGTGCACGCGCTGCGAAACCGCGTAGTCATAACGGCTCGAGTAGAGAAAGATCGCCGGAGCCGCCTCCGCCATCAGCATCTGGAAGTCGATGTACGCGGCCAGGCGCGCCGGCGGTTCGACGGCCGCCCGCCCGTCCTCGAGGTCCTTGTCGATCAAGCCCCAACCGCGCGAGTAGGCGAAGTTGAGCGAGGCGGGATCGATGCCCGAGTGCCACAGCGAGTACTGGTCGGGGTCCGGGCCGACGTCGATCGAGATCAGCGCCATCTGGTACTTGTGCGTCAGCACAAAGTCCTGCAGGAGCTTCGAGGCGGGCAGCGCCATCACGTCGACCTCGATGCCGATGTCACCCAGCTGCCGCGCGATGGCTTCCGCGACCTGCTGGTTCGGGTACGAGTTCGCGGCCACTAGAGTGACCTTGAACGCCGTGCCCTTGCTGACGCGAATCTTCGATGAAGGGTCTCGCGTCCAACCCGCCGCGTCTAGCGCTTTCGCGGCCCCGACCGGGTCGTACGGATGGAGGTTGGCCGCGGCCTGTGAGTACGCCCACCCGGCAAACGGGATCGGCGTCGGGTCGGGATCGGCGCGGCCGCCCAGCACATCGTTCACAAGACGCTGACGATCGATCGCCTCGACGATGGCCAGCCGGATCTTGGGATCGCTGAAAAACTGCTTGCCCGCGCCCTCGGAGTTGAAGGCGACGAACGAGCTCGTGAACATGCGCATCTCGTGGACCGTCAGGTCGGTGCGTCCCATGAGGGTGTCTACCTCCTGCGGCTGAATCCCACCCACCAGGTCGGCCGCTCCGGTCAGCACCGCCCGGATGGCCGACTGCGGATCGGTGGCGGGGTAGGTGCGGAGCACGAGGTGGTCGAGATAAGGCTGTGGCACCGCGTAGGGGTTGCGATCCAGGGTGATGGCGAGGGGGCTGATCGAGGCCACCTTGAAGGGCCCTGTCCCGAAAGCCCTCACGCCGCTGTAGGGGCTGGCCGCGATCTGGTCGGGCGCCATGCCGTTGAAGATGTGCTTGGGGATGATGCCCACGCGAAGCGAGACAGGAAATGACGCGTCGGGTGCTTTGAGAGTGAACACGACCTGGCCGGATCCACCGGCGGCGACGCCGACCTGCCGCCAGGTCTCGGCGCCCGGCTGCTGGTACTCGAGGTCCTGCAGAACGTGGAAGGTGAAGAGCACGTCATCGACGCCGAACGGCTGACCGTCCGCCCACTTCACCCCATCGCGAACATCGAACGTGTACGCCGTGTGGTCGGGGGAGACGCTCCAGCTGCGCGCGAGCACTCCGATCACGTTCTGCTGGTAGTCGACGCCCGTCAGGCCCTGGTAGATCACCGCATTGACGTCGCGAGTGCTCTCGTTGGACTCGAAAAGTGGGTTCAGGACGGTGGCCTGGCCGACGAGCGCCTCGACGGCGGTGCCGCCTCGGGCGGGCTTCGGGACCGTGGCCACCGGTTGGCACGCTGTCAGTGCCAGAGCCGCCGCGATCGCGGCGGCCGCAAACCTACCCCTTGAGATGCGCCGAAACCCAGACGTTGGCAATCGAGGCGACGAGGAAGCCCGCGACCAGGACCCAGGTGGTCCAGTAGATCTGCCGCTCCAGGCCTCGACGCGTCCGGTATCCACCGCCGAGACCGCTGTCACCGCCTCCGATGGTGCCGCCCAGGCCGGAAGCCTTGGGAGTCTGGATCAGCACGCCAGCGGTCAAGAGCACGGCCAGCACGGCCTCCGCGATGACCAGTCCGTTCTGAAGCTTGTCCATGGACCCGGAGATTCTACCTAGGCGGGACTACGCCCAGATCGACCCGAAACGCGCGTTGATCGCGTCCCAGTTCAGCGTGTTGAACCATGCGCTTACGTAGTCCGCCCGCCGGTTCTGGTACTTGAGGTAGTAGGCGTGCTCCCACACGTCGACACCGAGGATCGGCGTGAGCTCTTCCATGTACGGGCTGTCCTGGTTCGGAAAACCCTTGATCGCGAGCTTGCCCTGCCTGTCCGCGACGAGCCACGCCCAGCCGCTGCCGAACTGGCCGACGGCTGCCTTCTGCAGCTGCTCTTTGAACGCATCGTAGGTGCCGAAGTTGTTCTTGATGGCGTCCGCGATGCGCCCATTCGGATTGCCGCCGCCGCCGGGCCCCATGATCGACCAGAAGATCGAGTGGTTCGCGTGACCGCCCGCGTTGTTGCGGATCACGGTCCGGATGTCCTCCGGCACCTGGGCGATCCCCCAGAGAAGGTCCTCCACCGACTTCGAGCCGAGCTCGGGGTGAGCCTCGAGCGCCTTGTTGGCGTTGGTGATGTAGGTGGCGTGGTGCTTGTCGTGATGGATCTCCATCGTCTGGGCGTCGATGTGCGGCTCCAGGGCGTCAAATGAGTAAGGAAGCGGTGGAAGGTCAAAAGGCATCTTCAGAAGTCCCCCCTTTGAATTTGTCGATCGACAAAACCAGTCTAAGTGCTCGAGGATTTCGAGCCGGACGCCTGGGCCTTCACAGCCGCCGACCGACGCTCGATCTCCGCCGGGTCGCCCAGGTAGCGCCACGACTTCGGACGCAGGTCCTGATCCAGCTCGTAGACGCGCGGCACGCCGGTCGGGATGTTGAGCTCGACCACCTCTTGCTCGCTCAACCCGTCGAGGTGCTTGACCAGGGCGCGAAGGCTGTTGCCGTGCGCCGAGACCAGCACACAAGCGTGAAGCAGCAGGTCGGGCACGATCGCGTCGTACCAGTAGGGCAGCATCCGTTCGACGACATCCTTCAAGCACTCGGTCGCGGGCAGCAGCTCGGGTGGCAGCGCCGCGTAGCGCGGATCGTGCGACGGATGCCTCCCATCCGAAGGCTCCAGCGCGGGCGGGCGGACGTCGTAGCTCCGGCGCCAGATCCTGACCTGGTCTTCGCCGTACTTGTCTGCCGTCTGCTTCTTGTTCAGTCCCTGCAGCGCTCCATAGTGGCGCTCGTTCAAACGCCAGCTCCGCTTGACCGGAATCCAGTTCAGCTCGAGCGGTCGCAGCGCGACCTGTGTGGTCTGGATGGCGCGGATGAGGACCGACTCGTGGACCACCTCTGGACGCAATCCGGCTTCCTTCAGCAGCTGCCCAGCCTCTCTGGCCTCTTGCCAGCCGCGGTCGCTGAGCGGCACGTCAGTCCACCCCGTGAACAGGTTCTCCTGGTTCCAGGTGCTCTCACCGTGGCGCAGCAGGACCAGCATCCCCGCCTTTCTAGCGGTGGCCATAGACCTCGGCCGTGGTTTTGACGATGTGCGCGAACTCGCTCGCGTCGAGGCTCGCCCCGCCGACCAGGACGCCGTCGCAAAGCGGCAGCTCCACGTATTCCTGCACGTTGTCGGCCTTCACGCTGCCCCCATAGAGGATCCGAACCTTGCGGGCGGCGCCGGCGCCGATCATCTCGCCGACGATCTTGCGGATGAGGCGCAGCGTCTTGTACGCGTGCTCGGGATCGGCGTTCCTCCCCGTGCCGATCGCCCACACCGGCTCATAGGCGATGACGAGCCGCGCCGAGTCGTCCGCGGAGCAGTTGGCGAGCCCTGCCTTCACCTGCGCGGAGACCACCGCATCGGAAGTGCCCGAGTCGTAGTGGTCGATGAGCTCGCCCACGCACATGATCACGCTGAGCTC
Source organism: Candidatus Dormiibacterota bacterium (assembly GCA_036506195.1). GTDB lineage: Bacteria > Chloroflexota > Dormibacteria > Dormibacterales > Dormibacteraceae > 40CM-4-65-16. The sequence goes on from DASXSD010000035.1 coordinate 10,005, forward strand.
ACACGAGAGCGCGGCGGCGGTCTTCTTGGCCACCATCTCGTCCGTCTCGCCAAGGTGCAGGCGGCGCTCCGAGTGGCCGATGATCACCCACTGGCAGAGCGACTTCAACATCGCCGGCGAGACCTCGCCGGTGTAGGCGCCGGACATCTCCCAGAAGGTGTCCTGGGCGCCGAGCTTGACGCCCGACTCAACCAGCAGGTCCGAGACCGGCATCAACCACGGAAAGGGCGGAAAGATCGCGACCTCGACCTTGTCCGCCTGGCCGCGCGCGACAGACATCACGCCGCGCACGAGGTCGAGCGCATCGTCGATGTTGGTCGGGTTCATCTTCCAGTTGGCCGCGACGAGCGGCATCCCCGGCGGCCGAGCCGACAAACCTTAAGCCTCCTTGAGGATGGCGATGCCGGGCAGCTCTTTGCCTTCCAGGTACTCGAGCGTCGCGCCTCCGCCGGTCGAGACGTGGGAGAAGCGGTGGCCGAGCTTCATGTCGTCGATGGCCGCCACGGTGTCACCTCCGCCCACCAGCGTGTATGCGCCCGAGCCGGCGATCGCCTCGCCCACCTCCCTCGTGCCGTCGCTGAAATCCTTGATCTCGGCGACGCCCACCGGCCCGTTCCAGATCACCGTACCGGCGCCGCGCAGCCGGTCCCTGAACAGCGCGACCGACCGGGGCCCGATGTCGAGCGCCATCCAGCCGGGCTCGACCTTGTCCGCCTCCAGCACACGCAGCGCCTCGCCGGCCTCCATCTTGCGGGCGCAGACGACGTCGACCGGGAGCACCAGCTTGTCTTTGGCCTCGGCGGCGACCTGCTCCGCCTCCTCGAGGGCCGTGTCCTCGACCAGCCCGCTGCCGGTCGGCCACCCGCGCGCCTTGAAGAACGTGTTGGCCATCGCGCCGCCGATCAACAGCGCGTCGACCTTCTTCAGGAGCGCGCGCAGGACGCCGACCTTGGTCGACACCTTCGCGCCGCCGACGACCGCGACCATCGGCCGGCGTGGGTTGTCGAGAGCCCTGTGCAGAGCCTCGAGCTCCGCCTCCATGAGCTCACCCGCGAACGCCGGAAGATACGCGGCCACGCCCACGACGGAAGCATGCGCCCGGTGGGAGGCGGCGAACGCGTCGTTGACGAAGATGTCACCCAACGAGGCGAGCTCGCGCGCAAAGGTGGGGTCGTTGGCCTCGTCCTCTTTGTGGTAGCGGACGTTCTCGAGCAGCAGAACCTGCCCCGACTGCAGCCTGTCCACCGCCCGCGTCGCCGCCTCGCCGACGCAGTCGTCGGCGAACTGCACCTCGCGCCCGATGCGCACCCCGAGGTTGCCGACCACCGCCTTCAAGGAGAGCTCCCTCTCGCGGTTCTTGGGACGTCCGAGGTGGGACATGACGACGACGCGGGCGCCGCGCTGGGCCAGGTGCTGAAGCGTGGGGGCAGCGGCGCGCACACGCGCGTCGTCACTCACGGCGCCGTTCGACATCGGGACGTTCAGGTCCTCGCGGACGAGAACACGCTTGCCGGCGACGTCGACGGTCGAGATCGAAGCTTTCAGAGCCGCTCCGCCATGTACGAGATGAGGTCGACCATGCGACAGCTGAAACCCCACTCGTTGTCGTACCAGCTCACGACCTTCGCCCAGTTGTCGCCGAGGGTCAGCGTCAGCGGCGCGTCGACGATCGAGGAGTGCGGGTTGCTCTTGAAGTCCGACGACACGAGCTCCTCGTGGCTTACGGCCAGGATGCCCCGCAGCTCGCCGCCGGCGGCCTCGTCGAAGGCGGCGTTGATGTCCTCGGCGGTCGTGGCCCTCGCGAGCTGCACGGTGAGGTCGACGACCGAGCAGTCCAGGACCGGCACCCGGAACGCCATGCCCGCGAACTTGCCGGAGAGCTCCGGCAGCACCTCCGCCACCGCGCGGTTGGCGCCGGTCGACGTCGGGATGATGTTGTCCGCGGCCGCGCGCGCGCGGCGGAGGTCCTTGTGCGGCAGGTCCTGGAGCTTTTGATCCGCCGTGTACGCGTGGATCGTCGTCATCATGCCGCGCTCGATGCCGAACGACTCGTTCAGCACCTTCGCGAGCGGCACGAAGCAGTTGGTGGTGCAGCTCGCGTTGGAGATGACGGTGTGCCTGGCCGGGTCGTAGCCCTTGTGGTTCACGCCCATGACGACCGTGTAGTCCTGGTTGGTCGCGGGGGCGGAGATGATCACCTTCTTCGCACCGCCCTTGTCGATGTGGACACGCGCCTTGTGGGCGTCCGTGAAGAGTCCCGTCGACTCGACCACGATGTCGACCCCGAGGTCGCGCCAGGGAAGCTCACCCGGGTCTTTCTGGCTGAGGAACTTGACGGCGTGGCCGTCGACCTGGATCGTTTCCCC
>DASXSD010000036.1:0-7226 GCA_036506195.1 Candidatus Dormiibacterota bacterium
TCGAGCTGCCAGTCGAGCTCGCCTGTATCGAACACCCCGCCGCGAAGCTCGACCCGGTCCCAGTAGGCGGCCAGGCGGATCAGCTCGAAGGGGAAGGACAGGAGCTCGCCGAGCGTCGCCTGTCCGTCCAGCCCGAACGCCTCAACCTGGCGCGGGCGAAAGCTGATCCCTGTGCGGCAAGCTCCACGACGCTGGACCGGCAGCTGCTGCCAGCTGTCGTCGAGCGGCTGCTCAGGTCGGGCCAGTCGCACCCCGAGACTTTAGGGGCTTGCTGCGCGCGAGCTCCACTGAAAAAAATGCGGAGGCCGGCGGAGGCCGGCGGTGCCGGCCTCCGCGGTCGATCGGCTAGAAACCTGAGCCGAAGCCGGCTCGTGGAACCTTGCCCAGGATCTGCTGCTGGTAGTAGACCTTACCGCCCTCGTCGGCGTTGACCCCTGACGGATAGTGAGTCGAGACGCTGAAGGTATAGATGTTGGTGGCCGAGATCGCCAGGCCGAAGTAGTCCCCGATGAACGCACGGACCAGGCAGGGATCGCGGTGCGAGGCACACGCCATCTGGCCAAGCCCGTCGACGTGCTGGTCCGGCTGCATGGGGTCCCATGTGAACTCCGAGGCGCGGGCATTTGGTCCGACCACGACCGCACCTGAGCCAGTGTCCTTCAACGCCTGCACGGAGACGTCGATGCAAAAGTTCGACAGGCCGACGTCCTGCGGCCGCACGCTCGGGTCGGCAGGACATGACATCCGGCGGTCGTAGAACGCGACCGCGACCGCTCCGCCCGGACCCGCCGCGACCGACGGCTGGAACTGGTCCGTCGTTGAGGAGTTGGACGCGTCGTTCACGACGAACGGTGCGGACCACGTCGCTCCGCCATCGACCGACTGCATGAACTTGACGTCCATCTGGGTGCCGTCCCAGTCCTCGTACGCCAGGTACATGTGGTTCGGGTACGTGGGGCTGGCGGCGAAGTTCTGAAGAATGCCGTCACGGAAGGTTGTGTTGGGCAGGTCAGGCCCAGGCGTGCCGTGCGCCTTCTGGCCCGTGTCGAACCAGGTGAAGGTGTTGCCGTCGTCGGTCGAGCGGGCCACCCAGAGCTCGGCGTCGGTCGACCCCTTCGCCTTGAACGCCGCCACCGATACGAACAGGTTGCCTGCGGCGTCGATCGAGGGATAGACGTACGTGGCGGCCGGGCCGACCGTTTGCGGCGGCGTGATGCGCCTGGTCGGCGTGAAGGTGAGACCGCGGTCGACCGACTTCGCGAAGAAGATCTCCACCGCGTTGACGCCGTTGAAGACCGCCCACATCGCGTAGACGTGGTCCTGGTAGCGGTTGCCGGGGATGTGGTTGACCGCGATCCACTGCTTGTCGACGACGTCACCGAGGCTCAGCGCCGTCGAGTTAGGCAGCAGGCTCAAGAATTTGCCGCCATTGCCGACATGCCAGCTGCGGCCGAGGTCGTCGCTGTAGACGATCCCGATCGCGCCGTTCGGCCGCAGGTTGACCCAGTAGGCGTTGAACGGCAGCGTCGCCTGGTAGGCACGGCCGCGCGTGTCGAAGTCGACGTTGGGATCGGTGTTGTTCGTCCAGCTCGGCGGCATGTCCTGCGTCCCGGTCGAGATGCAGTCGTAACCGGGAATCTGCGTGTTCTGTCCGGGCGTACCGTTCGGCATGGTGTAGGAGCCGAGGTGGAAGTCGTAGAAGGTCGAGTACTTCTCGAAGAAGAACTTCGAGACGCCGAGGAGGTTCTCCGTCCCAGGCTGGACCGCAATCCACGACTCCGAGCGATTCGAGTTGTACAGGCCGAGGCGACACGTCCCAGGCACGGGCGCCGTCGCTCCAGCCGGCACGGGATACCCGCCTCCTTGCACCGGAACGCTCGCCACCTGGTTGGTGAAAAACACATTCGAGCTCCAGCCGGCAGCTGAAGCCGGCGTGCTCACGGCCATGGCCGAGAGCAAAGCCGCAGCAAGCGCAAGGCCGAGTCGCCTCATGGTGATCTCCTCCTGTTCATGGGTCTTGCTTCGGGCAAGCGATGACCACGACGCGAGATTGCGAGCACGAGGGATCGATCCCTCTTCAGTGACCCCCCGAAGTCCCCGGGCCGCCGGCGATTAAGGAATTGTTACAAATCCTGGCGCGGCTGGCTAGACACCCTGCACGGGCTTCGACCTGGCGAGCGGCAGATCGAGGGCGAAGCAGCTCCCGAGGCCCGGCTCCGTCCGCTCCAGGGTCAGCCGGCCCTGGTTGACCTCGGCCAGCTGGCGGCTGGAGTAAAGGCCCAGCCCGGCGCCCGGGACCTCGCTGAACGCGGGGTCCTTGGTGCGGCGGAAGGGCTCGAACACGCGCGCGCGCTCGGCCTCCGACATGCCAACCCCGTTGTCGATGACGTGGATCACGGCTCGATCGCCCTCGGCCTGTGCGTCGACCTTGAGCCTGGCGGGCCGGACCGTGTAGGTCAGGCTGTTGTTGATCAGGTTGTCGAGGATGCGTCCGATCTGGCGCGCGTCGGCATCCACGGGAACGGGATCCGGCGCCAGCTTCGTCGTGATGCGCCCGCCGCTGACCTCGAGTCGCGGACCGGCTCTCTCGACTGCCTTGCGGACGGCTTCGCGGAGGTCCAGGTAGGAGCGATTCGGCTTTTGCGCCTTGGCTTCGATGCGAGCGGCATCGACCAGCTCGTCGATGATCCTGTCGACCTGCCAGGCCTTGTCCGCCATGACCCTGAGGATTGCCGTCCACTTCGTCGGTGGAGGTCCGAGCTTGCCCTCGTACAGGATCGCGAGGTAGCTGGTGAGCACCGCCACCGGCGGCGCCAGCTCGTGCGCCGCGACGTCGATGGCGTCGGTCTTGGCCGCGATGGCGAGACTCGCCGACTCATACCGGCGCGACATCTCCTCTCGTTGCTGGCGCGCGTCGACGAACGAGGCGAGCAGGAATGACGCCAGGCTCACGCTGACGTTGAACGCCTGCAGCGTGACCATCTTCTCGACCAGGGTCTGGGAGGCAAATGGTCCCTCACTGTTCACCGCCGCCCACACGGCGATCACCGACGCGATGAGGGCCGCGGGCGCGGCGCCTGCGAGTCGAAAACGCCACGCCGCAAGAGCGATCAGCGGCAGTACGAGATATTCGAGCCGGTACTGGTTCTGGAAAAGGAAGAAGGTCACCACGCCGATGCCGGCGAGCAGGACGGTGAGCTCAGCGCTGCCACGCCAGCCCAGGCGGCGGACTCCGGGGCGGGGAATCAGGCTCAGGAGCATTGGGGCGACGAGAAGGACGCCCATCGCGTCGCCGGCCCACCAGACGGCCCAGGTCGCCGCGAAGCTCTCCATCGGGACGACGCCGGAGAGCGTCAGCACGGAGCTCCCGATGGTGGCGCTGATCGTCATTCCGACCAGGGCGCCGAGCACGATGGCGACCGCGTCGCGCATGCGGTCCAGCTGCCGGTGGAAGCCCGCGCGTCGGAGCAGCTCGCTCGCCAGCAAGGGAGCGAGCGTGTTGCCGGCGGCGATGATGGCCGCGCCAGCCGGCGAAGGGCCGAGCGGGAGGTTGACTGCCAGAGCGGCGAGGAAGATCGCGGGCGTCATCCGGCGGCCGAGGAGCAGGAAGGTGACCAGGGCGATGCCGGTGGGCGGCCAGATCGGGGTGACCTGGCCGTGGACGAGGGCGAGGTTCAGGCTGAGCTTGGCGGCCGCCCAGTAGGCGACCGCCACCCCAACGAGGCGCACGAGGTAGCGGACGGGATGGATCCCGTCTCGCTGTGCGTCTACCCCCGAGGCCAATGTCTGCAAGGCGCAGTCAACCCTTAACAGGAGATAACGAGTCGGTTCCGGCGAACTTGCGCCCTAAACGGCGATGACGACCTTGCCTCGTGCGTGGCCTTCTGCGAGGTAGCGGATCGCGTCGGCAGCCTCGGCCAGCGGATACGTCCGGTCGATGACAGGGGTGACCTTTCCAGATTCGATGAGCTCCTTGAGGACGACAAGGTCCTCGGCCGATTCCGTCGAGACCAGGGCGCGCAACGTCTGGCCCACGAAGATCGACAGCAGGGGAGCCCGAAAGATCTGGCGGTCGAATCCACCCAGCAAGGGGCCGCCGCCGCTTTCGCCGCCGACGATGACGAGCGTCCCCTTCGGCGCAAGGGCGCGACGGAGCTGTCCGAGGGGGCGGTTGCCGGCCGTGTCGAGAATGAGGTCGTAGCGACGGGCGCCATCCGCGAAGTCCTCGCGCGTGTAATCGATGACATCGCTCGCGCCGAGCGAGCGGACCAGCTCGATCTTGTTCGTGCTGCAGACGCCGGTCACCTCTCCACCGAACGCCCTCGCCATCTGCACCGCGAAGCTGCCCACCCCGCCGGCCGCGCCGATGATCAGCACCTTCTGGCCGGCCTGGATCCTGCCTGCGTCGCGCAGACCCTGGAGGGCGGTCAGGCCCGAGATGGCCACCACGGCCGCCTGCTCAAAGCTGAGGTTGGCCGGCTTGGGCGCGAGTCTGTCTTCTCGCGCGCAGACGTACTCGGCAAAAGAACCCTCCGAGGTGCCGAACACCGCGTCGCCCGGCTTGAAGCGGGTGACGTTCGCGCCGATCGACTCGACGACGCCGGCCACGTCTCTGCCGCGGACACGGACCTTGGGCGCGCGCAGGCCAAAGCCCATGGCGCGAACCAGGTACGGACGGCCGGTCATCAGGTGCCAGACACCTGGGTCGACTCCGGCTGCTCGCACCCTGATCAGCACCTCGCCGTCCCTGGGTTCCGGCTTGTCGATGTCCCGGAGCTCGAGGACGCCGGCCGAGCCGTATTCGTCCTGGACGATCGCCTTCATGCTCATTCGTGTCTCTGTCGCAATCATGGTTCCCACCTTCCTTTGCTGGATGAACTTACATCGTAAGTCTAGCCGGGGAGGCTGCTCGCGCGGGCGCGATCCGGTGGGCGTGGCCGGACATACAGTGTAAGCTTTGTCAAGCCATGGCGGCCACAACCAAAAAGCGAGCCCCCCTGAGCAGGGAGCGCGTCCTGCGCTGCGCCCTCAGGATCGCCGACCGCGACGGCATCGGGTCGCTGAGCATGCGCCGGCTCGGACAGGAGCTGGGGGTCGAGGCGATGTCGCTCTACAACCACGTGAAAGGCAAAGAGGAGATTCTCGACGGCCTGGTCGACGTCGTCTTCGGTGAGATCGCGATGCCTTCGCAGAATGCCGGCTGGCTGGCCGCCATGCGTCAACGCGCGATATCGGCGCGCGAGGTCCTCAAAAAGCATTCGTGGGCAGTCGGTCTGATGGAGTCGCGCACCCGACCCGGCCCGGCCAACCTGCGCCATCACGACTCGGTGCTGGCGGCCCTCCGCAACGGCGGCTTCTCGGTCGAGATGGCAGCCCACGCGTACTCCCTGCTTGACAGCTACATCTATGGGTTCACGCTCAACGAGCTCTCCCTGCCGCTGGACACGCAGGAGGCGGTGGCCGGCGTGGCCGAGCAGATCCTCGAGGAGAACCCCGCAGGCGCCTATCCCTACCTCGCTGAGATGGCCGCGGACATCGTGATGAAGCCGGCCTACGACTACGGGGACGAGTTCGAGTACGGCCTGGACCTGATCCTCGAGGGCCTCCGGGCGATCCGGGACCGGCGCTAGCACGTGGCGTCACATCACCGGCTACGCGTACTGACGCGTGTGTTAGGTCACCCGCGCCGCGCGCAGTCGCGACATCCCTATGAGACCAACCACAAAGGCGACAAGCGGCCAGATATAGAAAGGCGCAAGCCCGATGATTCCGCCTTCGACAGGCGCTCCCTGCTGCGAATACATGGTCGTGATGACCGCGTAGTACGGGACTTCGGCCAGCGCCGCGATGGTCACCGCCCACAAACCCCACGGCGACCCGCGCCGGATGACGAGCCATGTTGTCACGAGCGCGAGGATGCCGAACGCCATCATTTGCGAGCACATCGCGACCATCGAGGTGACCAACAGCGTGTCCAGCTTCGGATTGGACTGTCGCAGCGAATCCAGGATCTGCTTCCCTCCGGCGAGGTACGCGTCGGCGTCGGGATCCAGGACGAGCCCGGTCGCGCCTGCCCCACCCAGGACGAGTATCGCCGGCACCACCAGGGCAGACAGCACGTTAACGGCTCCGTAGATCAGGAAGAGGATCACAGCTGCACCGAGCCAGCTCCTCCAGCGAAAGGCTGCCATCGTCGAATCTCCATCAACTGCGGGGCGAATGTCGCCACGAGCGTAGACACTTCTGCCGCTTGACAGCTACCGTCCGCGGGCGTACATGACTCTCTGCAAAACAGGCCGCGCCAGGTATCGGGTAATTGGTTAGGGGAGGGCAGCGCGATGAACAGGCGACCTTTTGTCGGTCCGATCGCGGCGCTGATCGCACTTTTCGCATTGCCGCTGAATGCGCTGGCGGCCGGCGACGTGACCAACGGCAGCTTTGAGGACGGCGCCTTCACCGGAGGCGCCTTCGAGACGCTTGCCGCGGGGACGGCGAGCGCCGGCGCCATGACCGGCTGGACCGTGACCGGCGGGACCGTGGACTGGATCGGCAACTACTGGACGTCCGAGGACGGCGCGATGAGCCTGGACATGAACGGGACGCCCACCGGGTCCATCGGGACCGTTGGCGTCATCAGTCAGACCGTCGCGACCACCGTCAACAACACCTACGTGGTCCAGTTCTGGCTGGCCGGCAACCCGACATGCGGACCCGACACGAAGACGCTCATCGTCAGCGCGACGGGGGCGGCACCCGTCTCTTACAGCTTTACCAACACCAGCACCACGACGTACGCCAACATGGGCTGGCAGCAGATGGGCTATTCGTTCGTGGCAGCCGGCAGCAGCACCACGCTGACCTTTGCCTCCGATCCCAGCAACGCCTCGAACTGCGGGGCGGCGCTAGATGACGTGACGACGACCGAGACGGCCGCCGGCGGCGCCAGCTGCAAAGGTGGGGGCTGGCAGACGATGCACAACGCCGATGGCGACCCCTTCAAGAACCAGGGCGACTGCGTCAGCTTCTACGCGACTAGCGGAGCGACTCCGATCGGGCGCTAGCGCCGGCGCTCACCTGCGCGGCCAGGAATTCCTCCCAGGTCAAGCGACCCACGGCACGATCGGGCGCCAGGTTGGCGCCCGCCCGGATCGCACGGGCGGCCTTGCCTGGCAGCCAGACCGGAACGATCGGCCGATTCCGGCGATTGGCTCGCATGAAGCTGCGGA
>DASXSD010000037.1:0-12884 GCA_036506195.1 Candidatus Dormiibacterota bacterium
GCAAACCTGCCGTCAGGGGCGCGGGAAAGACCGGTACCGAAGATCGCGTCCACGATCACCTCGGCGTCCTGGAGCTCCAGGTCGCCGGCGACCTCCACCCCGAGCCGGCGGAGGGCGTCGAGCTCGCGGACGGCCGGACCGCGGAGCCGGCCGGCGTCGATGCACGAAACGCTCACCAGCCGTCCCCAGCGGTCGAGGTGCCTCGCCGCCGCAAGACCGTCGCCGGCGTTGTTGCCGACGCCGCACACGACGGCGGCGGGCTGGCGAACGAACCGGGCGACCTGCCACCCCGCGGCCTCCATGAGCCACTCGACCGAGATGCCGTAGCGCTCCTCCGCGAGCGCGTCGACCTGGCGGACCTGGGCGCTACTGAGTGTCGGTAGGTCGCTGGACGACAAAGGAGCAGTAGGGGTCGCGACGGTGGATGGAGTCGGACTGCGAGACGGGGGCGCCCGTGAGTCGCGAGATCAGCTGGGGCGTGATGGAGCAGACCTGCGGGAACTTCAGCGCCGTGTTCCGGAAAGGGCAGTTGTGGATCGTGACGTGGATGCCGTCCACACCCTCGGTCTGCTCGACCAGCGTGCCGGCCCGGCCGATCCAGCTCACCACGCGATGCAGCTTCTCGTCGAAGTCGAGGCCGGCCAGGTCCTTCTCGATCGCGTCGGCGTGACGCGCGGCCACCCTTGCGAAGACTTCATCCAGCGCGTCGGGGCCGCCCATCTCCTGGACTTCCTGGAGGACCATCGTCGCCAGCTGCCCGTACCGCTTGGGGAAGACGGAGTCGGCGCGCTCGGTGAGGGCGAACAGGAGGGAAGGCCGCCCCCGCCCGCTTCGCTCGGGTTGGCTGACGACCAGGCCGTCGCGCTCCAGGTTGGTGAGGTGCTGGCGGACCGCGTTGGGGGTGACGCCGAGGTCGCCGGCGATGATTTCCGCGCTCGATCTGCCCTTGCGCCGGAGCAGCTCGAGGACTTCCATGCGGGTCGAACGGCCGGCGATCATTTGGGGCACATCCGGTCGCTTGCGGGCCACTCTAGCACAGCCCTGAAACGCTAAACCGATTTATTACAGGGTGTCCTTGACAAATCGGCGGGCACCCCTAAACTGGTACCCCGGAGGAGATAGAGGGATATGCCCATGATCAAGCAGGCCAGCCGCGCCATCGAGCACATGACCGCTCGCGAGCGCAGGATCCAGCGTGCCAAGTACGCGCGCCGGAACAAGATGCATTACATCGACAAGCTCCTCAACGAGCTCGAGATGTTGAACCTGGCCGACCAGCGGCAGATGCCGCCCGTCCTCTCGGTGGCGGTCAATAAGGTGATCGAAGAGTCGCCGGAGGTCACCATCCTGGCCCAGGCCAAGCCGGCCTCGGTGATGGAGGCGATGGACGCGCTCTACGAGATCCAGGACAGCCTCATGTACAACCAGATCGAGGACGAGTAAACAGACACTTCACAAGGCCGGGCTCCTCGGAGCCCGGCCTTTTTTGTCCGCCGATGAGTTTCGGGCTGCGCTGAGGTCTAGGGAGATATGAGCAAGACAAGCACCGGCACCGCCGTCCAGAAGCAAGTCCAGCAGGCCATCGATGAGATGGTCGAGTCAGGAGCCGAGCGCGGGCTTCAGGTCGCGGTCTACCACCGCGGCGTCCAGGTGGTCGATGCCGTCGCCGGCATCGCCGACCCCGCCACCGGGCGTCCATACACCGCCGAGACGCCGGTGTATTGCTACTCGGTCTGCAAGGCCGCCGCTTCGACGCTGGTCCACATGCTCGTCGACCGTGGCGCCTTCGGCTACGAAACGAAGGTCGCCGAGCTATGGCCGGAGTTCGGCGCCCACGGCAAGCAGAGCGTGACGGTCCGGCACGTCCTCAACCACACCGCCGGCGTACCGGGCATCCCGCTGACCACGACTATTGAAGATCTCTGCGACTGGGACAAGATGTGCGCCGCCATCGCGGACGCGGAGCTGTGGTGGGAGCCGGGCACCAAGATCGGCTACCACGCCTACACGTTCGGCTACATCGTGGGCGAGCTCATCCGCCGCGTGACCGGCAAGCGCATCTCGCAGGTTCTGCGCGAAGAGATATCGGGACCGCTCGGCGTGGACAAGGAGCTCTACTTCGGGATGCCGCGGTCTGAGCACCATCGGCTGGCCGTGCTCGAGGACGCGCCGATGCCATCCGGGTTCCAGATGCCGCCCATGCCGCCCGACCTTCCCATGTTCAAGGCCGCGCCGATGTCGCTCATGCCGAACGCGGCCTTCGGAAACCGCGCGGACACCCTGGCCGCCGATATTCCGGCTGGAGGCAAGACCACGGCGCGGGCGATCGCCCGCATGTACGCCGCCCTGCTCGGCGAGGTCGACGGCGTCCGTCTGATCACGCCGAAACGATTGCAAGAGGCGACGAGCACCCCGGTCTCAGGCGTCGACGAGGTCTTCGGCATGCCGACGACCTGGGCGCTCGGCTACTCGATCGGCGCGCTCGGCGCGGAGCCCGGCAAGCCGGAGACGGCGTTTGGCGTGGGCGGCGTCGGCGGCAGCTTCGCCTTTACCGACACAGCCACCGGGATTGCGTGCGCGGTGACCAAGAACCGCCTGGCCCAGGACTTCAACGCGGCGACCCAGATCGTCCGCCTGGTCACCGAAGCTCTGGCCTAGAGATCTCCCTCCGCCTGGCGGACGCGCCGGCTGAGCGTCTGGAGCAGGCGGTAGGCCACCTCGGGGTGCTCCTTGAGGAAGGGCTTGAAGTTCCACTCCGGGATGGTGGCCATGGTCACGTCGGTGTCGGCCCTGATGGTGGCGCTGCGACCTTCGTGATCCAGCAGCGCCATCTCGCCGAAGGAGTCGCCTGGCCCCAACTTGCGGGTCTTGCCCTGGACGGTCTCCACGCTGACCGTGCCCTCGGTGATGACCATGAACCCGACCCCGCCCTCGCCACGGAGCACGATCTCGTGTCCGGCCGGGTGCTTGACTGTCTTGAGCTGCTTCTCGACGGAGCGCATCTCCGATTCGGGCAAACCCTGGAAGAGCTTCGCCTCTTTGATCTCTACCACGTCCGAATACTATGCGCCAGCGGGTGACTGCCACAAGAACCAGCCCGCGCCGCGCCAGACCCAGGTCTCGGCGTAGGGGACCGGCTCGATGTAGCTGCCGCCGTACAGGACGACCTCGGCGCTTGCTGCGTCGTAGGCCAGCGGCACTCCGACGCGCGGACCCAGGAGGGGCCCTTTCTTCGACTCGTTCGACCACGCGACGCCGTTCCACGCGATGACCGCGACCGAGGTGTTTTCGGCGGCCGGCGTGTAGACAAGGCCCACCACCCTGTCTCTGGCGCTGTCGTACGTCAGCGTCGTTATTCCAGCGGCTGGGCCGGCTGCTCCACGGCGCCAGTTCGAGCCATCCCAGATCCAGCTGTCGTTGAGCTGGCGACCGGCCCACGTGCCGCCGTAGAGAATGCTCGTCCTCGTTGACGGCGAGTACGCCATGCCGGCGTACCTGCGCGCAGTCGGGTTGGTGGCCGGGTCGCGGAGCGTCCAGTCGGTGCCGTCCCAGGTCCAGGTCGAGATGTAGACCTTCGCCCCCTCGCCTCCGACCATTACCACCTCGCCGCGCGCCTGGTCAAACGTAAAGCCCGCTCGCATCCGAGGATCGGGCCTGTGCACCGGCTCGCGAAGGTGCCAAAGATTCCCATCCCACGTCCAGGTGTCGTTCAAGTAGTTCCCTGGCCCGACCCCGCCGTCCCCTGAGCCGCCGAAGAGGACGACCTCGTGGCGGACGGTGTCGTAGACCGCCATCGCCGCGCTACGGGCGGACGGTCCGTGGACGTCGAGGCTGGTCCACGACTTGCCGTCCCACAGCCAGGTGTCGTCGAGGCCGACCGCCAGGTTCATGCCGTCAGGCTGGGGAAGCGTGGTCGAGCCGCCGAAGAGGATGACGCCATGGTTCTCAGGGTCGTAGACCATGACGTGGCCTGTCCGGGGGCCGGGAGAACTCGGCTCCGGCTTGCGGCTGGGGAGCGGCGTTGGGAGCGGCGCGGGCGACTCCGTCGGAGCGGGGGACGTGACGCCGGCGACCCGTCCCACCTGCTCGATCGCCTGGCGGCCGCCCAGGATCCCGCCGACCGCGAGGATCGCGATCCCGCCGATGCCGAAGCCGATGATCAGCGCGTGACGGCGCTTCATGTGGCGTGCAACGCGGCCGCTCGCCCTGGGTTACGCACCCGGCTTCTTGCGGTCGAGGAACTCCTGGTACAGGCGATAGGCCTCCTGCTTGCGGCTGTCCACGATCTTCGTGTAGCCCTGCAGCGTGTTGAGGTTGGCGTGGCCCAAGACCTCCTGGACGAGGCGCACGTCGCCCCCGGTCACCTCGAGCAGAGTGGTCGCGGCGGTGTGCCTCGCGACGTGCGGTGACTTGAACGACCATGCCCCGACCTGCTTGCGGATCTGCTTCACGATGTAGCGCGCCCCGGCGGGCGTCAGCCGTCGCTCGCGGTCGTCGCCTGCGGAACGGTCGAAGTTGATGAACATCGCGAGACATGCATCGGCGCGCGCCGTCAGGTAATCCTCCATCGCCCCTCGCGCATCCGCGGTCAGGTAGACGCTGCGCTGCTTGGAGCCCTTGCCGGTGACGACCAGTCGATTGCCCGAGCGTGGAAAGTCGGTGCGGTCGAGCGCAAGCGCCTCGGAGATGCGGCAGCCGGTGCTGACGAGAAACTGGACCAACGCGCGATCACGCTTTTCCAGGAGGGTCTCGCTCGGCAGCGCCGCGAGCAAGCGCGTCAGCTCTTCGGGATCGATGGGCTTGGGGAGTCGCTGCTCGAGCTTGGGCAGGGTGATGCCGTTGGAAAGGTCCTGCGCGATCAGTCCTTCACGCGCGATCCACCGCAGCCACGAGCGAATGGCGACCAGCGCCCGCGCTCGCGAGGCCGGGCTCTTCAGCCGTTCTGCGAGGTGCCGCTGGTAGGCGCGAAGGTCCTCATGGCGAAGGCCCTCGACGTTGAGCGTGTGCCCTTTCGCGGCCAGGAAACCGAGCAGCCTGCGAATCTCAGAGTCGTACGCGCGGACCGTGTTCGGACTGCGGTTGGCTTCGAGCTGAAGCCAGCCGAGATATTCGTCCGCTGCGGCCTGGAGGGCGAGTGGCATGACGAGGCCGTTGCTGATGATAATTGACCGAAGTGGGGGCTCTGCGGGTTGCGAGTCCCAGTTCTGGGCTGGAACTCCGAAGCGATGGCTTTGGCTTTGATCCCGGGTTCACGGAGCGCGTCAAGAACGTAGCGCTCTGGTTCTATCGCAATTACTGGCGGGTCGAGGCCGACGGCGTGACGAACGTGCCCGCGCGCGGGCGCGCGCTGCTCGTCGCGAATCACGCGGGCATCATTCCCTACGACGGGGCGATGATCCGAACCGCGATCCTCGCCGAGCATCCGTATCCACGCCACGCCCGCATGCTGGTCGTCGACTGGGCATTTGCGATGCCCTTCACCAACATGCTCCTGATCAAGACGGGAAATGTGCTCGCCCACCCCGACAACGCGACCGCACTGCTCGATCGCGACGAGCTGGTCGGTGTGTTTCCGGAGGGAGTGAAAGGGGCTTCGAAGCCCTATCGTGACCGCTACCGAATCCGGCGCCTTGGCCGGGGTGGATTCGTGCAGGTCGCGCTGCGGACGGGCGCGCCGATCATCCCGGTCGCGGTGGTCGGCTCGGAGGAGGTTCATCCCGTCCTCGCCGACCTGCAGCCCATCGCGAGGTTGCTCGGTTTGCCGGCGCTTCCAATTACGCCGACGTTTCCGTGGCTCGGCCTGGGCGGGTTGGTCCCGCTGCCCTCGAAGTGGTTGATCGCGTTCGGCAAGCCGATCGAAGTCGCGTCGTATGGAACCGGCGCGGCGGGTGACGCACGCCTGGTGCTCGAGCTCAGCGAGCAGGTGCGCGACTGGATCCAATCGACGGTGAACCGGCTTCGGCAGCGGCGGCGAACGATCTTCTCGTGAGCGGATCGGCTCGCCGGACGCGCTGCTAGTCTGCGGCGATGCTCAGGGCGTGGCCGGCCTTCATGTGTGCAGCTCTTTTCATGGTCGCGTGCGGTGGATCGAGCGGTGCGGCGGGTCCGACGGTTTCAAGCGTGTCTGTGCAACCGGGCGACCTGCCGAGCGGGATGGTGCGATGCGGAGTCAGCGGTGAGATCGAAGACTTCATCAAGGCCGAGCAGAGCCCCGACCCGAATACCTCGAAGTCGATTTCGGGCTACTGGGATGACGCCAAGAAGGACGGCGCCAAAGCCGCCTACGCGGCGATCTACACCGAGAGCGAGGCGCGATGCGCGGCGATCAAGAACCCGGAGACCGATGTCGGGACCGCTACCTACAAGCTCGTGGTGAACTTCGTCGTCCAGTTCAAGGACGAGAAGACGGCGGTGGATGCCTACAACAACAAGACGATCTTCGGATTCAGCCGCGCGCAGCTGAAGTCCGCACCCACGATCGAGGGTACGAAGACCGGGCTGACGGCCAACTCGATCGTGTTGAGCCAGTCGATCGCGAGCCAGTCGTTCTACATCGCCGAGTGGCAGAACAAGACGTTCACGGTCATCCTCGCGGTGCTCAACATCGACCCTGAGGCGAGCAAAAAGGTCTCGACCGCGGAGAACGGCCGGATCAAGTAAGCGCGCTCACGATGGCCTGCGAAGTCAAGAGGATCCCCGGCGGGGGACCCTCTTGATCGATATCAATCCTTGAGCTAGTGGAGGTCGATGTTGCTGACTGCGTAGCTGCCCGGCTCGTCGGCGATGATGAACGGGATTTGCCCGGGGGCAATGCGGAAGGTAGGGTTGGCGCTCGCGAAGGCGTCCCAGTTGGCGTAATCCACGCTGTTGAAGTTGACCATGCAGTTCGGCAAGTCTGTGCTGACAGTGCCGGTGGAGTATCCGCAGTTCAGGACACCGATGAACGCGTACTTGAGGACAGTGGTGCCATCATCGATTGGGATGCTGAACCTCGGGGCGCCACCGGTCGAGTCGCCGGTTGAGTCGAACGAAAAGTGCACGGCGTTCAGCGGCTTGGCGCTCTGGCTCCGCGAGTTGATATAGACGCCGCCGTATTCGCCGGGGCCGTTGACGATGGTGGCGCTGTCGGCTGATGTGACTGTCACCGCGCCGGTTCCAAACGTCTGCAAGTTGTTCGCCGAGGCCGATGCGGCGACGCTTCCGAAGCCGATGGCGGCCACCGCAGCCACCATTAGTCCGATGAAGACCCGCTTCATGTTCCAAATCCTCCACGCGCCCACCAGTGACGCGGACCTGCCGATCCTGCAAACCCAGGTTCGGTCCTGCACACGTTAAGTCTCCGGCGCTCAGGTAACAATTTCAGCAACTTGTTGCTAAACGGTTTGAGCACGATTCGGGGCGCGTGTGCAATCCCAAGCCAGGGGAGGAATCTGAAATCCACCCGGATCGGGCGTAATGGTGCGCCTGGCAAGAATCGAACTTGCTGCCTCTTGCTCCGCAGGCAAGCGCTCTATCCGGTGAGCTACAGGCGCGTGACGAGACGTTTCAGTTTAGGCGAGGGTCAATTGCAGCCGTCGCGGCCTTGAACGTCCCCAGATCAAAGTTGCTGACCGCGACGAGCGCAACGTAGACGGAGTGGCGCCAGCAAGCCAGGCGTACCGAGGGCCGGTCATAGGTGAACGAGCTGAGCCCGAGCCCGGTGCCGGTGCCGCGCACCAGCCCGGGCATCAACTCTCCTGGCGCCGGTGGGATGAAGCCGAAGACCCCAGCCTGCCACGCCCGGTCGGCCTGTCCGGCGTCTTCGAACTGGATGACCACGCTGGCGATCGCCTTGGCGGTCGTTGTCGAGCCGAGCTCCACCTTGCACGCTGCCGGGCTGGCCGCATAGACCGATATCGCGCCGGCGCGCGCGCCATGGTTCACGAGGTCGATCCACTGCGTGGTCAGCCGCCCAGCCAGCTTCGGCTCGGCGGTTTCGAGGACGGAAAGGTAGACGTCAAGCGGACCCGACCCCACGCAGGCGTTGAGGGTCGTCGGCACGTCACTGGACTGCAGGATGGCGGCAGTCGGGGCCATATGCGGGCTTGGTGAAGGGACTGGGGTGAAAACCGGGTGCGCCTCGTTCTCGCACGCCGTGAAGAGAACGATGAGGGCAACGCACCAGGCAAGCCGGGTCACGGGGCCCGGAGTTTAGACTGGGTAGGACCTATCGCGCCTGTAGCTCACCGGACAGAGCGTTCGGCTCCGGACCGAAAGGCAGCAGGTTCGATTCCTGCCAGGCGCACCACGATAAGCAGGTCGTCGGCGAGTGACCTCCCGATTCAATTGCCGCGTAATCGATGGCACGATCCTGGGATCGCCAACGAATACAGGGTCCCGGAACAAATGACGGCGAAGGTGCTCGCCGGCCTCCTCGACTGCGCGGTGATTGACCCGGGTTAGGGCCGGCGCGCCTCGTCCGGCCAGTGCTTGCCCCTCGCCTCCATCACCTCCAGGAACAGATGGCGCGTGTGCAGCAGGTTGCGGGCCCGCAGCAGCACCTCGTGACGGTCAAGGGGCTTGACCAGAAAGTCGTTGGCACCCAGCAGCAAGGCCGTGTTGCGCATGGCGTCTCGATCGTCCGCGGTCATCACGATCACCGGCAGGAACCCACGCCGCTTGCGGTCCGCGGTCCATTCCTGCAACAGCTCGAGGCCATCAGGCGGCGGCATGTGGAGGTCGAGCAGGACAAGGTCCGGCTGAAACTCGCCGAACGCAGCGGTCGCCTTGGCCGATTCCGTCACTCCCAGGATGTCGTCGGCCAGGTTCACGAGCATCGCTTTCACAAGCGCGATGTGCACCGGCTCGTCGTCCACGACCATGACTCTGTTGGCCATTCCGCACCAGTTTGGTCAGCGCCAGTGACTCGTGTCTGTCAGTTACCTTTCAGTGCAGGGGAGCTCCCGCGTCGCCGCGTGAGTCCATCGCGCTAGGCTGCCTTGAAGACCGGTTGCACCAAACGGGGGTAAGCAGCGTGCAGGCGAAATCCAATCTTGCTCGCGTCAACGGCATCGAGCTCGGCTACCAGGTCTTCGGCGAGGGCGAGCCTCTCATCCTGCTCCACGGCGGCTTCGGATCCCTGGAGATGTTCGGGGCCAACATCGGGCTGCTTGCCGCGGGCCGGCAGGTGATCGGCGTCGACCTGCAGTCCCACGGCCGCTCGCCGGCCGCGGATCGGCCGATGACTTTCGAAGCGATGGGTGACGACATTGGGGCGCTGATCCACGAGCTGGGTTTCCAGCGCGCGGCGATCATGGGCTTCTCGCTGGGCGGTGGCGTGGCGCTGCGAACGGCGATCCAGCATCCGGCGGTCGTGGAGCGACTTGTGCTGGTCTCGACGGTCTTCACCAACCACGGCTGGCACCCCGAGATGACCGCGGGAATGAAGGCGATGGGTCCCGAGACGGCCGAGCCGATGAAACAGAGCCCGATGTACGAGAGCTACAAGCAGGTCGCGCCCAACGTCGACGACTGGCCAGTCCTGGTCAAGCAGCTGACCGACTTGCTGAAGCTCGATTACGACTGGTCGGCTGACGTGCCCGGGCTGGGCATGCCGGTCATGCTCGTCATCGGCGACGCCGATGGTCTGCCGCCCTCCCACGCTGTCGAATTCTTCAAGCTGCTCGGCGGCGGCTTGCGCGATGCAAACTGGGATCGCTCCGGCATGACGCAGCACCGCCTCGCCATCCTGCCCGGCGTCACGCATTACGACATCAACCTCCAGCCCGAGCTCTCCGCGGTGGTGATCCCCTTCCTCCGGGGGAAGTGACTTGAGCCAGGCCACGCAACCGCTTGTCGACGAGCTGGTCGGGAACGCGCACGGCAACCTCTCTCGAGTCCAGGAGATTCTTGACGAGCACCCGGAGCTCGCGAACGACAGAGCGACGTGGAACGAGACGCCGATTGAGGCCGCGACGCAGATGGGCAATCGCCAGATCATCGAGTACCTGATCGGGCGCGGCGCCCCGGTCGATTTCTTCACCGCCCTGGTACTTGGCGATGGCGACAGGGTCCAACAGGAGCTGAAGACCCGCCCGGCGGCCGCGCAAGACCGCGGCGTCCACGACCTCGCACCGCTCTACTTCGGCGCCATCGGCGGACACGTCGAGACCGCGCGCCGGCTCCTCGCGGCCGGCGCCGACGTCAACGCGAGCGCGCAGGCCGGGGCACCGATCCACGGCGCGGTGATGGGTGGTTCGGCGGAGATGGTCCGCCTCTTGCTCGAGAACGGCGCGGATGCTTCGCTGAAGGATTACGCCGGTCGGGACGCGCGCGCCCTGGCGCTGGAAGTCAAGCGGCCAGACATCGCCGCGCTGTTCGATTGATGTCCGACCTCGCCGCGAACCGCGCCGGCCACATCACACGCCGGCAGCGGCTGAGGCTGCTCCGCGGCGAAGCCGCGCTCCTGTTCCTCACCGGGGTCGGCCTCATCGTCTCGATCGCCCTCGGGCCCAACCTGCTCGGTGCCTTCCGGGACCTGGGTTTCTTCGGAGGTTTCGTGGTGACCCTGTTCTTCCTGGTTTGCGCCGTGATGACCCTCGTCGGTGGCTTCGGCGTGGTCGTCCTTCTCGGCGACCTGGTCCTTGGCCACGTCCGCTCGGTGACCGGCCGCCCGACGCTCAGGCGGGAAGGAGTGACGACGAACGCGCTCGCCCGACCCGTCCCCAGCTCGTTCACCTATCCGGGGCAGTACAAATACAAGGTCATGGTCGACGACCGGGAGTTCGACGTCGACTCCCGGCTTGCCGATCAGCTGTCTCGCGACAGCCGGAAGATCCGGGTGTACTACGCCGCCTACTCGGGCGAGATGCTGAGCCTCGAGCCGCTAGAGGTGGCGCAGGAGGCTAGCTGACCTCCGGCACCTCGAGGCGGTCGAACGTGTCCTTGTTCACGAACTTGAACAGCTGCAGCGGTTTGCCACCCTCGTGGATCTCGGCGATCACCGCGTATCGCTCCTGCCGCTTGCCTCCGCTGGTCGTCCGCACGCTTCGCCGCTTCTTCAGCTGGTTGTCCGGGATCTCGACTTTTTGCTTCGTCTTGAGGTTGAAAAACTCCACTGCAGCCTCCTGATGAAATGAACGAACGCCGTCCCACAATACAGATTTCGCCGCTCCCGCATCTCGATGCTAAGTTGAAGGCATGATCCCAAAGGCCGAATTCGGTCGCACGGGCCACCACAGCTCGCGCGTGATCTTCGGGGCTGCCGCACTGGGCCATGTATCGCAGAACGTCGCGGATCGGGCCCTTGACGTGCTGCTGCACCACGGCGTCAATCACATCGACACAGCATCGGGCTATGGCGATTCGGAGCTTCGCATCGCGCCGTGGCTGAAGCGCGAGCCAGGCCACTTCTTCATCGCGACGAAGGGCGACCAGCGAGACGAGAAAGCGGCGCGTGAGGAGCTGCACCGCTCGCTCGACCGCCTCGGCGTCGACAGCGTTGATCTGTGGCAGCTTCACTCGCTGGCGGATCCCATCGAGTGGGACCAGGCCCTGAGTCCCGGCGGCGCCCTGGACGCGGCGCTGACCGCACGCGCCGAGGGCCTGATCAGGTGGATCGGAGTCACCGGCCACGGGGCCCAGATCGCGGCCACCCACCGCCGGAGTCTCGATCGCTTCGATTTCGACAGCGTGCTGCTGCCCTACAACTTCATCACGATGCGGAACGACTATTACCGCGCCAATTTCGACGCCTTGCTCGAAACGTGCACCGCGCGCCGCGTGGCCGTGCAGACCATCAAGTCGATCGCACTTCGACCCTGGATGGACAGCGACCACACCCGGACGACCTGGTACCAACCGCTGGAATCGCCTGCCGACATCGACCTCGCCGTCTCGTGGGTCCTGGGCCGGCCCGGCGTCTTCCTGAACAGCGTCGGTGACCTCGACCTGCTGCCGCTGGTCCTCGACGCGGCCGGCCGGTCCAAGGAGCGTCCCGCCGACCAGGCGATGGAGGACCTGATCGCACGCTCACACTCGGAGCCGCTGTTCGTCTAGGCCCCTAGGCGCGTTCGGTCGCTCGGTAGCCGCGTCGAGGGTTCCACGATTCGATCACCAGCCGGTTGCCCGCCTCGTTCAGCCGCGTAATCACGACCTCGTCGATGTCGATCCGAAACGCGTGGGAATCGTTGCCCGAAGCAAGCTCGACCGCTCGTCCGGCGACCTTGGCCTCGCCTCGCCATGATCCACTTCTGGCCGGGTCGTGCGTCGGGCCGTGGACCGCGACTCGCCCATCCCGCAGGAGATCCATCGCCTTGACCGCCCGTGGCATCGAGCCGATGCGCAGCTCTCCCCCCGTGAACTGGACCTCGGTCCCGCTGATGCGAGGAGACCCGTCGCGCCGCAGCGTCGCCATGGTCAGGTGCTTGCGCGAGCGCATCAGCCTGCGCACTCGCTTTGCAAAGTCGGGCTCGGCCGCCTCGAACTCACCCCATGAGGCCATGCGAACAAATTACCCGTACGCTGAGGTGGCACATGGCAGAGAACGCCTTCGCGGCGGGTCTCTTCGAGGATCTACCGCCTCGCTACGACCTGCTCGTCGAGGTGCTCTCACTCGGACAGAACGGGAGGTGGCGCAGCGAGCTTGTCCGCCACATCGCACGGTTTCGACCGCGCCGGGTTCTCGATGTGGCCACCGGAACCGCGGGCGTGGCCATCGCACTCGCGCATGCGACCGATGCCGAAATCCTGGGCGTCGACATCAGCGAGCCGATGCTCGAGCGAGGCCGCAAGAACGTTCACGACGCCGGGCTCGACCGGCGCATCCAGCTCCGGCACGCACGCGCCGAGGAGCTGCCCTTTCCGGACGGCTCGTTCGACGCGGTGACCTTCACGTACCTGCTGCG
>DASXSD010000038.1:0-3807 GCA_036506195.1 Candidatus Dormiibacterota bacterium
GCCCGTGGAAATGTCACGAACGCCCGTCATCAGGCCGACCTGGTGGTCGACGAGGACGAGCGCAGCGTTCTCGGACGTCAGGGGCTCATAGGCGCGATTTCTATCCGACATCGTTTCTCCTTTCGTGGTGTCCCGGTCACAAACCTCATTCGCGCTTCGGAGGCGGGCGCGCCTGATCCTCTAGTGTCCTGTCCCAGAGATTCGCTGACAAAAGCGCTCGATGGAGGCGAGGATCTCGTCAGCGGTCTTAGTCCAGATAAAGGGCTTGGGATTGCGGTTCTTCACGTCGATGTAGTCGCGGAGGGCGCGCTCCAGTTCGAGGGTGCTGCGATGGGCGCCGCGACGAAGCTGCCGGTTGGTGAGTTCGGCGAAGAAGCGCTCGACCTGATTGATCCAAGACGCGCCCTTGGGCGTGAAATGGACATGAAAGCGTGGGCGCCGCAGCAACCAGCGCTGGATCATCGGCGTCTTGTGCGTACCGTAGTTGTCGAGGACGAGATGGACGTCCAGCTCCGGCGGGACGTTGTGGTCGATGGTGTCGAGGAACTTGCGAAACTCGAGGCCGCGGTGACGTCGGTGATGTTCGGCGATGATCCGGCCGCTCGTCACGTTGAGCGCCGCGAACAGCGACGTGGTGCCGTGCCGAACGTAGTCATGCGTGCGACGCTCGATCTGGCCAGGCTGCAGCGGCAGGATCGGCTGCGCGCGATCCAAGGCTTGGATCTGGGGCTTCTCGTCGACGCAGAGCACCACCGCCCGGTCAGGCGGATGCAAGTACAGGCCCATGATGTCCCGCACCTTCTCGATCAAGAGCGGATCGGTCGACAGCTTGAAGCTCTCGCGGCGGTGCGGGCGCAATCCAAAGGCGCGCCAGATCCGAGCGACGCTGCTGCGGCTGAGGCCGACCCGTTTGGCCAGCGACCGCGTGCTCCAGTGCGTGGCGTCCCTCGGCTTGCTCTCGAGCGTCAGCGTCACCGCCTTCTCCACGGCGGCGTCGCTGATCGTGCGCGGCGCGCCGGGCCGCGGCTCGTCCAGCAACCCATCCACCCCGCCGCGGATGAAGCGCGAACGCCAACGCCCGACGGTCAGCCGAGATATCCCCAGCCGGCCGGCGACCTCGGTGTTGTTCCCACCCTCGGCGCAGGCCAGGATAATGCGCGCTCGCACGGCCAGCGCCTGCGCGGTGCTCCGCCGCCGCGCCCAACTCTCCAATTCGTCTTGCTGCTCCGTGCTCAACATCAACGTCGCTTTCGGACGTCCTGTGCGCATCGCCGTTCTCCTTGTATCGAAGAACGCAGCGGCGCGCGACATAGTTTCAGTATCTCTGGGTCAGGACACTAGCGAGGCGACATGCGCATCGAGATCATCTGCACGGGCGACGAGGTGCTCACCGGCAAGATCGTCAACACGAACTTCGCCTACATGAGCCAGAAGCTGGAGGACGTCGGCCTAGCGGTGGCGTGGGAGACGACGGTCGGCGACGATCGCGAGAGCCTCCTGAAAGCGTTCCGGCTGGCCGGAGAGCGGGCCGACGCGGTCATCGTCAACGGCGGCCTCGGGCCCACCGTCGACGACCTGTCGCAGGAGATCGCCGCCCAAGCCGCCGGCGTCGAGCTGATCCTGAGCGAGGAGTGGCTGACGCGCATGGAGGATTTCTTCCGCCGACGCAGCCGCGTGATGCCGCCCAACAACCGCAAGCAGGCGATGCTGCCCAGCACCGCCGAGCTGATCGACAACCCGGTCGGCACGGCCTGCGGCTTCGCCCTGGACATCGGCCGGGCGCGCTTCTTCTTCACCCCCGGGGTCCCCCGCGAGCTGCGGCGCATGCTGGAAGAGCAGGTCATCCCACGCCTGCTGGCCCGCAGCGGCCAGCAGACGACGATCCTCCTCAAGCGCTTCCACTCTTACGGCCTCGGCGAGTCGCACGTCGACTCGCTGCTGACGGGGGTGGAGGAGCTGGTGCCCGACGGCAGCGTGAAGCTCGGCTTCCGCGCCCACTATCCGCAGCTCGAGACCAAGCTCACCGTGCGCGGCGCCGACCCGACGGACATCCGCACCAAGCTGGCGCCGGTCGAGCGCGAGATCCGCAAGCGCCTGGGCAACTTCATCCTGGCCGAGGATGACCAGTCGCTGGAGGGCGTCGTGCTGGGCGAGCTGGCCGCCCGCCAGGGGACGCTGACCATCGTGGAGACGTTCACCAGCGGTCAGATCGCGGCGCGCCTGGGGCCCCTGCCGGGGGCCGAGAAGGTCTTCCGCCGGGGCATCGTCGCGCGGGATCTCGACGAGCTCCGCGCCGCCGTCGGGCTCGAGGCCGCCCCGCCCGAGGGCGAGCTCACCGCGGAGACGGCGGAGGCGGTGGCGGCGGCGGCGCGGCGGACGACCGGGGCCACCCATGCGCTGGCCGTGCTGATCGGGCTGGACGACGGCCCCGACCGCATCGAGTTCGGCGGCGCCATTTGTCTGGCCATCGCCACCGAGGGCGCGGTCGCCTCGCGGCGAAGTCGCATCGTCGGCGGGCGCGACTGGGTCCGGCTCGGCGCCGTCGAGATGGGACTCGACTGTCTGCGCCGCCACCTGCAAGGGCTGCCGGTGGTCGAGCGCATCGACTTCGAGAAGGTCTGAAGTCGCCGGTCGCGCTCAGGAACGCGCTCGTCCTGCTGCTCACGGGCGCCGCCGGCTACGTCGACGCGATCAGCTACCTGGCGCTCGGCCGCGTCTTCACCGCCAACATGACCGGCAACACCGTGCTCCTGGGGCTGGCCCTGGTGCAGGGCGATGCCGACGGCGCCGGACGGTCGATCCTGGCGCTGGGCGGCTTCCTGGCGGGTGGCGCGGTCGGCGCCGGGATCGCGTACCGCGGCCCGGCCGGACAGACCTGGCCCCGGGGCGTCACCCTCGCCCTCGTCGTCGAGGGCGTCCTGCTCGCCGCGCTCGCGACCGATCGCACGGCCTCACTGGCGCTCCGCGTCGTGCTGGCCGCGGTCGCCATGGGTATCCAGAGCGCGGCCGCGCGCCGGCTCGACGTGCTGGGCGTCGCCACGACGTTCGTCACCGGAACGCTCACCAGCCTCGTCAGCCTCATCGTTCGCCACGGGGTCTCGCCGTCGGCGTCGGGCCATGGCAAACGTCTGCTCGGCGCGGTGTGGGTGGTGTACGTCATCGGCGCGATGGTGGCCGGGGCATTGACCCAGGTGGCGCCCTCCATCGTGCTGCTGCCGCCGGTCCTGATCGTGACCGCGGTGATCGCGCTCTCGGCCGCGCGATTCTGGCGCTGGTAGCGGGCCTGCTGGTAGAATGGACTCCTCCTCGAGGAGCGTTGCAACGGGCGCCCGGCCGCGCCCGCCAGGCTCGAGGGCTCGAACAGGCAACGGCGCTCACGAACTTTTTTCTGGTACAGAAAGGAGGGCGTGATGAGCGCCACCACCCCCCGGGACGAATTCCGCGTCGCCGATCTCCTGCTCGCCGACTGGGGCCGCAAGGAGATCGCCATCGCCGAGGGCGAGATGCCCGCGCTGATGGCCATCCGCGAGGAGTACGCCGGCGCGCAGCCCCTGAAGGGCGCCCGCATCGCCGGCTCGCTCCACATGACGATCCAGACCGCCGTGCTCATCGAGACGCTCGAGGCACTCGGCGCCGAGGTGCGCTGGGCCTCCTGCAACATCTTCTCGACGCAGGACCACGCGGCGGCGGCCATCGCCGCTGGCGGCACACCGGTGTTCGCGATCAAGGGCGAGACGCTCGACGACTACTGGGCGTTCACTCATCGCATCTTCGAGTTCGGCGAGCGCGGCCCCAACATGATCCTCG
>DASXSD010000039.1:0-2001 GCA_036506195.1 Candidatus Dormiibacterota bacterium
CGCTTGTCGCGCGTCTATATGGCATCAGGGGCCACGCGCCCGGTCCTGAACCTTGCCGGGTTGACGGCAGGACGATCCCCGACGGGTAAGAGGTGACAACAGATGGCATCGACGCCCAAGAGTGTGACGTTCGAGACGACGGTCGCCGCGAGCGGCAACAACACCGGAATCGCGGTGCCCGATGAGGTCATCGAGCAGCTTGCGGCGGGCAAGCGCCCGCCCGTGCTTGTCAGCGTGAACGGATACGAGTACCGGAATACGGTTGCCGTGATGGGCGGCAGGCACATGATCGGCGTCAGCGCAGCCGTCCGCAACGTTACTGGCCTCAAGGGCGGAGACCCGATCCGCGTGACGCTGACCGTCGCCGACACTCCGCGCGAGGTGCACGTCCCGGCCGACTTCGCCGCCGCACTAGCGGCCGATGAGCGAGCCAGAGCATTCTTCGACAAGCTCTCGAACAGCATGCAGCGGTACCACGTCGACAACATCAACGCCGCGAAGAGCGCCGACACCCGCGAGCGGCGCATCGGCAAGGCCACCGCCCTGTTCCTCGACGGCAAGCAGCGGTGAGAACGCTTTCACAGCGCGATCAGCGCAATGACCGGTGGGGTGGGGCGCGCCGATCCGGCACCGGTAAGAGCGGGAGTTGAGCCGAACCCTGGTGTATCACGCCATGCGATGCCACTCTCTGGACAGCAGAAAGGCAACGTACTAAGGGTGGAAGAGCGCACCGGGGGCGGAGGCGGATTGGTGCCTGCTTCCGCCCCTCCCGACAGAAACTAAACGGCCCGCTTTCGTGAGCTTCGGCGAGACGGCCCTGCCTCGCCCGCGGGGCTTTGGGTTGACGGCTGGGCCGAGATGAGGAGGCCCGACATGGCTCACGGCGATGCAGACGCTGGCCACCTGACCCCCCGGTCGACCTTCTACGACAGGGGCAGGTTCGGCCGGTTGTTCCCGACGCTCCCACCATTTTCGGCCGACGTGCCACTGATCCGCGACGCACTCAACGAGTTGGGGGCTCCCGGGGGCCCGATGGATGCTCAGGACGACCTGTCCGACCCAGTCACCTTGATCACGGACCCGGCGAAGAGCGCGCACAACCCGGACAACCCCACGCTGACCGCTGGGTTCACCTTCCTCGGTCAGTTCCTGGACCACGACATGACCTTCGACCCCACATCGAGTCTGGCCCGGGCGCAGGACCCCGAGTCGATCCGCAACTTCCGGATCCCGGCGCTCGACCTGGACAGCGTGTACGGCGGCGGGCCAGTCGTGTCTCCCTACCTCTACGACCAGAACGTGGACGAGGGGCGGACCACCTTCCTCACCGAGGAGATCCCTGGCTCGGCTGTCGTGTCTATCGACGGCAACGCGCGGCGGGACCTGCCCCGCAACAGCCAGTCCGTTGCGATCACCGCCGATCCGCGCAACGACGAGAACATGATGGTCGCCGGCCTGCAGCAGGCGATGCTCCGATTCCATAACCAGGTCTACCTCGATGTGGCGGCAGACCTCGGCACCGCGTTCACGGTGGATGAGACATTCGCCGAGGCGCAGCGGGTGGTGCGCTGGCACTACCAGTGGATGGTGCTGCACGAATTTCTGCCCAGAACCGTGGGCCAGGCGACGGCGCAGGACGTTCTGGACAATGGCCTGAAGTTCTTCGACTGGCGCCACCACCCCTACATCCCCGTCGAGTTCTCTGTCGGCGCGTACCGTTTCGGCCACTCGCAGGCGCGGCCGAGCTACCGCGCCAATTTCGGGACCAGCACGACCGACCTCACCCAGCAGTTCTTCGCCTTGCTGTTCAAGCCCACCGCCACCAACCAGGCCGACCCCGACGACCTGCGTGGAGGCCGACGGGCGCCGCGCAGGTTCATCGACTGGCAGACCTTCTTCGACTTCGGCGACGGCCGGGTGCGGCCGAACAAGAAGATCGACACCACGCTATCGTCGGTGCTGTTCGACCTGCTGGGTCAAGCCCCCGGAAGCCCGACGTCG
>DASXSD010000040.1:0-6521 GCA_036506195.1 Candidatus Dormiibacterota bacterium
CAAGCGGCTGAGTACGGTAAACCTGAGGATACCGAACGTCGAGTAGGTGGAAGGTCCGGGGCAACCCGGGATGGAAACCGAAAAACGCATAGGGGACTTCAGGGTAAACAGGAAGGTCTCTTGGGGCATTACTTTTCCCCAGAACCTCCACACGGCCCGGCTAATTCAAATAGCCCACTTTTGACGCTGTGGCGCAGGCTTTGTCCACAGCCGCCGCGTCGAATTCTGCACCGCTTCTGCGCAGCCTCCTGACGCCGTCCGCGAGCCGTTGCACCGGAGCGGGATCCTCGTAGCGAAGCCATCGGTACGCGGCCGGACGCGCGGCCCGAGGATGTGCCGCGAGATAGGCGTCCACAACGATCTCTTCCACATCCCTTAAGACGCCGCTCGCCACCAGCTTCGAGAAGTCCTGGACCGACATCCAGTCCAGCAAGCCGGCAAGCCGGCCGCCCGGGGTCGAGCTCAGCCGCCCAGGGCCGGTGACGGCGCGGGCATCTCGAAGATGCTCGCCCGTAGCGTGCAGATGAAGGGCAGGTTGCGGTACAGCTCCCGGTAGTCGAGCCCATAGCCGACCACGTAGTCGTTTGGGATCTGGAACCCCACGTACCGCACTGGAACCTTGACCAGCCGGCGCAGTGGGCGGTCGAGCAGTGTCACCACCTCCAACGACGCCGGCTGGCGGCGCCGCAGCTCCGACAGCACATAGTCGATCGTGAAGCCGGTGTTGATGATGTCCTCCACCAGCAGCACATGGCGGCCCTCGATGGGGTAGTCGACGTTGCGGGCGATCTTCACCCGCTGCTGCGGCTGGGCGCCCGCAAACCGCTGCAGGTCGAGGTAGTCGATGACGAACGGCACCTTGATCTGGCGGGCAAGGTCGGCCATGAAGAAGGTGATTCCCTTCAGGACGCCGACGAGCACCAGCGACTGGCCGCGGTAGTCGCGCGAGATCTTGCGGCCCAGCGCACGGAGCCGGCTCTCGAGCTCGACGGGCGAGATCAGGATCTCGCCGACGTCCTCCTTGCGCAGGTGCTGGACCTCGAGCGCGCCGTAGCCGGCCTTGGCCAGGAGCTGCTGGTAGTCCTTGCGGTAGAGCAGCCGCACGTTGACGTCGGGGTAGAGCTCGCGAAGCAACCGCAGCTTGCGGTTCTTCGGTGTGACGAGCGATTGCTTCATCGTCGTCAGCTCGATGTACAGGTCGTGCTCGGGCAGGTAGAAGTCGGGCGTGAACATCTCCTGCACCCGGGTGCCCTCCCACGCGATCGGGAACGAGACCGGCTCGTACTGCCAGCGGATCCGGTAGTAGTCGAGGAACCGCGCGAACTCGTGCTCCGACGGGTGGGCGAACTCGACCCGCGAGTGGGCGGGGCCCGTGCGTCTGACCAGGCGCGAACGCTGTCGGACGGGGCGACGCCACTTTTGCGGGACGGGGGAAGTGACGGACGACGCCAATGCGACGGTGGTGATTGTACTCTCCGAGTTGAGGGGAGCCCGCATGAGCACACCGGCGCAGCGGATGGTCGCCGAGCAGCTCCGGCCGCACGGGGTCACGGACGAGCGCGTGCTGGAGGCGATGGCCACTGTGCCGCGCGAGGAGTTCCTCCACCCGCGCATGCGCCGCCACGCGTACGAGGACCGCGCCCTGGCGATCGATTGCGGGCAGACGATCTCCCAGCCGCTCGTCGTCGCCCTGATGGCGCAAGCAGCGTTGCCCCAAGCCGATGATCTGGCGCTCGAGGTGGGCACCGGCTCCGGTTACGCCGCGGCGGTGCTTGGCCGGCTTTGCCGCAAGGTCATCACGATCGAGCGCGAGCCCGCGCTCGCCGAGCATGCTTCGGATTCGCTCCGGCGCCTCGGCTTTGACAACGTGAAGGTCGCTGTTGGCGACGGCAGCCTGGGCTGGCCGGCGGAGGCGCCTTACCAGGTGATCCTGGTCGCGGCTGCGGCGCCCGGCGTGCCGCCGGCCCTCGTCGACCAGCTTGCCGAGGGCGGCCGGCTGGTGATCCCGGTCGAGGTCTCGCCGCACGAGCCGCAGGACCTTCGCGTTTACACGCGCCGGCCCGACGGCGTCGTCTTTCGCTCACTCTTTCCGGTCTTGTTCGTCCCGTTGCGTCCCGGCTAGGGGGACTCGTCACGTTGCTTCGGCGGCCGGGCTTGCCCCGGCCGCGACACGCTTTCGCTCGTGGTCGCCATCGCCGCTTGTCGCCAGGACATTTCGGCGAAATTGCACAGCTCCGGAAGGGGTTAGCGGCGCGAATCCGGCGCGCAAGACGCCGGCAGCATGTCAGCTGTGACGCGCCGTTGAGCGCCGCGCCGTAGGGGGAACCCGGGAGGGTTCCCCCTGCGTTGCGTCCCGGCTAGCCAGCGAACCGCCGCGATAGTCCGGACTATCCAACCTTTGGGTCGGAGTTATCCCGCGGTTAGTCCGGACTATGGCGACAAGTGTCTAGGGAGAAGGACTTGGTGACGGGCCAGGCGTGGGCGTCGCGGTCGCCTTCCCGGTCAGGGTCTGCAGCTGCTGAAGGATCGTCCCGACCTTTGCCATCTCGGTCGAGAACGTCGTCAGGTCGCCGCGCCTGAGCGCGTCGTAGGCGGCCTTGTAGTGCAGGTTCGCCTGGGTGACCAGGTCGGTGATCTGGGCGACCACGGCGGGCGTGACGGCGGGCGGTGGCTGGGTCGACGGAGGACCAGTGGAAGTGCCGACCAGCTGCTGGATCGCGCCGTCCAGGGACGTCGCATAGGCGACGTCGGTCTGGTCGGCCAGGATCACGCGCTTCAGCTCCGGAAGGCTCGTCTGCGACTTGGCGCGCAGGTAGATCGGCTCGAAGTACAGGAACGAGTCGCCTATCGGCACCACGAGCAGGTTGCCCTGCTGCACGGTCGAGCCCGCCTGGTTGAAGAGCGTGAAGTCGGCCGAGATGGTGGTGTTGGCATTGATGCGGTTGGCGACCTGCTGTGGCCCGAAGATCACCTTGTCCTTGGGCAGCACGTAGGAGACGTACTCTCCATAGTGCGCCCCGTCGCTGCGCGCGGCCAGCCACGAGACCAGGTTGTTCTTGCCCCGAGGCGTGTAGGGCATGATCAGCAGGAACTCCGGGGTCTGCTGACCGGGCAGCCTGAACAGGACGTAGTAAGGCTCGAGCGCCACCTCGGGCGCGCCCGGCGCGGTCTGCGTCTTCGGGATGTCCCAGACGTCTTCCCGCGCGAAGAGCACCCTGGCACCGTCGGCGTCCGCGCTGACGTGGTACGTCGCGTAGATGAACACCTGCGCGCTGAACAGGTCCTCGGGCACGCGAAGATGGGCGCGCAGGCCCTGCGGCATGGAGTCGACCGGCTTGAACAGGGACGGAAAGGTCGCCTGGTAGGCCTTGATCAGCGGGTCCTTGGGATTCATGACGTAGAAGTCGGCGGTTCCCTCGTAGGCGTCGATAACGACCTTGACCGAGTTGCGGATGTAGTTGAATTCGAGATCGCCCATCGCCACCGCCTGCGAGTACGGGTACGTCGAGGCTGTGGTGTAGGCGTCGAGGATCCAGTAGAGCTTGCCGTCGACGACGACCAGGTATGGATCGTGGTCAAACGTCAGGAAGGGGGCGAGCTCTGAAGCGCGGTCGACGATGTTGCGCCGGTAGAGCATGAGGCTCTTGTCGGTCACCTGCTGCGAGACCAGCAGGTTGAAGTCGCCGAGCTTCAACGACCACAGCGCGCGGTTGACGCTGTCCATCGGCACGCCATGCTTCCCGGTGTAGCTCGTGTACTGGTCCTGGGCGCCCTGTGGAAAGTCGAACTCCTTGACGCTCGATGGCGCCACTGCGTAGTCGCTGGGATTGGGAACCTCGCCGTAGTAGATCGCCGGCTGCGTGATCTTCAGGTCGCCGGCGGGAGGAACGTCGCCGACCACGTAGTCGGGGAGTCCTTCGCCGACGACCGCGTTGACCGGGCTCGCGGCCGCACCGTAGCCGTGCGTGTACTGAAGGTGCTGGTTGACCCAGTTCTTGGCCGCCTGCGAGAGCAGCGAGGAATCGATCTCGCGAGCGCTGATCTCCAGGGACGTGTATTCGTTGCGAATCGTGTAGCGGTCGATGTCGATGTCGTGGAACGCGTAGTACGTACGGATCGCCTGCTGCTGCTCGTACGTCTCCTTAAGTTGTGTGTAGTCCCACAGCCGCAGGTTGTTGACCGTGACCCGGTCGTTCTGCACGTCGCTCGCCGTGAGGGGCTTGTCGCCGTTGAAGTTGCTGACGGTCACGTCAGACAGCCCGTATGCCGCGCGCGTGCCCGCAATCTCCCGCTGGATGTAAGGGAGCTCGTACGACTGGGCGTTCGGTGTGACCGAGATGCTCTGGATCAGCCCCGGGTAGATGGCGCCGATCACCGCCAGCACCACCCATGCTCCGGCGGCGGCCGGTACGACCCAGAGCCTCTGCAGCCATGCGTTGACGAGCAGGGCTCCGGCGAGCACGATGCCGACCCCCGCCTGCAGCGTGTACAGCGGCAGGCGGGCGTTGATGTCGGTGTAGGCCGCACCCCACACGACGTTTGTGTTGTGCGCATACAGGAGGTCGTAGCGGCCGAGCCACGCGCCCACCGACAGCGTGACCGCGAATGCTGCGATCAGCACCGATAGATGAGCGATGGCGCCCGCGGTCGGGCGGAAGTCGAAGCTGTCACCGCGCCACGAGTACAGAGCGCCGATGAGCAGGATGGCCAGAAAGTCGAGGCCGATCGACCAGTTGGTGGCGGCGTGCAGGAACGGCAGGGTGAGCAAGTAGAAGGAGATGTCCTGGCCCAGGACAGGGTCGATCGTGCCGGTCGGCGTCGCGTGGAGGAACAGGGCGAGCGTTTGCCACTGGGTGTAGGCGCCGCCGGAGAGGATCAGCGCGATCACCGCGGCGCTGCCCAGGCCGACCCAACCGGCGGTGCTGCGGAGGACCGAGCGCCGGATGCCGACGGCCCTCAGCGCGGTCCCGGCGCGCGCGCGGAGAGCGATGAGGACGTTGATTCCAAGCCACGCGAACGCGAGCACGAAGCTGCCGATAGTGATGATCGCCTGCAGTCCCACCCGCGTCGTGTAGACATCGCGGTAGCCCAGCGAGTCGTACCACTGCAGCTCGGTGATGAATGAGACGATCGGGCTGGCGAGGATGAAGACGAGGAGGGCGAGCATGAACAGCGCCACGCCGCCCCAGAAGCGCCTGGGCACCTGCGGCATCCGGAACTCGCGACCCGGTTCGAACGGACCGCCGCGCTCGAACGGATCAAACGGGCGGTATCGCCTCGACACTCTGGAGGAAGCTTAGACGGCCTCTAAAGCGCGATCGTCAGCCGAGAAGTCGGCCGAGTCCTCCTCCGGTGGATGGTCCAGGTGCCAACGCACCGTCGTGCGCAGGGTCTCGAAGGGGTCTGACGTCGTCCAACCCAGCAGGGCGCGCGCCTTTCTCGCGCTTGCCGCGATGTGCTGGCTCACGGTGCCGGTGAGCTTCAGGTCCTCGGGCAGCGCTTCGTCCGCGACGCGGACGAGCTGCGCGTCGGAGCCGGCGGCATCGAGAATCATCTGGCTCCACATGCGCATCGAGTAGGTGCGGTCCTCGCAGATGTTCATCACCTCGCCGGCCACCTCCTTCTGCAGGGCGAGCTGCACCGCGCGACCGACGTCGCGGACGTAAGCGCGGCAAGCCAGGAACTGGCCGGCGCCGAACGGGATTCGCGACCGGCCGGCGCGGATGCGGCGCAGGATGAATTCCTCGCGGCGCTGGTAGTCGTGCTCGCCGTAGACCATCGGCAGGCGGAGCACCGTCGCGCCGCGCGGCCGGTAGGTGTCTTCAACGTCGAGCTTGTCGTAATCGTCCATCTCGGGCACCTGGCCCCGGTACGGGTATCGCTCCGATCGCAGCGGTGAGTCCTCGTCGATCGGCACCGGGTCGGTTTCGCGCTCTGCGTGCAACGCGCCGAACGCGCGATAGACGTCGACGCTGGAGATCACGACCCAGCGCCGAACCTCGGGCAGCGCGTCCAGCGCCACCTCGGCGTCGCGGCGCGTCAGGGCGCGGCAGTCAATGACGGCATCGGGCCGGAACGCCGCGAACTCGTGGCCATGAGCCGTGAGCTCGGCGCGCTCGCAGTGGAGGTGCTGCGTGTCGGGCATCCCTTCTGGTTCGAGGACACCGCGATGCACCAGCAGCAACTCGTCTCCGCCCGCGGCAAGCTCTTCGACTGCGGCGCGGCCGATGAACCGCGTGCCGCCCAGGACAACTACTCTCAGAAGTCGGCGCCCCTCAGGCCTTGTCCTTCGCCGGTGCGCTCCTCACCTTGCCGTTGGTCTCGGCGCCACGCGCGGCGTGCGGATTCTTCTCCACTATCGTGTCGACCAGGCCCCAGTCCCTGGCCTGCTCGGGGGTCATGAAGAAGTCGCGCTCCATCGCCCGCTCCACCTCCTCCAGCGGTCGCTTGCAGTGCTTGGCATAGATGCGGGCCACCTGCTCGCGCTGGCGGAGGATCTCCTGGGCGTGGATCTGGATGTC
>DASXSD010000041.1:0-9075 GCA_036506195.1 Candidatus Dormiibacterota bacterium
GCGATCAGGAACGAAGAGATGGTGATGACGACGTTGGTAAATGCCCACGCCGGATTGGCGTAGGTGTAGATCCGGCGCGGCATGCCCTCCAGCCCGAGGGTGTGCATGATCAGGAAGGTGCCGTTGAAGCCGATGAACACGGTCCAGAAGTTCCACTCGCCGAGCTTTCGGTCGAGCAGCCGGCCGGTGATCTTCGGGAACCAGTAGTAGACGCCGGCGAGGATCGCGAACACGCTACCGCCGAACAGAACGTAGTGCAGGTGGGCGACCACGAAGTAGGACTGGTGCAGCTGGGTGTCGACGGGGACCGAGGCCAGGTAGACGCCCGTGATGCCCCCGATCAGGAATGTGGCCAGGAACCCGAAGACGAACTTGATGGGCACGGTGAAGTCGATCGAGCCCCACCACATGGTCGCGATCCAGTTGAAGAATTTGATGCCGGTCGGGACCGCGATCAGCATGGTCATCAACATGAAGAAGCCTTCGACGTAGGTGTTCATGCCGACCGTGAACATGTGGTGCGCCCACACGGTCATGGACAGGAACACGATGCCGAACAGCGCCGCGACCATCGACATGTAGCCGAAGATCGGTTTGCGCGAGAAGACAGGAACGATCTCGGAGATCATCCCGAACGCGGGCAGGATCATCACGTAGACCTCGGGATGTCCGAAGAACCAGAAAAGATGCTGGAACAGCACCGGCCGGCCCTCGGTGGTGAAGAACTGGGTCCCGAGCTGGCGGTCGAACTCGAGCAGGATCATCGCCGCCGCGAGCGGGGCGCCGACGACCAGGAGCAGGATCGACGTCGAGATCTGAGCCCACACGAACAGCGGGAGTCGGGAGAACCTCATGCCCGGCGCGCGCAGGGCGACGATCGTGGTCAGGAAGTTCGTGGAGGCCATGATCCCGCTGATCGCCCAGACGATGATGCTCATCGCCCAGAAGTCGACGCCCAGGCTGGCTCCCTGTGCCGCCTTCTCGGTCAGCGGCGGGTAACCGGTCCACCCGGCGTCGAGCCCCTTGCCGAAGAGGAAGGCGGCGTAGTAGAGGAGGATGGAGACCGGGACGAGCCAGAAGCCCAGCAGGTTGACACGCGGGAAGGCCATGTCACGCGCGCCGACCATGATCGGCACCATGTAGTTCGCGATCCCGGTGACGAAGATCGTGACGAAGAAGAAGATCATCGTCACGCCGTGCGCCGAGATCAGCTGGTTGTAGGTCGAGCTGTCGACGACGTGCAGGTTCGGCGCCGAGAGCTGGAGCCGGATGATCAGCGCGAAGATGCCGCCGATCACGAAGCTGATGATCGCGGTGACCATGTACATGATCCCGATCAGCTTGTGGTCGGTGGTTGTCAGCCACAGGCTGATCGGCTTGAAGAAGGTGTCGTCGTACGCCTTCGGCCGCGGCAGGACTGTGGTGGCCATCTGACTCCTACTCTACTGGCTGGGTGAGGGGGAGGCGGCCGGTGAAGGAGCCGCTTTTTGTTTGACCATCCAGGCGTCGAAGTCGCTCTGATCCATGGCCTGGACGATGATCTGCATGGCGGCGTGCCCGGTGCCGCACAGCTCGGCGCACTCGCCTCGCCAGGAGCCCACGCGGTCGATCTTGAGCCAGGAGAAGTTGTCGTAGCCGGGGACGGCGTCGGTCTTGCCGGAGATCGCCGGCACCCACCACGAGTGGATCACGTCGGTGGCCCGGAACTGGAGCTTGACGAGCGTGTTGGTCGGCACGACGAACGGGGGCACCTTGCCCTCGATGTTCCCCTCCTGATGGACGACCACCCCGTTGCCGTAGTCGTAGCTCCAGCCGAACTGATGGCCGCTGATGATCACGGTCATCTGCTGGCTGCTGATCGGCTGGAAGTTCTGCTGGAGCTCGACGAAGCTGTAGGCGGCGATGCCGAGCACGATGACAAGCGGCGCGATCGTCCAGGCGATCTCGAGGCCGGTGTGGCCGTGGACCTGCGGCGGAACGTAGTTCGCGGGCTGCCGGGAGCGCCGGTAACGGACGGCGACCCACAGCAGCGCCGCCTCCACGCCGATGAAGACGATGATGGCGATGATCGAGATGCCGACGTAGGTGTCGTAGATGCTCTTCCCGTTCGGCGAGACGGGCTCGGGAAAGATGGGGGAGATGCCGCCCACATCGCAGGCGCTGAAGAGAAGAACGAGCGCTGCGAGTCCGGTGATGGACAGGAACACGCGTCCGACGCGGCTCACGAGGTCGAAGTATATCCGCGGCCGAAATCGCAACCGGGAGGCGGTTAGAATCCAAAAGCGATTGTGGCCGTAGCCCGAAAGCCTCGCTACGTCGACGTGACCAACCCCAGCCTTTCCGTCGAATGCCCAAACTGCGGGCTGCTCACGGCGCGCTTCGTCGACCACTGCCGCAACGACGGCTACAAGATCTGGCCGTCGAGCGAGGTGGCGTCAGCGGCGTTCAAGGCGTGGCGCGACGCCGACCCCTCTCACAGGGCGGCGGCCTCACGCTTCGACCTCTCGCTGCCGGAGGAGCCGGTCGACGCCGTGGTCGACTACGCGGCGCGGGCCCATGAGCTAGGCATCCACCTGTTCCCGAACAGCAATTACCCGTTCATCATCTGCGTCGGCGCCCTGCCGCTGGCGCTGGCCGCGATCCCGTTTCCGTCTTCGGTCCTGCGCATCGCCTTCGCGGTGCTAGGCGGATTGATCTTCCTGTACGGCGTCGTCGGCTGGGTCCTGGTCGAAGACGTGCGCATGTACCCGGTCGAGGGATCGCCGACGCAAGAGGGCCACCACTGATGGCGGTCGCCACCATGCAGCGGGAGCCGGCGCCTCAGTACCCGGCGATCAAGCCCGGGATGATGGGCATGTACATCTTCCTGGCCTCCGAGGTGATGTTCTTCGGAAGCATGTTCGCGATGTACTTCTACCTCGTCGGATCGCACCCGACCTGGCCGCCGATCCCGCCGAGTAACCGTCCCGAGTATTACGTCAACTGGTGGCCGATTCCGTTCTTCAACACGATCATCCTGCTGTCCAGCGGTGTGACTTGCCACTTTGCGCTGGAGGGTCTCGCGCACGACAACCGGCGGCGATTCTTCGTGCTGCTGATCGCGACCATCGTCCTGGGCTTCATGTTCGAAGCGGGACAGCTCTACGAGTTCATCCAGGCCTTCGACCGCGGCCTGACGCTGAAGGCGAACACCTTCGCGAGCGCCTTCTTCACCATGACCGGCTTCCACGGCGCCCACGTGCTCGGAGGTTTGATCCTGCTCCTGCTGATCCTGTACCGCGCCTCGCGCGGGCAGTTCTCGGCACGGAATCACGTCGGTCCGGCCGCGGTTACCCTCTACTGGCACTTCGTCGACGTGGTGTGGATCTTCCTTTTCGGCATCTTGTATCTGGGGATCACGGCATTTTGAGAACGATTGCTCTCGTGATGGCGTCGGTGGCCCTTCTGTCAGTGGCCGGCTGCGGCAGCAGCCCAACCCAGCCAGCGGGGTCGACCAAGGTCACCATGACGGAGTTCAAGTTCGACCCTGGCGACATCACGGTGACGCACGGGAAGGTCGTGTTCTGGCTCGTCAACGCGGGCAGCGTTTCTCACGACCTGGCGATCAAGGACAGCTCCGGCAACAGCATCGCCACCAGCGAGCTGGTCTCGGCGGGCGACTCCAAGGAGTTCGACGTCGATCTGCCCGCGGGCAGCTACAAGATCGTGTGCACCCAGCCGGGGCACGAGGCCTCGGGGATGAAGGGGACGCTGACCGCTACTTAGACGGGCTCGGGCTCGGCGACGGCTTGGGCGACGGCGACGGACTCGGACCCGGCTTGAGGCTAAGCAGCTCGATCTCGAACACGATCGTCGCGTTGGGCGGGATGACGTACTGCCCGGTCGTCTGGTCCTGGCTGCCTTGTGCCCCATAACCAAGCTCGGGCGGGATCTTCAGGCACCGCTTGCCGCCGATCATCATCCCCGGCACACCCTCATCCCACCCCGGGATGACCTGCCCCTGGCCGAGTTGGAACGTGAACGGCGTACGGCCAGAGAACCGGCTCGAGTCGAACGGGTGGCCGTCGGTATTCCAGCCCGTGTAATTCACTTCGGCGTTCTGGCCCGACTTGGCGACCATGCCGGTGCCCACCTTGACGTCCATCACCTTCAGGCCGTCCGGGTACGTCACCCCGCTCAGGTTGTTGCACGTCCCGAAGTCGTCACCGCCGGGACCCGCGCTAGACGAAGCGGAGGGATTGGGGCTCTCGTTCGCGACCGGCGGGTTGCCCGCGTACGGGTCCGGGTAGCCGCACGCCGCCACCGCGAGCGCGGTCGTGAGAGCGGCGGTTAGGAGCGCCCTCCTCACGAGGCTTGGACGTCGAGGGAGCGCATCGTGTCGCCGGCCTGGATCTTGTCGATGACGTCCATGCCCGACGTCACCTCGCCGAAGTGGTTGTAGACGCCGTTGGAGGCGAGGAACGGCGCGTCGCCGATGGTGATGAAGAACTGCGAGCCGCTGACGCCGGCCGCGCTCGACGCCATGCCGACCGTGCCGCGCGACCAGTCAGAGGGGTTGGACTCGTTAGGCAGCTTGTAGTCCGGGCCGCCGGTGCCGTTGCCCAGCGGGTCGCCCCCCTGGACCACGAATCCCGGCACCACGCGATGGAAGGTGAGGCCGTCGTAGTAGTGGTTCTGCGCCAGGTAGACGAAGTTGTTGACCGTCTGCGGCGCGACGCCGGCGTCGACCAGCGCGATCACGAAGTCTCCGCGCGAGGTGTGCACGGTGACGGAGTACTTCTTGCCGGCCTCGAGGATGTTGGGTGGAGGCGTGCTTCGCTTTTCCATGCGGGCGACGCTCCACATTAGAGGATCGCGTTGGCTAGGTACGCTAGAGCCCTGCTGTGACCAAAGAGGAATTCCATCTCGGCGCTGAGGTCCGCTCCAGCGACGGCAAGCACGTCGGCGAGCTGGTCCACGTCCTGGTGAGCGCCGAGTACGGGCTGCGGGCGCTGGTGATCAAGGAGTCGAGCCGCTTCTCGGGCCACATGTTCTCGCCCGGCTCGATGCTGCTCAACGACGAGTTCGTCGTACCACCGGACGCGGTCGCCACGGCGACACACGACCGGATCGGCCTCAAGCTGACGGCCGCGCAGGTCCGGGTGCTGCCGGCCTACCTCGCCTACCGCGAGCGCAGCGAGACATTTGCGGAGGGCCTGGAGGACACCGCCGGAGTGCTCGGCTCAGGGCCCGAGGTGCCGAACTGGCTGGAGCAGGTCGCCAACAAGGCCGAGGGCGAGCTGGAGATCGACGGCGGCGAGAACGTGATGCTGGGCCACACGGGAAGGAAGCTCGGCACCGTGCAGGACGCGCTGTTCGACGACGGCCAGCTGGTGGGCGTCGTGCTCAAGCCGCAGGGTTTGTTCAAGGAGGAGGTCATCCTGCCGCGCCGGTTTCTCGAGCGCAGCGACGACCTTGCGCTGTTCGCCACCATCGACGAGAAGGATCTGGAGCAGCTGACCCCGTTCAAGCCGAGGGACTAACTAGCGAGGCTCGCGCGCCGAGGTGCTGAGAAGCGCCGCGAGCGCAAGCCCCAGGCCCGCCACCACGAACAGCGCGCTCGAGACGTCCGAAGTCACCGCGGCGACCGTGCCCCCGATCAGCGGGCCGAGAAAGAATCCCATCGCGACCGAGCTCGCGTTGATCCCGAAGACGGTGCTCTGCGCCTCGTGCGGCGTCTCGAGGCCGATCATGCTCGCGGTGGCCGGCTGGATGACACCGCTGAACAATCCGCTCAGTCCGATCGCGATCACGACCAGCGAAACCTCGGGCGCGGCGCCGATGAGGAGCACCGCCAGGGCCAGCATGCCCGCGGCGGCCGCCGACGTCCTCACATAGCCCAGGTGGCGCGTGACGCGCGTGTAGCCCACGGCGGCGGCGCTGCTCGCAACGCCGGCCAGCCCGAACCCAATCCCGCTGACGGCGGACACGCCGCTGGACAGCATCTCGAGCAGGCGCAGCACGACCAGCTGCTGCGTCGCCGAGGTGACCAGGTTCGTCAGCCCCTGCGCGGCGATGAGCACGGTGAGTGAGCGTCGAAGCCCGGGCTGCTGGTCGATGAGCGCCAGGGCGCCGACGCGCGGCCCGACGCGGGGAAGCAGTGGGGTCTCGCGCACCATCACCAGCACGGGGATGAGCGCGACCAGAAGGAGCACGCCGCCGACCAGGAAGACAAGCCGCAGGCCGAACAGCTCGCCGGCGAGGCCTCCGACCACGGGACCGATCGCGCCGCCCAGCGCGACCGCCGACGTGACGACTCCAAGCGACCAGCCGACCCGGGCGCGGGGCGTCTCCGCGGCGACGAGCGCGGTTGCGGCGGCGACGGTGCCGCTGGTCAGTCCCTGCAGGAAACGCAGCACCACCAGCTCGGTCGGGTTCTGCGCGAAGTAGATGAGGCCGACGGTGATGCCGCCGCCGAGCATCGAGCGCACGAGCATGGGCTTGCGCCCATAGCGGTCGCCGAGGATGCCCCAGATGGGGCTGGCGATCGCCAGCGCGATTCCGGACGCGCTCGCCGAGGCGGCCGTCCACACGTAGAGGTCGGTCCCCGAGTGCACGCCGAGGTCTTTGTTGAGGAAGATCGAAAGAAACGGGAAGGCGAAGCTGAAGCCGAAGATGGCCATGAACTCCGCCAACCACAGCGCAACCAGGTTGCGCCGCCAGTCGACAGCCGAGCCGTTGACCAGGGTCTAGTCGCCCAGGATTTCGACGATCCGGTCCGACGTGATCGGAAGGCGGTCGACGACCGCGTTCGGCTTGCGCTTGCGCAGGGCGTCCTCCACCGCGTTCGAGATCGCGGCCGGGGCGGGGATGGTCCCGCTTTCGCCCGCGCCCTTGAAGCCTTCGGGGTTGGCGTCGGTCGGCGTCGAGATGTGGACGAGCTCGGGCTCGCCGACCTCGCCAGTGCTGACGATTGTGTAGTCGAGAAAGCTGGCGGAGCGGAAGCTGCCGTCAGGGTCGTAGATCGCGGCCTCGTGCAGCGCGTAGCCAATGCCGTGCGCGAACCCGCCATGCATCTGGCCCTCGACGATCAGCTCGTTGATCGCCTGGCCGGTGTCGTGGGCGATGACGTAGCGCAGGATCTCGATTTGACCCGTGTCCGGGTCGACCGCGACCACGGCGGCGTGGCAGCCGCTCGAGTAAGCCAGCGGGCGCTTGGGATCGAAGCTCTCGAGGACCTCGAGCCCTTCGTCCGGAACGACCTCGGTGACCGAAACCCTTTTGGTTGGCGTGCCGCGCACCGAGATGCTGCCGTCCTCGATGACGAGGTCGGCGGCGTCGGCCTCGAGCACGTCACCGGCTCGCTCGAGCAGCTTCTTGCGTAGGGTTGTCGCGGCCCTGGACGTCGCGTTGCCCACCTGGACGGCGCTCCGGCTGCCCGCGGTGAGCTCGGCGGGCGGCGTGTGGCTGGTGTCGGCGGCGGTGACTTTGATCCTCTCGAAGGGCCAGCCCAGGCGGTCCGCGGCCACCTGCGCGGCCATCGTCTGGTGGCCCTGGCCCTGCGGGGTGGAGCCCACGTACAGGTCCGCCGATCCGTCCTTGTTGATGCGCAGCCTGGCGGGCTCGCCGCCGCCGAAGCCCGTCGACTCGACGCAGCAGGCGACGCCGACGCCTGTTAGCCGCCCATCCTCGACGCTTTCTGCGGGATGCCCGAGCTTGCTCAGCGTCATCTCGAGCAGGCGTGGGTAGTCGCCGCTGTCGTAGACCATGCCGTGGCGACCGGCGGGATAGCCGGTGGTGTAGGGGATCTGCTCGGGCCGGATCAGGTTGCGTCTTCGCAGCTCGACTGGCGAGATGTCGAGGGCGCGCGCGAGACGGTCCATTGCGCGCTCGACGGCGTAGTTGCCCAGCGGCCGGCCGCCGCCGCGGATGAAACCTGTCGGGACCGTGTTCGTGTAGACGAGCTGTGTGTCCATGCTCAGCGCCGGCATGACGTAGGCGGAGAGCATGTGGGAGACGATGAGGTCGGGCTGGCCGGCGCCTGACCCGGCGTAGGCGCCGAGGTCGTGGACGAGCTTGCCTCTCAGTCCGCGCAGCTTGCCGTCTTTGTCGGAGGCGATCTCGATCTCGATCACGGAGCCGTGGCCCTGGGCGGTGGTCGCGCCGTCCTCGGTGCGCGACGCGACCCACTGCGTGGGCTTTTTCAGCTTGTGCGCTGCCAGCGCGGTCAGCACCTCCTCGGGAAATACGCTGCCCTTGGCGCCGAAACCACCACCCACGTCCTCGGCCAGCACGCGCACTTTCTCTTCGTCCAGGCCGAGCGCGCCGGCGATCGCTTCGCGGACGCCGAAGACGTTCTGGGTCGAGGTCCAGACCTTGAGGCCCTCGGTTTCCTCGTCGGGCGTCGCGGTCACGGCGCGAGGCTCCATCGCGGCGCCGGCGACGCGCGAGGTCGTGAGCGTGATCTTCGCCGTCACGCCGTCGCTTGCGAACGCTGCGTTGATGTCGCCGAACTTGCGCGTCTTGCTGCGGGCGACGTTGCCGTCCGTGTCGGCGTGGACTTTGGGTGCGCCGCCGGCGGTAGCGGTGAGCACATCGCCGACACCGGGAAGGGGATCGAGCTCGGCGGCCACCTGGTCGGCGGCGTCGCGCGCCTGGTACTCGGTCTCGGCGACCACGACCGCGAACGACTCGCCGATGTAGTTGACCTCGTCGCGGTTGAGGATCGGCCGATTGCGGCTGACCATGTCCTCCGGCCCCCAGTCGCTGA
Source organism: Candidatus Dormiibacterota bacterium (assembly GCA_036506195.1). Lineage (GTDB taxonomy): Bacteria > Chloroflexota > Dormibacteria > Dormibacterales > Dormibacteraceae > 40CM-4-65-16. The sequence goes on from DASXSD010000041.1 coordinate 8,750, forward strand.
GTCCGTCTTTGACCTCGGGCAGATCGTCGGCTGTCCACACCGCAAGCACGCCAGGCATCGCCTTCGCGGCGGACGCGTCGATGTACGCGATGCGGGCGTGGGGAAGCGTGGAGCGGCAGAAAGCGACGTAGACGAGGCCGTCGAGCTTGACGTCTCCTGCGAAGCGACCCTTGCCTGTGATCAGTCGCTCGTCTTCGACGCGGCGCATGCGCCGGCCGATGTAGGGAGGCATCGCTCCTACAATAATTTGTCCACTTACGCCATTCCGCGCGCGGGCGGCTAGCTCAGCTGGAAGAGCGCCAGCTTGACATGCTGGAGGTCGGGGG
>DASXSD010000042.1:0-12969 GCA_036506195.1 Candidatus Dormiibacterota bacterium
AACGACTCGGTGGCGAGGATCACGCTCAGCTTCCACCTGGCCAACCAGGTGGCGGCGATCGTGGCCGACGAGCGCTTCGACGTCCTCCATTTCCACGAGCCGCTGATGCCCGCTCTGCCGATAACGATGCTGCGCATGTCGACGACGGCCAACGTCGGCACGTTCCACGCGTTCTCCCACTCCAACGTCGGCTACTTCTACGGCCGGCCCTTCCTCCAGCCCTACCTCGAGCATCTGCATCGAGCGATCGCGGTCAGCGAGCCGGCGCGCGCATTCGTGAATCGATACTTCCCGAATTTCCCGATGCGGGTGATCCCGAATGGCGTCGACCTCGAGACCTACCGGCCGGGGCTGCCGCCGATCCGCCACCTGCGCGACGACCACCTCAACATCCTGTTCGTCGGCCGGCTCGAGAAACGCAAAGGCCTCGGTGACTTGCTTCGCGCGTATCGCGCGTTGAGCACGCGCATCCCGCTAATGCGTCTGATCATCGTCGGCGACGGGCCGCTGCGGGGCCGCGTCGAGTCGTACATCGCACGACACAAGCTCACCAACGTGGTGATGGCCGGCTACGTCCCGGAGTCGGTAAAGCCGCGCTACTACAACAGCGCGGACATCTTCTGCGCGCCGGCCACGGGCGGCGAGAGCTTCGGCGTTGTGCTGCTCGAAGCCCTTGCGACAGGACTGCCGGTCGTGGCGACGGAGGTGCCCGGCTACATGTCGGTCCTCGAGCCCGGTCGGGACAGCATCACCGTCCCACCCAAGAACTGGCGCGAGCTGGCGGCTTCGCTCGTCATCCTCGCCCGCGACGCCGAGCTGCGGGCGCGTCTCGCGAACTACGCGCTGCAGAAGGCCCGTCGCTACGACTGGAAGCTGGTCGCTTCCGAGGTGGTCCAGGTCTACCAGGAGGCTCGCAAGGCGCTCGCCGCGCAGCCCGCCCGGGTGTTGGAGGTGTCGGGTGTTCACCACGCGGTTTGAAGCCTGGGTCCGGCGCCACGCGGAAGCGCTGATCACGGCGCTCGGTCGGACCCCGCTGACGCCGAACCAGGTGACCGTGGTCGGCCTGGCCCTCACCGTTGTCGCCGCAACCCTGGCCGCGTTCGGTCAGCTGAGCTGGGCAGGCGCCGTGTTGATCGTCGCCGGCACGTGCGACATCCTCGACGGGGCGCTGGCGCGCTCGACCCACACCAGCTATCCGTACGGAGCCTTCCTGGACTCGACGCTCGACCGCTATTCGGAGGGCGCCATGTACGTAGGCCTGACCGCCTACTTCGTGACCATCGATCCCCCGCTGCAGGAGTGGCTGATCCTGGCCACCTTGTCGGCGCTTGCCGGCTCGTTCCTCGTGAGCTACGTCCGGGCGCGCGCGCAGAGCCTCGGCTTCGTGTGCAAGTCGGGCCTGTTCCAGCGGCCCGAACGCGTGGTCCTGACGGTGATCGGGCTCCTGTTCGGGACGGCGTTCGGCGGCTGGGTCCTGTACAGCGTCGTCTTCCTGCTTGCGATCGTGACTAACATCACAGCCTTGCAGCGGATTCGCGAGGTATGGCTCCAGGGCCGCGCCCAGCGTCTCGAGCACGAGCGGGAGATCAAGGCCCGGCGGGCAGCCGCTTCCAACCAGTCTCCGTGACCGACGCGTTCCAGGGGATCGTCGGCCACGCGCAGGCGCTCGAGCAACTGCGATCGCAGCTTCAGACACAGCGCCTGGCCCACGCCTACCTGTTCGTCGGGGAGTCGGGTCTCGGCAAGGCGACGACAGCGCGGGCGCTGGCCGCGGCATTGCTGCCCGAGGTTCCGCTGAGGCGGCACCCCGACTACTGGGAGGACGACCGCATCAAGCCGCTCTCGATCAACGAGATCAGGCTGCTGCCGGACAAGCCGCCTGAGTTTCACGAGCTGTCGCTGCAGGCGTTCCTGAACCTGAAGCCGGCTATCGGCTCGCGCCGGGTGGCGGTGGTCACCAACGTCGGCCGCCTCCGCGACCAGGACCAGGGCGTGCTCCTCAAAACGCTCGAAGAACCGCATCCGAACCGCGTCATCGTCTTGACGACGCCGAGCCTCAATCCGTTCGTCGTTCTGCCCACCGTGGTTTCGCGCTGCCAGCGCGTCTTCTTCCACCCGGTCTCGGCGCCCGAGATCGAAAAGCTGCTTGTGTCGCACGGCGTCGACTCCCAGCGGGCAAAGCTCCTCGCCGACCTTTCCGGCGGACGCTCGGGCTGGGCGATGCGGCGGGCAAGCGACGCCAGCGTGATCGAGCTTCACCACTCGTGGACGCGCCGCCTCGAGGAAATCTTCGGCGCGCCGGCGGACGTCCCTCTGCGGCTCGCCGCGCAGCTCGACTCCGAGCAGATGGGCTGGCGGCGCAGTGAAGGCGATGAAGAGGACCCGGCGCTGTTCGCGATCGCGAGCTGGCAGATCGAGCTGCGGCGCCGGATGCTGGCCAGCCGGGGCCACGAGCAGGGACGCTGGGCCCGTCTGCTCGAGCTTTCCTACGACACGCTCGGCTACCTGGAGCAAAACGTCAGCCCGCGGCTCGCTTTCGAAACCTTTCTCCTCGAATGTCGAAAAGCGTCATAAGGAGGGCGCTCCAGGGCTTCCAGGCGTACACGCCGGGCGAGCAGCCGCCGGATGGCGAGGGCTGGGTCAAGCTCAACACCAACGAGTCCCCGCTGCCGCCTTCGCCGAAGGTCATCGAGGCGATCAAGGACGCGGCGACAGATTCGCTACGCCTCTATCCCAGCCCGACAGCGCGGCCCGCTCGGGAGGCGATCGCCCGCCACTTCGGGCTGGATGTCTCCCAGGTCACTGTCGGCAACGGCGGCGACGAGCTCATCGAGATGTGCTTTCGGGCGTTCGCCGGCGGGGGCGACCGGGTCGCTTATCCGACGCCGACGTATCCGTTGCTCGAGCCCTTGTGTCGGATCCACGAAGCCGTGCCCTCGACGCATCCCACCGAGCAGTTCGCGGAGCTACCGCCGAGCCTCGGCCCGGACCCTGCCCCGCTCAAGTTCATCGTCAACCCCAACTCGCCGACCGGCGCGTTGTTCGACGCCGGCGACGTCGAGGCTGCGGTGGCGGCTTCGTCGGGAGTCGTCGCCATCGACGAGGCCTACGTGGACTTCGCGCCGCGTTCCTGCTTGTCGCTTCTCGAGAGGCACGACAACGTCCTTCTGCTTCGGACCTTCTCCAAGTCGTACGGGTTGGCGGGCCTGCGGATCGGCTTTGCGCTGGGGAGCAAGGAGCTGATCGAGACGATGGACGCGGTCAAGGATTCCTACAACGTCGACCGGCTGGCCATCGCGGCCGCCGTCGCCGCGATCGAGGACGAGGCACATCACAGGCGGCTTGTCGACGAGGTGGTGCGGAACCGGAGCGAGCTCGCGAGCCAGCTCCAGAAGCTGGGCTTCGAGATCGTGCCGTCGGCCGCGAACTTCGTGTTCGCGAGACCACCAAAGCCGGCGGCGGAGGTCGTCGCCGCTCTCCGCGAGCGCAAGATCCTGGTCCGCCATTACGATCGTGAGCCGATCGCGGGCTGGATCCGCATCACCATCGGCACCCGCGAGCAGCACGAAACGCTGCTCGGCGCCCTGAAGGAGATCCTGTGACACCGACGCGCGAAGAAGCCTGGGAGCTCGTCACCTCGATGACCAAGTCGGAACAGCTGCTCCGGCACATGCGCAGCGTCGAGGCTGCAATGCGCGCCTACGCCCGGCGCTTTGGCGAAGACGAAGAGCGCTGGGCGGTGCTCGGGCTCATCCACGACTGGGACTACGAGTCGGGACCGACCGCCGAGCTGCACCCCATGCGCGGGATCCAGATGCTGCGCGAGAAGGGCTGGCCGGAGGACATCCTCGACGACATCGCCTCCCACGCCGACTACCTGGACGTGCCGCGCGACAGCAACGCGCGCAAGGCGCTCTACGCGGTGGACGAGATGTGCGGCTTCATCATCGCCTGCGCGCTCGTCAAGCCCGACAAGTCGCTGGGCGCCGTGGAAGCAAGCACCGTCCGCAAGAAGATGAAGGACAAGGCCTTCGCGCGCGGCGTCCATCGAGAGGAGCTGGTCGCGGGTGCCGAGGTGCTCGGTATACCCTTCGACGAGCACGTGGAGTTCGTCCGCGATGCCCTGAAGCCCATCGCCACTGATTTGGGACTGAACCCATGAGCACCTCCGGTCGCCCGCGCGTCCTCTTGATGCATCCGATCCTCGATCCAGGGCCGTCGATCCTCGCCGAGGCGGCCGAGGTGATCACCTATCCGCCGGACCGCCCCCTCGACGAGGCCAACATCCGCCAGGCTGCGGACGGGTGCGTCGGCATCGTGAGCCAGCTCATGGACCCGATCGGCGAAGCCGTCCTCTCACTTCCAGGCCTCAAGTGCGTGAGCAACGTCGCCGTGGGCTTCGACAACATCGACGTCGCGTCGGCGACGGCGAACAAGGTGATGGTCACCAACACGCCCGGCGTCCTCGACGACGCGACCGCCGACTTCGCGTTCACGCTCTTGATGGCGGCCGCACGCCGCATCGTCGAGGCCGACAACTTCACGCGCGGCGGCCAGTTTCGTGGCTGGGCGATCGACATGATGCTCGGCCAGGACGTTTTCGGCGCCACGCTCGGCATCGTCGGTATCGGCCGCATCGGCCGCGGCGTCGCCCATCGCGCGAAGGGCTTCAACATGCGCGTCCTCTACTACGACCCCCAGCCGCTGCCGCGCGAGGCCGAGGACCAGCTCGGCGCGACTCGCGTCGACCTGAACCGGTTGATCGCGGAGTCGGACTTCATCTCGGTGCACGTCCCGCTCACCCAGGAAACCCTGCACCTGATCAGCACGGCCCAGTTCAACGCTATGAAGCGGACCGCGATCCTGGTCAACACCTCTCGCGGCCCGGTGGTCGACGAGGCCGCGCTGGTCGACGCGCTCAACGCGAGAAAGCTCGCCGGCGCGGGCCTGGACGTGTACGAACGCGAGCCGGCGGTCCACCCGGGCCTGCTTGCGATGCCCAACGTCGTGCTCGCGCCGCATATCGCAAGCGCGACCGTGCGCACGCGTTCCGAGATGTCCGCGATGGCCGCGCGCAACATGGCGACAGCGGTCCGCGGCGGCCGGCCCCCGAACCTGGTCAACCCCGAGGTCAAGAAATAGCTCTCGCGCTTCGGTATCGCCTCCTGGCGCTGGACCTCGACGGCACGATCCTCGGCCTGCACCTCGAGCTCGACCCGCGCGACGTGGCCGCGGTGCGGGAGATGGTCGCAGCCGGAGTCACTGTCATCGCCTGCACGGGACGCCCATTTCCGGGAGCCCTGCCCTGGGTCGAGCGACTTGGACTCGAGGGCCCGATCGTCTGCTACCAAGGCGCCCAGGTGCGCAACCTCGACGGCAGCGTGCTCCTCGACCACGGCATACCGCACGACCTCGCCATGGAGGTGATCCGGCTTGCGCGCGAGCGACGGCTGCACGTCCAGGCCTATCGCGACGACAGGCTGATCGTCGAGCGAGACCGTGAGGAGGCCCACATCTACGCCCGGCATGCCGGCATGCACGTCCACGTCGTCGACGACCTGGACCAGGGGATGGGCCCGACGACGCCCAAGCTGGTCGTCGTGGCCGCGCCAGAGCTCAACGAGGCTCTTCTCCCCGAGGTACGCCGGCGCTGGGCGGGCAAGCTCAACGTCGCCACCTCCGTGCCGGAGTACCTGGAGTTCACGAGCGTGGAGAGCGACAAGGCCTCGGCGCTTCGTTTTCTCGGCGATCGGTTCGGCGTCCCGCAGGAGCAGGTGGCCGCTGTCGGCGACGGCCGCAACGACGCCTCGATGATCGCCTGGGCGGGGCTGGGGGTGGCGGTCGAAGGCTCACCGCCGGAGGTCATCGCGGCCGCCGATCGCACGATCCCGGGTCCGGGCCGGGGCGGAATCCAGCAGCTCGCGGACGTGTTGCTCAAGTAATGGCGACGCTTCTGCTCGTGCACGCGCACCCCGACGACGAGGCGATCTCGACGGGCGGTGTGATGATGAAGGCGAAGGCTCACGGCCATCGCGTGGTGCTGATCACAGCGACCCGCGGTGAAGTGGGCGAGATCTACAACATGGACGAGGCAGCGTCGAGGCCGCGCCTCGGCGAGATCCGGACCGAGGAGCTCAAGGCCGCGGCGGAGATCCTGGGTGTCGACCGCCAGGAGTTCCTGGGCTACCGCGACTCCGGCATGGTCGACACCGACGACAACAAGGACCCGCGCTCATTTCACCTGGCCAGGCTCGAAGATGCGGCGGGAAAGCTCGCCGTGTTCCTTCGCGAAGAACGCCCAGACGTGGTGTTGACGTATGCGGAGGACGGCGTCTACGGTCACCCCGACCACATCAAGGCGCATTTCGTGACCAACGCCGCGCTTGACCTGGTCGAGAAAGAGGGCGTGCGGGTGAAGAAGCTCTATTACACGGCGATTCCACGTTCCCTGATGGAGGCGTTCGTGCAGCAGATGCCGGAGGAGGCGCGGCAGGCGATGGGCGGCAGCATGCGGATCGCCGGCACGCCCGACGAGCTGGTCACGACACAGGTCGACGTCCATGACTACGTGCAGGGCAAGCGCGACGCGTTTCGCGCCCACGTGAGCCAGAACGACCCCAACTCCTGGTTCACGAACATGCAGGACCAGGTCTACGAGCTCGCGTTCGGCACCGAGTACTACCAGCTCGCGCGCGGCAAGCCGGGTTCAGAGCTGCCCGAGCAGGACCTGTTCGCCGGCATCGACTAGAAACCTCGCGATAGTCTGGACTATCACGGGATTCCATCGAGGCGAACAGGGCGATAGTCCGGACTATCCGTAGAAAGCCTCACGTAGACTCGAAACCGCCATGGAGGTCCTGAAGATCACGCCGCGGGGGTACTGCCACGGCGTGGTCGACGCCTTCCGGATCGCCAAGCGGGTGCGCGAGGAGACACAGGGCCCCGTGCACATGCTGGGCATGCTGGTCCACAACACGCACGCCACCGACGGACTCCAGGAGCAAGGCATCGCGCTGGTCGACCAGCCGAACCGGCTGGCCGGGCTCGACCACATCAAGGAAGGCACCGTCATCTTCACCGCACACGGTGTTTCGCCCCAGGTCAAACAGCGGGCAGTGGAGCTAGGGCTGAACCCAGTCGACGCGACCTGTTCCGACGTGGTTCGCACGCATGAGCTGGTCGCCGACCTGGCGCGCAAGGGCTACGAGGTCGTCTACATCGGGCGCAAGGGTCATCCCGAGCCCGAAGGGGTCATGGGCGAGGCGCCGGGCCACGTGCACCTGGTCCAGGAGCCGGAGGACATCGACGCCCTGGACCTGAAGGGCGACCGCATCGCGGTCACATGCCAGACCACTCTCTCCGTCTGGGACACCGAGGACCTCATCGGCCGCGTCAAGGCGCGCTATCCGGAGGCGGAGGTCTACAACGAGATCTGCCGCGCCACCCAGGAGCGGCAGGAGGCGGCGGTCGAGGCGGCCAAGGAGGTCGACCTCGTCATCGTCGTCGGCAGCCCTCGCTCGTCTAACTCGCTCCGTCTGGTCGAGGTCGTCAAGAAGCTCGGCCAGAAACCGGCGTACCTGGTCGACAAGTTCGAGGACCTCGACCTGGCGTGGTTCAAGGGCGCGCGCAAGGTGGGCGTGACCAGCGGGGCGTCGACCCCGACCCAGCTCACCCGCCGGGTGATCGAATACCTGGAGGCCCTGGAGGTCCCGGCCTAGGAATCTCCACGTAGGCGGCGGAGGACGCCGCCGATGCCGCGCCGGCCCGAGGGCGAATTTGAGGTGACTGCCGGCGCTGCGGTGGCGGCAGGGGGCGCCGCCGTCTCCGGGGTGTGCGCAGCGCGCGGTTCGTGCTCCTCTTCGCGGGCCGGCGACCCTGACGAGCGGCGCCGGCGCCTTCTGCGCGCTGGGCCCGAGGCTCGCTCGGGCTTGGCGCTGGCGGCGGGTGGAGCGGCGATGGCGGGCGGTTCGGGGACCGCGGTTCCGTTGGCCCGTGGTCGGCGGCGGCGGCGTCGGGGCGTTCCCGAAACAGGCGGCGCCTGGTCGGCGGCACGCGGCTGCGCCGCGGCGACGTCGCGCCTGATCTTGGCGCCGACCTCGCCTTCCGCGCACAGGGCCCCGTCGGCGGTGTGGACGTCGACCCTCCATACGACGACCGCGGAGGGGGCGCCGCTACGCGGCGGGCGTTTCTGGGTCAGCGTCCAGCGCGCGTAGATCGTGTCTCCGGCCCGGATCGAGCGCGGGAACCTCCAGTTCAGCCAGTCCCACTCGGCGACCGAGGGCACTGGCATGTCCATGGAGCCAAGTCCGACCGCCATCGCCACGACCAGGGCCGGAGGCGCGGGGCGGGGGCCATCGCGGCCGGCCTCGATCGTCAGCGGAGAAAAGTCGCCGGCGACGCCGGCGAACAGCGCTATCTCGGCTTCGGTGACGGTGCGACGGCGGGTCGTCCACTCGCCGCCAAGGGGAAGGTCGTCAAAAGAGAGCGGCTCCAGTTCGGCCCGAGTATAGCTACGGACGCCGCAGAGAACCGATTCCAGGGTCCCAGCGTTAACCTATGGCAACCTCAGAGACCCCCCGGGAGGCACTTTGGATTTAGCGGCGATCCTTCTCGTCGTTCTCGTAATGCTGGTCGTCACGATCATCCTGATGACCGTCTCGCTGATGCGGCGGCATGGCACCGCGCGTGAGCTGGAAGCGGCCCTTAGCGACGCCAGCGGGGCCCGTGATCGCGCCGCCTTGCTGCTCGCCATCGCGTCGGCGGTCAACTCGTCGCTCGCCCTGGAAGAGGTGCTGAACGTCGCCCTGACACACGCCGGCCGGATCATGGGCGCAGTCGCGGGAGCCATGTACCTCGTGAGGACCGGCAGGGCGGAGATGTACCGCGAGGCCTCTTACAACCTCACGCCGCGCGCCCGCGGCGGGTTGCGGAAGATCGACGAGGAGCCGCTCAGCTCCGCGATCGGCGCCATGAGGCCCCTGGTCGTCAAGCTCGACGAGCACACCGCGCCCGGCCTGGAGCTGGGGGGCCATCCCCAGCACGCGCTGGTCGTGCCCATCCAGCGCTCCGGGCAGCTGATGGGCGCCATGGAGCTGTACCTGAACGCCTGGCGAGAGCTGAACGAGGACCAGGCCGACCTCCTCAACGGTGTGGCGTCCCAGGCCGCGATCGCCATCCGTCACGCGCAGCTGTTCCAGGCCCAGGAGGAGAACGCGCTCACGGACGAGCTGACCAAGCTGCCCAACCGGCGCGCCCTCGCCCAGCGATTCCTGCAGGAGATGCAGCGCGCCCGGCGTCACCACAACGCGATCGCGTTCATGATGATCGACCTCGACCACTTCAAGCACGTCAACGACACGTACGGGCACCTGAACGGCGACGCCGTGCTGGCGGAGCTGGCCCAGATCCTGATGGGCAGCGCTCGCGAGTCCGACGTCTGCGCCCGCTACGGGGGCGAGGAGTTCGCCCTGATTCTCCACGAGACGACCGAGTCCGGCGCCCGGATCCTCGCGGAGCGCATCCGCTCCAAGGTCGCGGCGGCCACTTTCCCGGGTGGCCTCAAGCTGACGATCAGCGTCGGCGTCGCAGCCACCGACGACGCCGCGCTCTTCACGCAGCTGATGGATCGCGCCGACCAGGCCCTGTACATGGCCAAGCAGGGAGGTCGCAACCAGGTGCGGGTTGCGGATATGAGGGCCCCCGCGCCGAAAACCCACGCTTCCAGAGCGGAGGCCGAACCGGTCTAAATTCCCCCGAGTGCCGGCGCTCGCGGCTTCTCCAAGTCCGTGAGTGCCGTGACTGCCGGCGGTCGCGGGTTTGCAGAGGCGGGACTAAAGTCAGATGTGGTGGGTCACTTCTGCGTCAACTGCGGGGCGCCGCTCGTCCCCACGATGATCGAGGGTCGCGAGCTCGAGGCCTGCCCGCACGACGGGTTCGTGCTCTGGCGCGACCCCAAGGTCGCCGCGGCGGTCGTGGTCGAGGCCGACGGTGGGATCGTGCTCGGCAGGCGTGCGATCGAGCCCGGCTACGGGCTCTGGTGCCTCCCCGGTGGCTTTGTCAACCAGGACGAAGACCCGGTCGCCGCGGCGTTGCGGGAGTGCCGCGAAGAGATCGGCGCAGCGGTCGAGATCACCGAGCTGCTCGGCGTCTATCACATCGGTAAGACGACCGCCTCCAGCATCGTCGGCATCGCGTATCTCGGACGGCTGGTCGACGGCGAAGAGATCAGCGTGGGGTCCGAGATGCTCGACGTGCGCGTGTTCGCGCCCGACGACTTACCTGAGATCGCCTTTCCGAGTCACCGGTCCGTCCTCGCCGTTTACCTCAGGTCCCGGGAGCGGCCGGTGGGACCTGAGCTGCTGAACGTCGCCGCACCGGCTCCGCCTGCATCGCCGTCATCACCAGGACGAGCAAGATCGCGACCACCGCGCAGGCCGTGAATCCCGCCGCGTAGCCGTAACCCTGGACGATCGGTCCGAAGATGAGCGGGCCGAAGGAAAGCCCGCCGAATAGGACCGTGCCGTACATGCCCATCGTCACGCCACGCGTCGAGGCGCTCGACAGGTCGGCGAAGACGACGCCGATGGCGACGAAGCTGAGCGCGATGAACGGCGTGCCGATCACCAGCACGATCGCCGGGACCAAGAACCCGGTGAGATGACCAACGATCACGCACGCCGTGCACCAACCGACGGCGCCCACGAGCACGATCGGCCATCGCCTTCGGGCTCGATCCACCAGCCGGCCGGCGGGAATCCGGGACACCGCGTTCACCACCGCCTGCAGCGCCAGCAGGTAGCCGACCTGCGAGCTCGGCAGGCCGAGCTGCTCCTTGCCGAAGATCGGGACGAATGCGTTGAACGTGCCCCACGTCAGGGTCATGCCCAGCAACGCGATGGTGATTGGCATGAAGGCCGGCTGCTGGAGGAGTGAGCGGAGCGGCCCGCGGAGGGAGAGGCCCGCGCCGGAGCGCTGGGTGGTCCTGCTCGCGATGAGCGCACCGGGTATCGAGAAGATCAGCAGCGCGGTGGTGACCGCGATGTCGGCGCGCACGTCGATCCACGTCAGTGCAATCCCCGCCACTGCCGGCCCGAGGAAGAACCCCGATTGCATCGAGAACGTGAGCCACCCCATGGCGCGGCCCATCCTCGCGCGGGAGACCGACTCCGTCACCGCGGCGAAGATCGCGGACTGCTGGATGCCTGCCGCCAGCCCGCCGACGACCCCCCACAAGAACAGCGGCGGCACCGACGGCGTGGCAGCGGTGGCCAGCTGCGAGCCCGCCGTCAGGATCAGCGAGAAGCCAAGCAGCGCGCGGACGCCGAACCTGTCGACCAGGACGCCTGAGGGCAGCGCCAGGAACGCGGCCACGATGGTGAAGACCGAGAACAACGCGCCCACCTCGAAGCGGCTGGCGCCGAGCGCGTGGGCGTAAAGGGGGATGGTGAGGCCGCGAGCCCCAATGGCCGCGAACACGGCGCCCGCCGCGACGTAGAGCGCGACGGCACGACGTGATTCAGGGATTGCTTGGGCCATCACACCTAACATACCGGCGACATGGTCCGCGAGAGGGTGGGCGACTGGAAGCTTTCCTGGCGCTTCGCCCTCGCCGGACTGGTCGCGGGCGTGCTGGTCATCATCCTTGCTTCAACCGGCGTTACGGCCGGAACATTCGACGGCGCCCAGGATCGCCTGTTCCCGGCGCCGGCGCCCGACTCGCGGATCACGCTGGTCGCGATCGACCAGGAGTCGGCCAGGAACCTGGGCGGATTCCCGCTCGTCTCGAACGATCTCCACGCGCAGGTGATCAATTACCTGATGAGCCTGAACCCGAGCGTGATCCTGTTCGACGTGCCATTGAATGTTCAGACGGGCCCGGATCAGGAAAACAACAACGCAGAAACGAATACGAAGTTGCAGGCCGCCCTGAAAGCCGCGGCCAGCAAGCTCGTGGCCGTCTGCACGGCCGACCAGAGAGTAAGCGAGCCCTTTCAACAAGGCGAGCTCATCGGTGAGCGCTCCCTCGGTGTCCCGGACGCCGCCAATGCCATCCGTGGCGTGAAGCTGAGGACAACGCAGACATGCACCGAGAACGAGAACCAGGAGCCGGCATTCCTCCTTGCCCTGAGGGTCGCGCGCGGCATCGTCGATCCCTTGGAGGTCAGCGGCGGGGTGGCGAAGTTCGGCACGCACCGAATTCCTCTCGTCGATGGCCAGATGCTGATCGACTTCACGCGCGGTACCGGGCCGACCTGTACCTACGGCCAGATATTCCAGGGTGGGTGTCTGCATCCTGAGCTCATCAGCAACCACATCGTGGTCGTCGGTCCCAAGGTGATCGATGCCGGGGACGTCTACTCCCAGCCGGTCGCATTTCGGCACGACAGCAATTTCTGTCCCCAGTTCCGACAAGGCTGCATGCTTGACAACCAGAACTACGGCTATCGCATCCAGGCCGACGCCATGAGCACGATCCTCCAGGACCGCTACCTCAGAGTCCAACCCGACGCGTCGATCCGGCTGGCGATCCTACTTTTCGGCGTCCTGGTCGGCCTACTCGTGTATCTGCTGCCGTTCCGCCTCGGCATGATCCTGGTCGGGTCGCTTGTGGTGCTCTACTACGCCGCGATCTACGGGCTCGGTCAGATGGGGTATCTCTCGGATCCGCTTTACGCTCCGATCACGATCGTGCTGGCAGCGATCGCTTCGCTTGGCGCCCGTTACGTGCTCGAGGAGCGCGAGCGCCGCAAGGTCGAGCGCATCTTCGGTCACTACATCGATCCCCGCGTGGCGCGCCAGCTTGCGGCCACGCGATCGGTCGAGGAGCTGATCTCGAAAGGCGAGCGCCGCGACCTGACCGTGCTGTTCATGGACATCAGGGGATTCACTTCGATGTCGGAGTCGATGCGCGCCGACGATGTGCTCGCAGTCATCCAGGACTATCTCGACGAGATGAGCAAGCTGGTCCTC
>DASXSD010000043.1:0-13976 GCA_036506195.1 Candidatus Dormiibacterota bacterium
CCGAGTCGCCCATGGAAACGCGGCTTCGTTGGCTCTTGATTCGTGCAGGATTGCCGAAGCCCGAAGTGCAGGTAGACCTTCGCGACGGCGGACAGTTCATTGCCAGGGCAGATCTGTTCTACCCCGACTCGCGGCTGGTCATCGAGTTCGATGGTGGCAACCACCGGGAGCGCCTCATCAGCGACAACCGCCGGCAGAACCTGCTGATCCGCGCCGGCTTTCGAATTCTGCGATTCACAGCCGCCGACATCTTCATGCACCCCGAGGTTGTCGCCGCCCAGGTGCGCGGCTCCCTTTGACCCTCCTCTCTGAGCTCCACCGACAGCGTGAGCTCCAGTGCCGTCTCTCCCCTGAACATGCGCTGGGCTCGCTCGATCAGGCAGGAGCCTTTCTCCAGGATCGCGGCATGCTCACCCGCATGCCGGACTGCGGTTTGCCAAGCCTCTTCGGCGCCTGCCACGAAGAACCCGCGAACCGCACCGGCCGCGGCTTCGATCTATGGCCCAAATCGAAATGGATCTGGTCGTTTCAGCTGACCCTCGACCCACGCGCACTGCTGACGAAGCTGCACCGCGGGAAGTCCCTCTACCTGTCGACCGACGTGGCGCGGATGTTCAACCCGTTGGTGAGGCGGAGCATCGATTCGGCGGCGGGCGATGAGGCGCGTCTGCTCGAGCACCTGGGCAAGCACGGCCCATCCATGAACGAGGACGCCGAGCTCGAGCTCGGATGGGATGGCAAGCGCCTCAAGCGCGCGCGCGGCGGGCTGGAGCGCGTCGGCGCCGTGGTCAGCGACGGGCTCGTTTTCGAAAGCGCGTCGAGCTGGCACTTCGCTCCAATGCGCCGATGGGACCAGGTCGTTGAGCAGCCGTCCGCCACCACGCAGGACCCGTACGGCGACGTCATCGTGGCCGGTGTCAGGGCGGCCGTGGTCGCGCCTGAAAGAGAGATCAGCACATGGTTCAGCTGGCCAGTTCCACAAGGATTGGTGGAGCAGCTGGTCGAGACGGGCCGCCTGACACGCCCTGGATCCGGACTGGTCGCTGTGGCTACTTAGTCGCTTCGACCAGGCGCGCTCTGATGAACGGGTTGCCGAACCATGCGCCCGGCCCCAGGCTCCGAATCGACACTGATCTCGCACCCAGCCTTGTGAGCTCGTCCGGATAGGCGCCGACGGTGAAGATGTCCGCGATCACGAGCTGGCCGCCGGGTTTCAACACCCGGAAGGCCTGGGCCAGGGCGAGGCGCCGATCTTCCGCGGAGTGCATGTTGTGAATGACGATGCTGCTGAAGACGAGGTCGAAGGTGCCGGCGCCGAAAGGCAGGTGGCGTGCATCGGCGGTCGCGAGCTGCACGCGGCCGGCGACTTGCTCGGCCAGTGCGTTTCGGCGGGTGGCGGCGGCACTGTTGCCGGACTGATCGCGCGTCCAGATGTCGATGCCGACCGCCTGACCTCGGGGCAGCCGTCGCGCCGCGGCCAGCAAGACGGCGCCGCGCCCGCAGCCGACATCAAGCACGAGCTCGCCCCCCTCGAGGTCGAGCGAATCGAGGATCCCCGACCACGCACGGTGCTTGCCCCGGAGTGTCGTGTACATATAGGACGCGGCGCCGGCCAGGCCCGAGATCCCGGCGAGGGCGAAGACGATAAGCCCGGGCCAGAAGCCGAGCCTCCAGCTGACCAGCCCGATGCCGAGGCAGGCCACGCCCGCCAGCGCAAGGATCGCCGGCACGCGTGGCTCGTCGACGCCGTAGTCGGCCCTAGAGCCGCTCGATCTCGATGTCGGCCGTTTCACCGGCTCTGAGCTCACCGAACGGTTACGAGCGGGCACCGGGATGGCGGAGAGGGAGAGATTCGAACTCTCGATGGGCCAGTGACCCATAACGGTTTTCGAGACCGCCGCCTTCAACCACTCGGCCACCTCTCCGAGAGCTGCTTGCCGCTCAAAATGGCGGTCCCGACCGGATTCGAACCGGCGTTCTCGGCCTTGACAGGGCCGCGTGTTTGGCCAGGCTACACCACGGGACCGGCAGCGGCTAAGTCTACCAACGGCCCGGAACTCGACCTGAGGCGCGATACCCCAAACCTATAATTCCCTCCGGCGTGAGCGACAACGACCGCCCAACCTCGGGCTCTTCGGACGAACTCCGAAGGCGTTTCCAGATCCTGGAGCGGGTCGCCATCTTTTTTACCCTTCCCGACAACATCCTTCACGCCCTGGCCCGCAGGCTGGCGCCGGCGTCCGCGGCGAGGGGCTCCGTCATCGTCCACCAGGGCGACCCGGGCGACACCATGTTCATCGTCGAGTCGGGCCGCTGCGAGGTTTACGTCGAGGAATCGCCCGGCCACACCATAACCATCGCCCTGATGGGCCCGGATGACTTCTTCGGCGAGATGGCGCTCATCTCCGAGGAGACCCGCACCGCCAGCGTCCGCGCCCTCGAGGACTGCAAGCTGCTCACCCTCGACCGCAAGACCCTCTACGAAACGGTGCCGCCGGAGTCGGACGCCCTGATCGAGCTGACCAAGCTGGTCGAGCAGCGAAAGGACACCCTCCCCAACCTCATCGCGCGTGCGCGCATGGTGGCGCCGGAGCAGGCTGCGTCGACCGTCGCCATCTACTCCCCCAAGGGCGGGTCCGGACGCACCACCATCGCCGTCAACCTGGCCGCGTCGCTCGCCAAGCGATTCCCGGGCGAGGTGCTGCTCGTCGACCTGGCGCTGCCCTACAACCACGCCGCGCTGATCTCTTACCTCACACCCACCGGCTGCCTAGCCGCCGCCAGCCAGGTGCCGCCGCAGAACTTCGAGGAGGCGGTGCTCGGCGCGATCCTCCACCACCCCGGCGGCATGATGCTGCTTCCCGGCGTTCTCCGCGCGGAGCAGGCGGACCTGATCACAGTCGACCTCGTCAACCGCGCGATGGGCATCCTGGTCAACGCGTTCCGTTACATCGTCTTCGACCTGGGCGTCGCCTTCACGGACATCGTGATCAGCGTCCTCGACCACTCGCAGCGTGTCCTGGTCCTCGTGACGCCGGAGCTCTCGTCCCTCAAGGACGTCGGCGAGCTGCTGAACATCTTCACGAACGTCCTGAACATCGTCCCGGGACGCGTCATCCTCGCCCTCAACAACAAGGTGCCGAAGTCGGTGGTCAGCAAGGAAGACGTCGTGCGCACCTTGAAGCAGGAGCTCGCGGTCGAGATCGACTTCGACGGCACCAAGCCGGACGAAGCGGCCGTGAAGGGCGAGATCCTCGTCCTCACCGACCCCAAGAGCGCCCTCTCCCGCGGCGCCGAGCAGCTGGCGCAGCTCATCGCCGGCTCGACAGCGGGCGAGGCCAAGGGGGAAAAGAAGGGGTTCAAGCTCGGCCGGCGTTAGATGTTGGTAGGATCTAGCTCGTGATCGAACAAGCTCTCGTCTCACTAACCCCCGAAGCCCAGTCTCGCCTCAAGGAACTGCTCGCCAGGGAAGCCACCCCGGGCCTGGCCCTGCGGATTTTTGTCAGCGGCGGCGGATGCTCCGGGATGCAGTACGGCATGGCCTTCGACGACCAGCGCCGTGCCGACGACGTGATCATCGACAACGAGGGCGTTCAGATCATCGTCGACGACTTCAGCGTCTCCTACATCCGAGGCTCGGAGATCGACTACGTCGACAGCCTGATGGGAGCCGGTTTCACGGTCCACAACCCCAACGCCGTGCACTCTTGCTCCTGCGGCCACTCGTTCGACACAGGCGACGACGCTGGCAGCGCGCAAGCTTGCGGCTGCGGCCACTAGCCGACGACTTAGAGAGTTCGTTCTTCTAGCCCTCGGCGTGATCACGCCACTGGGCATCCTCGCGGTCAACGCCTCCGCATTCGTCATGGTCCACCTCGCGGAGTTCCGGGTCGGCATCGCCGCGTGCGCCGTGGTCAGCGGCCTGGTCCTCAACGGCCTCACCGCGTGGTGGCTCCTGCGCCTGGTCAGCCGCACGGCGCCACCCCTCTATCGGGATTACCGGACGTGGGCCATCGTGGGCTCCGTGCTGCTCGTGCTGCTGACCGCGGCCGCCGGCGGGTACCTGACCTACCTCGGCCTGCGCGACCCGCGGCGGCTGCCTGACGCTCTGTCCGTGATCGTGGCCACGGTCATGATCCTGCTGCCGTTCGGAGTGTCGCTCGCCGCCAGGCGCCTGGCCGGGATCGGCGGCATCATCCCCGTCGAAGAACCGGCCGGAAAAGAAAGAAGCCCCCGCCGGGGGGCTTCTTCCCTGGGTCGACGCGCCTAGAGGGATCACGCCCCTCCGGCGCCTTCGGCGCCACCTCCCCATGGATGGGGAGGAGCTTCATTTACATCATGTCGGGCGACATGCCGCCCGGCATTCCGCCACCACCCCTCTTGTCCTCGGGCACCTCGGTGACCATGGCCTCGGTGGTGAGCACCATGGCTGCGATCGACGCGGCATTCTGCAGCGCCGAGCGCGTGACCTTGGCGGGGTCGACGATGCCCGCCTCGAACATGTTGGTGAACTTGTCGTTCAGTGCGTCGTAACCCTCGCCCGGCTTGCTCTTGCGGATCTGCTCGACGATGACCGAGCCTTCCTTGCCCGCGTTGGAGGCGATCTGCTTGATCGGCTCCTCGAGCGCCTTGCGGACGATCGCGACACCGGTCGCCTGGTCGTCCTTCAGGCCGAGCCCGCCGTCGAGCTTCTTCTGCGCGTTCAGCAGCACGGTGCCGCCACCCGCGACGATGCCCTCTTCCACCGCGGCCTTGGTCGCGCTGAGCGCGTCCTCGATGCGGTGCTTCTTCTCCTTCTGCTCGACCTCGGTCGCGGCGCCGACCTTGATCACGGCCACGCCGCCGGCCAGCTTCGCCAGCCGCTCCTGCAGCTTTTCCTTGTCGAAGTCGGAGGTCGTCTCCTCGATCTGGGCCTTGATCGCCTTGATCCGGGCCTGGATGTCGGCCATCCGCTTGGCGTCGTTCTCGACGTCGACCACGACCGTGGTGTCGTCCTTGTTGACGGTGACTTTGCGGGCCTTGCCGAGCAGCTCGAGCTTGGTCTGGTCGAGCTTGAACCCGGCGTCCTCGGAGATCACGGTACCGCCGGTCAAGATGGCCATGTCCTCGAGCATCGCCTTGCGGCGGTCGCCGAAGCCAGGTGCCTTGACCGCGACGGCGGTGAATGTGCCGCGGATCTTGTTCACGATCAGGGTGGCGAGAGCCTCGCCCTCGACATCCTCGGCCACGATGAGCAGGGGCTTGCCCTGCTGGACCACTCGCTCAAGCACGGGGAGCAGGTCCTGGATGGCCGAGATCTTGCGGTCGGTGATGAGCACGTAAGGCTCATCGAGAACCGCCTCCATGCGGTCGGTGTTGGTGACCATGTAGGCGGCGATGTAACCGCGGTCGAACTGCATGCCCTCGACGAACTCGAGCTCGGTGGCCATGGTCTGGTTGTCTTCGACGGTGATCACGCCGTCCTTGCCGACTTTGTGCATGGCCTCGGCGATGAGCTTGCCGATCTCCTCTGACTGGCTCGAGATCGACGCCACGTGGGCCACGTCCTGGTCGTCCTTCACCGGTACGGAGAGGTTCTTGATCTCAGCGACCACGGCTTCGACCGCCTTCTCGATGCCGAGCTTGAGCTGCATCGGGTTGGCGCCCGCGGTGACGTTGCGGAAGCCCTCGTTGATCATGGTCTGGGCCAGGATCGTCGCCGTGGTGGTGCCGTCACCGGCCACGTCGTTCGTCTTGGTCGCGACCTCGCGAAGGAGCTGCGCACCTGTGTTCTCCATCGCGTCCTTGAGCTCGATCTCGCGCACGATCGTCACGCCGTCGTTGGTGACCGTCGGCGCGCCGAACTTCTTCTCGAGCACCACGTTGCGACCCTTCGGGCCGAGCGTGATGCGTACGGACTGGGCAACAGTGTCGATGCCCTTCTTGAGGTGCTGTCGCGCCTCAACATCGAATGTGACAATTTTCGCCATATGCGTTCCCCTCTTCTTTGATTACTTCTTGGCCTGGCCAGAACCGGCTCCTACCGGCTCCTTCTGCGCCGTGCCGTTCGTGCCGATCACGGCCAGCACGTCCTTCTCGGAGACGATCAGGTACTCGACCTCGTCGAGCTTGAACTCGTTGCCCGCGTACTTGGCGTAAAGCACCTTGTCGCCGACCTTGAGCTCCATAGGCACCTTGGTGCCGTTCTCGAGGATCCTTCCCGTGCCCACGGCCTGGACGATGCCCTCCTGGGGCTTCTCCTTGGCGGTGTCCGGAAGCACGATCCCGCTCTTGGTCTTCTCTTCTCTTTCGACCGGCTTGACCACGACGCGGTCGCCCAACGGTCTCAGGTTCATGTGCAGCCCTCCTCAGCTGATCTGGAATTAGCACTCCCCCCACCCGAGCGCTTAGCACTCTGGCAGGTCGACTGCTAAATCTTAATACCTGGCGGGGAGCGGCTGCTAAACCTCCTCTTCCGGCTCGGCTTCTGGAGGCCGGTCCTCGGCCTCCTTGATCAGTCGCCGGGCGGCGGCTGCCTGGCCGTCGGGGACCATGACCCGGGCGTCGGTGAGGGTCAGACCGACGCCGTAGGCGGCGTTGTCGCCAAAAACCTCCACCCGCAGGCCGTCGGCCTCGAGCACGGCGGCCACCAGGTCGGCCTGCATCCGGTCGCCTTTGAAGACCACCGTCCACCCCCGTATCCCCATGCCGCTACCAGCTTAAAGACGGATCGACGTCGGCGCGCTGACCGGCCGCGTGGAAGGACGCGGCCGCGATCATTGCGGCGTTGTCGGTGCAGAGGTCCAGCGGCGGCATGGTCAGCCGCGCGCGCCCGGCGACCAGCTCCTTGGCCCGGCGCCGGAGCAGAGTGTTAGCGGCCACGCCTCCACAGACCACGACCTCCCTGCACCGGTCGGCCTCCATGGCGGCGCTCAACTTCTCGAGCAGCGACTCCACGACCGACTTCTCGAAGGCGGCCGCCAGGTCGGCGCGTGCCTCCTCGTCGGGCTCGCCGAGGTCACGCAGGCGGTAGAGAAGTGCGGTCTTCAGGCCGCTGAAGCTGTACTCGAAGCCGGGCAGCGAGGGTCGCGGGAGAGTCTGGCGCCTCGGGTCGCCCTGGCGGGCCAGGCGGTCGAGCGCCGGCCCGCCGGGGTAGCCGAGACCCAGCATGCGCGCGGCTTTGTCGAAAGCCTCGCCGGCTGCATCGTCGCGGGTGCTCCCGATGAGCTCGAAGCGGCCGTGCTCGTGCATTCGGACCAGGTCTGAGTGCGCGCCACTGACGACAAGCGCCAGGAGCGGAGGCTCGAGGTCCGTCCGCGTCAGGAACGCTGCGTAGATGTGGCCCCAGAGGTGGTTGACGCCCGACACCGGCACCGACCAGGCGGTGGACAGGCCCTCGGCGAAGCCGGTGCCGACGATGAGGCAACCCACCAGGCCGGGACCGCGGGTAACCGCGAGGAGGTCGAGGTCGGCCGGCGTCACCGCCGCTTCCTCCAGGGCCAGGTCCAGGAGACGCGGCAACCGCTCCAGGTGGTCGCGGGCCGCCAGCTCGGGGACGACTCCACCGAACTCCTTGTGCAGATCGACCTGGGAGTGGATGACGTTGGAGTAGACGTTGCCCGAGCCATCGACCACGGCCACCGACGTCTCGTCGCAGGACGTCTCGATGCCCAGGACCAGGCTGAGCGGGTCTAGGATTCTCCCCTCGTCAGGAGGTCGCGGCGCAGGCCGCGGACCTCGGAGTCGATGCGCTCGAGGTTCGCCTCGTACGCCTTGCGGAACCGTGGCGAGTGAATCGAGTCCGACCACATGACGATCGCGTCCTCGCCGTTGTCGGTGTAGTACCCCTTGCGACGGCCGATCACCTTGAACCCAAAGGTCTCGTACATCTTCATCGCGTTGTCGTTCGTGGTCCGGACCTCGAGGGTCACCCACTTCGCGCCCATGTCGTAGGCCGCCTGGACGAGGCCCGCGAAGATGATGCGTCCGTAGCCCCGATGCTGAAGGTCCTGGCGCACGCCGATCGTGGTCACGTGCGCCTCGTCGTACATGCGCCACATGCCGCCATAGCCGATGATCGTGGGGTCGAAGTCGGCGCCGCGATACGCGGACGGTCGCTCGGCAGGGCCCTCCTGTCGCAGGACCACGTAGTGCGCGCTCGCGCGTGAAGCCAGCTCCCGGTAATAGGCGTTGCGCGGCCAGGGTGTGGCGAAGATCTCGCGCTCGATCTCCTGAACGGTATTCACGTCCGCCTCACGCATCAGCTCCAGGGCGAGCTGCTGCCTGATCTGGACCACTTAAGCCTTAGGGGAAAACGACTGCATGTATTCGATTTCGAGACTACCATAGGGAACTTCGCGTGCCGTCTCGAGCATGCCCGCGACCGCCTCGCCGAAAGTCCGCAGTCTTTCCTCGGGCACAAAACGCAGGCCCGCGGCGACCATCGATCGCTCGGTCGACGGTTGCACCCAACCCACCACCGCGTGGTCTTTGGGCAGGTCGGCGGGATCGCCATGACCGGTCTGCCCAACTGGAGCCAGGTAGTAGACGCGTCCTCGACCTGCCTCGGCGACCGCGAGCACATCGTCGTCGCTGCGCGCGGCCTGGATTGCCAGCGTCGGCAGGGGGACGATTGGGATCCGCAGCCCGATCGCCAGGCCCAGCCCAAACGAGACGCCGACACGCAGCCCGGTGAAGGAGCCGGGGCCGGTGGCGACCGCCACCCGGGTCAGCCGGCGCCCGACTGCCATATCGTGCATGACGTCGCGCAGCCCCTCGGTGCGGGCGGGCAGTCGCATCTCGGCGCGGACCTCTCCCGTCGGCTCGATCAGCGCCAGGGCGCAGGCGGCCGACGAGGTGTCAACGACGAAGGTCACTCTTGGTCCTGATCAGGCGGCGGTCCCCGCCGAGGTGCTCGATGTCGATGCGGGCCGCGCCCTCGACATCGATCCGCTCCCCCCACTCGACGACGACCGCACCCCCCTCCGCCAGTTCTTCGAGCCCGAGATCTCCGAGCTCGGCGTCGCTCTCGACGCGATAGAGGTCGACGTGCGCCAGCTGGACGCGGCCCGGGTAGACCCGGACGAGCTGGAACGTCGGGCTGGCGACGCGCGCGCGAGACCCCATGCCATGCGCTACCCCGCGCACGAAAGTGGTCTTGCCGGCGCCCAGCTCGCCCGTGAGAAGCACGATGTCGCCGGCGCGCAGCTGCTCGCCGAGCACCATCCCCGCCCGCTCCGTCTCCCCGGGGGAGTTGGTCACGATGTCAGGCAAAGTGGTCGTAGCCGGTGCTATGGAGCCTGGCGCCCGGGACCTTGACGTCCTTGTCGTTGGTCATCTCGCCCACCACATGGAGACCTGCTTGCGCAACCACGTCCGCCGGCCCCACGCACACCAGTTCCGCCTCCTCGCCGCCGGTGAGCGCATCCTCGACCGACGCACCTTCGGCGCGAGGCACACGCCCGGCCTCCAGCTTGCACCCGGCTCCGGACATCGCGGCGAACTTCTCCATCTCCCTGACCAGGCCGTCCGAGATGTCGCCACAGCACAGACCAAGCATGTTGAGGCGGCGCCCTTCCTCTATCAACGGCACCAGGCGATGCACGCGGCGTTCGCGCAGGGCGACCGCGGCCGCCCCCAACGGACCGGTGACCCCGACCGACCAGCCCGGCTGCACCTGCGCGCGGGCCAGGGGCATCTTCTCGGTCCGGCCGGCGACGGTGAGCGACAGCACCGCGGGGCCATCGATCGCGCTCATGTCGCCGCCGGCGATCTGCAGCCGGTAGCGATCCGCCAGCGACCCCATGCCCGCGTAGAGGCCGGTCAGGTGCTCGACCGTCCACCGCCGCGGGATGGCGACCGACGCGAGCGCCCACGCCGGCTCGGCGCCTTTGGCGGCGAGGTCGCCCAGGGCCAGGGCGAGCGAGCGCCAGCCTGCATCGCCGGCGCTCATCCAATCGAGGTCGAAGTGGACGCCCTCCACGAACATGTCCGTGCTGGCGACCACGAAGCCCGCGGCGTCTGCGATCACCGCGGCGTCGTCAGCCGTGGCGCCGGGCGCCAGGTATGGCTTGATGCGCTCGAGGAGTCCTAGCTCTCCTTCGCCCTCGACGGTCACAGGCCCAATATGGCACGCAGCCTGCGAGCCGCTTGCTCAGGGTCGGCGGCGCCCGCCACCGCCCGGATGACACATGCACGGCGCACGCCCAGTTCGGTCAACTGCCGAAGGTTCGTTTCGTCGATGCCGCCGATGGCGAATACCGGAATGTCGACGGCGGCCGCCACGGCGGCGACGCCGGCGGGGCCGATGACGACCTTTTCCGGTTTCAGCGGGGTGGCAAAGGCCGGCCCGCAACCGACGTAGTCCGCTCCGGGCTGGACCACCTCCGCGCTGGAGGCGGAGACACCGATGAGCAGCCCGTCGCCGGCCACCCTGCGCGCGGACGCCACGCTCAGGTCGTCGGGACCCAGATGGACGCCGTCCGCGCCGCTGAGCAATGCGATGTCGACGTAGTCGTTGACGATCAAGAGCGCGTCCTGGACGACCTCGCGGAGCCGGCGCGCCAGGTCCAGCAGCTCGCCGCGCGGGAGTGCCTTGTGCCGGAGCTGAATGGCGTCGGCGCCGCCTCGCACCGCCGCGGTCGCGATCGCGATGACACGTTCAGGCGGTGCGTCGGGAGTTATGACATAGAGCTTCGCTTGCCCCATCCGGCGCTTCGCGCCGACTTCCCCACCGCGTGGGGAAGAGTTGCTCAGGACAGGATCTGGCGCAGCTTCTCTCGGAACGATTTCGGCGCGGTGTCGCATTCGCACGAGTGCTTGACCAGCCGCTTGAGATGCTCCTGGAACTCGTAGTGCTCCATGCAGTCGGGGCAGCCTTCGAGGTGCAGCTGGATCTCCAGCGCCTCGGTGTTGGTCAGCTCTCGATCGACGTAGCGATCGAGCTTGTCAGCACACTCTTCACACTTCATTGCTGTGGCACCTGGGTGGGGCCGCTGGCGCGCACGATACCCGATTCGAGCGCGTAGTCATAGAGGGATTTCTGAAGCTGCTGGCGGGCGCGATGGAGCCGGGACATCACGGTCCCGATGGGCACGCCGAGGGTCTGCGCGGCGTCCTTGTACGAGAAGCCTTCGACGTCCACCAGGAGGACGACCTCGCGGTGCAACGGGGGCAGCTTGTCCACCGCCGCCACGACCTCGGATGCGGCGATCTTGTCCAGGACGTCGGCCTCGGGCCGCGCCCCCTCGTCGCGGAGCTTGTCGTACAGGACGAACTCACCGACATCATCGAGGCTCACATCGTCCTTGCGCGAGCCCTTGAAGCGGTCCCAGAAGAGGTTGCGCATGATCGCGAACAACCAGGCCTTCATGTTCGTACCGGCCTGGTAGCTGTGCTGGTACCGCAGAGCGCGTAGGTATGCCTCCTGGACCAGGTCCTGCGCCTGGTCCGGGTCGTGCGTGAGCCGGAGCGCGCCCCGGTACAAGGTGTCGAGATGTGTCAATGCCTCTTCCGCGAAGGCAGTCTGTGCGGCGGACTCCGCCATCAGTAACGCCACTGTACGATCACCTGCCTTGCGATCATTGGAAACGGGATGGGACGCGAGGTATTCCCTGTGAACCAGCCGCTGCGGATCGTCCAGGTCGGGATGGGATTCTGGGGGCGCGACTGGGCGCGATTCGTGATCCCCGAGGTTCCGGGGGTAGAGCTGGTCGGCTGCGTGGATTCGGATGCGCGCGCCCTGGCCCTCACGCAGCAGCTGACCTCGATGGGGCCCGACCGCTGCTTCAGCTCGCTCGAGGCCGCTCTCGAGGCGACGCGTCCGGACGCCGTCCTCAACACGACCACCCTGCCGGGTCACGCCCCGATCTCCACCGCCGCGCTCGAAGCCGGCGCGCACGTCCTGGTCGAGAAGCCGTTCACCGACTCGCTCGAATGCGCCAAGGACCTCGTGCAGCTGGCCGCGGCCAAAGGCCGCACGCTGATGGTGAGCCAGAACTACCGGTTCTTTCCCGCCGTGCGGACGGTCGCGCAATTCGTCCGGGAAGGCTCGCTCGGCGATCTGTACCAGGTCGCGATCGACTTCCGCCGCAACGATCCATCACCGCCGTTTCCGCGACGCCGGCACCACGTCGCCGACGAGCAGCCGCTCCTCATCGACATGGCAATCCATCACTACGACCTGCTGCGCCTGATCCTCGCGGGTGAGGCCGAGAGCGTGTCATGTGCGGTATCGAACCCGGCGTGGAGCGGTTTCCACGGTCCTCCGGCGGCGATCGGCTCGATCCTGTTCGAGAACGGCGTCTCCGTGAGCTATCGCGGCAGCTGGATCAGCGCAGCCAACCAGACCGCCTGGGCGGGCGAATGGCGCATGGAGTTCGAGCGCGGACACCTGTCCTTCACGAGCCGGGGCGAGGACAATGTCTTGTTGGACAAGGTGGTGGTGAAGCCCCGCCGAGGCAAAGCCAGGAAGCTCGAGTTGCCTACCCTGGCCCACATCGACCGGGCGGGAGCGCTCGCGGAGTTCGCGTCCGCGCTCCGTGCAGGGCGGGAGCCCGAGACCTCGGGGCGCAACAACCTCGGCACCATTGCGCTGATGGCGGCGGCGGTCGAATCTGCCGGCCGGGGCCAGTGGGTGCCGGTGGTCGTATAGGCGCTCGTGGCGTCAGTCAGCTTCCGGCACGTCACGAAGCGATTTCGGGGTGGCGATGTCGCACTCAACGACGTGTCCCTCGACGTTGCCGACGGCGAGTTCATGGTCGTCGTCGGGCCATCCGGCTGCGGCAAGTCGACGTTGCTGCGGATGCTCGCCGGGCTCGAAGAGATCGACCAGGGCGAAATCTGGATCGGCGACAGGATGATCAACGACGTGCCGACGCGGAACCGCGAAGTCTCGATGGTCTTCCAGGACTACGCGCTCTATCCGCACCTTTCCGCCTTCGACAACATGGGGTTTGGGCTGCGCATGCAGGGTGTGGCGCTGTCCGAGATCGCGTGGCGAGTCAGCAGGGCGGCTGACATCCTCGAGATCGTCCCCATCCTTGACCGCAAGCCGGCAGAGCTCTCAGGCGGCGAGCGACAGCGCGTCGCGCTCGGCCGCGCGATCGTCAAGAACCCACGCGCGTTCCTGTTGGACGAGCCCCTCTCGAGCGTCGACGCCAAGCTGCGTGGGCACATGCGCGTGGAGCTGCGCAAGATTCATCGCAGACTTCGGGCGACCTTCATCTACGTCACACACGACCAGGTCGAGGCGATGACGCTTGGAGACCGAATCGCCGTCTTGAAAGATGGGCAGCTCCAACAGGTGGCACCGCCGACGTATGTCTACGACCACCCCATCAATCTGTTCGTCGCCGGTTTCATCGGCACGCCGGCGATGAACCTCATCCCGGTCACGGTCAGCGGCCGGAAGGCGAAGGGTTCGGCGATCGAGATCGAGCTGCCGTATCCGTCTCACGTCGATCGCGCGGTGCTCGGCATCCGGCCCGAGGCGATGACCGACCGCCTCGATCCGCGGATGCCTACGATTGATGTGAGAGTCGAGATGGCGGAGTCGATCGGCCAGCACCAGCTCATTTACGGCGTCGCCGGTGACGACGGAATCGTCGCCCGGATCGACTCCCGGGCGCACGTGTCCCGGGGCGATCGCATGCGGCTCGGGCTCGACATCCGCTCGGTCCACCTCTTCGACGCCCAGACGGGCCAGGCGTTCATGTGATCGCGCTCGAGCCCTTCGGCCGGACCGGACATCGGAGCAGCCGAGCCATCTTCGGAGCGGCCGCCCTGTCCCAGGTCGACCAGTCGACCGCCGACCGCACCCTCGACGTGCTCCTGCAGCACGGCGTCAACCACATCGACACGGCGGCCGGCTACGGCGATTCCGAGCTTCGCATCGCGCCGTGGCTCAAACGCGAGCCCGGACGCTTCTTCCTCGCGACCAAGACGGGTGAGCGAAAAGCGGGCGCCGCGCGCGAGCAGCTGCACCGCTCGCTCGACCG
>DASXSD010000044.1:0-7241 GCA_036506195.1 Candidatus Dormiibacterota bacterium
GACCCGGCGTTCAGCAAGCAGGCCAACGCGAAGCCCGACATCTACGGCAGGGGTTTCGACGAGTTCTGGACCGCCGAGTCGAAGCGCATCACCTTCTTCGAGCCGTGGAACAAGCTCTACGAGTGGAAGCCGCCCTACGCCAAGTGGTTCCTGGGCGGCAGGCTGAACGTCTGCTACAACTGCGTCGACCGCCACATCGAGGCGGGCCTCCAGGACAAGGTCGCTTACTTCTGGGAAGGCGAGCCCGAGGACGATCGGCGCCAGATCACGTTCGGCCAGCTCCAGCGCGACGTCGTCCGCTTCGCCAACGCGCTCAAGAAACTGGGCGTCAAGAAGGGCACCCACGTCGGGATCTACATGGGCATGATCCCCGAGCTGCCGGTCGCCATGCTCGCCTGCACCCGAATCGGTGCTCCTTTCACTGTCGTCTTCGGGGGCTTCAGCGGCGAGTCGCTGTCCGGGCGGATGAACGACATGCAGTGCGAGCTCCTCATCACGCAGGACGAGGGCTGGCGCCGGGGCAACAGGGTGCCGCTAAAAGCCAACGCGGATGCCGCCCTCGACGCCTCGCCCTCGGTGAAGCGCTGCGTGGTCGTCAAGCGGACCGGTGGCGACGTCCACATGCTCCAGGGTCGCGACGTCTGGGCGCATGACATACAGAAGGACGCGAGCGACGACCCGAAGACCTGCCCGTGCGAGCCGATGGACTCCGAGGACCTGCTCTACCTGCTGTATACGAGCGGAACGACCGCCAAGCCCAAGGGAATCATCCACACCACCGCCGGCTACCTGGTCGGCGTGGCGGCGACGCACCACTACATCTTCGACGTCAAGCCGAGCTCCATTTACTGGTGCGCCGCAGACATCGGCTGGGTCACCGGCCACAGCTACATCGTCTTCGCCCCGCTCGCCAACGCGACGACGGGGATCGTGTACGAAGGCACGCCCGATTTCCCCGACAAGGATCGCTGGTGGAAGATCGTCGAGCGTTACAAGCCGGACATCCTCTACACGGCGCCGACGACCATCCGCACCCACATGAAGTGGGGGCCCGAATACGCGCAGAGGCACGACCTCAGCTCGCTGCGAGTGCTGGGCACGGTGGGCGAGCCGATCAACCCGGAGGCATGGGTCTGGTACCGCGAGCACATCGGGGCCAACCGCACCCCGGTCGTCGACACGTGGTGGCAGACGGAGACGGGAATGATCCTGATCACGCCCCTGCCCGGCATCACGACCCTCAAGCCGGGGTCGGCCACCAAACCCTTCCCGACGATCGACGCCGCCGTCTACAACAACGAGGGCCACGAGGTGCCACCGGGCGGAGGCGGCTACCTGGTCATCCGCAAGCCGTGGCCCGCGATGCTGCGCGGGATATACGGCGACCCGGAGCGCTACCAGGAGACCTACTGGAGCCGCTGGAAGGACACCTACTTCGTCGGCGACGGTGCGCGCATCGACGAGGACGGGGACTTCTGGCTGCTGGGCCGCGTCGACGATGTGATGAACGTGTCCGGCCACCGCATCTCGACGATCGAGGTGGAGAGCGCGCTGGTCAGCCATCCCGCGGTCGCCGAAGCCGCGGTGGCCGGACGCAACGACGCGCAGACGGGGCAGGCGATCGTCGCGTTCGTGACCCTGAAGGGCGGCCAGGACGGCTCGCCGCAGATGCTGAAGGAGCTGCGCGATCACGTCGGCAAGGTGATCGGGAAGTTCGCCGCACCTGCCAACATCGTCTTCACGCCGGAGCTGCCGAAAACGAGGTCGGGCAAGATCATGCGCCGCCTCCTACGCGACGTCTCCGAGAACCGCCCGCTGGGCGACACGACGACGCTCGCCGACCCGGCCGTAGTGGCCGAGCTCGCGCGGCGGGGCAAAGAGGAAGCCTCCAAAGAAGAGACGTAGGTCAGAATTCGCCCGTGACCGCCGAGCCCGCCGTCGCCGAACGACCGGCGGCGCAGGCCGCGGTCGCCCCTCGGAGGCGCCGCCGGCGACTGCCCCTTGTGAACCTCGCCGGCGCGCTGGTCGCATCCGCCGTGGTGCTGTACGTCTCCTTCTTCCCCGCGCCCGGACTGCCGGCTCTAGGTCCGGCGTTCAACCCCACGACCGGCGCCTGGACGATCGCCGCCGACGCCCAGGTCACGGACCGGACGCTCCACCTGCGAGGGCTGCAGCAGCCCGCGCGCGTCGTGCTGGAAAAGGACGGCACCGCACACATCACCGCGAAGACCGACCACGACCTCTTCCTGGCCACGGGATACGTGCACGCCCGGTTCCGCCTGTTCCAGATGGACCTCATGCGCCGCCAGGGCGCCGGCCGGCTGTCGGAGATCGTCGGCAAAGTCGCCCTGGACGTGGACAGGTTCGAGCTCCAGCTCGGCCTGCTGCGCACCGCGCAGCTGGAGTGGAAGCAGCTTTCGGCCGCGGATCCGTCGCGGGACGCGCTGCTCGCCTACGCGCAGGGCGTCAACGACCGCATCGAAGAGGCCAGGAGCACGCACCAGCTCGACGCGATGTTCAAGCTGCTCGGCTACGAGCCTCAGCCATGGACGCCGGTCGACTCGCTCCTCATCAAGGGCGATATGACGCAGACGCTGAACTTCACCGACACGCCGCTCGTGATGGCCTTGCTGAACAAGTCCCTCGGCGCGGACCTCACCTCGGAGTGGTTTCCGGTCCTGCCCCCGAACGAGCAGTCCCCGTATGACCTCGGCCCCTATCCCAAACCGTCGGCGCCGCAGCAGATCGCACCCATGCAGGCGCCGTCAGAGTCGCTCACCGGCGCGCTGCCGCTTTACGAACGGCTCGCGGCCTTGCCTGAGGGCCTTGTCTCGAGGGGCGGCGCCAGCAACAACTGGGCCGTCGCCGGCGCGAAGAGCGCCAGCGGCGGCGCGCTGCTCGCGGGGGACCCGCACCTCCACCTCACGCTGCCCGCCATCTGGTTCCAGCTCACGATGGACTCGCCGGGCGTCCACGCCGCGGGGGTGAGCATTCCCGGAACGCCGGTCGTGCTGATCGGCCACAACGAGCACATTGCCTGGAGCCTGACCGACGCGCAGAACCAGCAGACGTTCTTCTACGTCGAGAAGGAGGACGCCGCGCACCCCGGGATGTACTTTTGGAACGGGGCGTGGAAGCCGTATACCAAGGTCTCGTACCAGATCCCGGTCCTCGGAGGCGCAACCGAGCACCTCGACGTGAAGTGGAGCGTGCATGGACCCGTGATCTCGGAGCGCGGGCAGACGACATCGGTGTGGTGGGCGGGTAACCTTCCGTCCCAAGACCTCGGCGTGCTGCTGCAGATCGACCGCGCGAGCAACTGGGAGGAGTTCCGGAACGCGCTCCGCGGCTGGTACTCGCCGACGCACAACTTCGTCTACGCCGACGACAAGGGCAACATCGGGCTCATCTCGGCCGGTTACTACCCGCTGGTCGCCAAAGGCCAGCCCTGGCTGCCGATGCCGGGCACGGGTGAGTACGACATCGCCGGCACGATCCCGTTCGACGAGATCCCGCAGGTTTACAACCCTCCCGACAACATCGTCTGGTCGGCCAACCAGCGCCAGGTGACCAGGGACTACCCCTACTACATCGGGACCGCGTCGAACTTCTTCGATCCCGGGTATCGCGCGAACGAGATCCGCCGTGCCCTCAGCCAGAAGAACAAGCTGAGCGCGACCGACATGCAGGCGCTGCAAACCGACACGCGAGATTTCCTGGCCGCGCAGATCGTGCCGGTGCTTCTGCGGTCGCTCTCGGGGACGCAGCTCAGCGCGCAGGAAACAAAGGCCGTGCAGCTGCTGCAGAGCTGGGACTACCGGATGGAGACCGACTCGGCGGCCGCCACCGTCTGGAGCGACTTCTGGGACCGCTACGTGGACGAGACGTTTCGGCCGTGGTGGAAGTCCCGCGCCGTCAAGGTCGACATGCAGGAAGTTCGGGATGCGCTGGGCCAGGACCTGGAAGCGTGGACGTTGCGCGACCCCAACAACCGGGCGTTCAGCGCCCCGGGTGTCGGCTCGCGCACAGCCGCGGACGCACAACGCAAAGCGTTTCGCACGGCGATCGCGGAGCTGGCCAAGGACCTCGGAGCCGAGCCCAGTTCCTGGAAATGGGGCCGGGTTCATCAGCGAGAGCTCGAGAACCTCGCCGACGTCGGTGGGTTGACCTACGGCCCGCGGGCTGAACGGGGCGACGCCAACACGCCACTGGCTGCCGGCGGCTTTCCGTCCACGCATGGACCCAGCTGGCGGATGGTCGTCGACTGGGGTGCGCACACTGCCCAGGGCATCTACCCGGGCGGGCAGAGCGAGAACCCGGCCTCGCCCTGGTACACCGACCGCGTCGACACGTGGTGGGCGGGCAACCTCCGGCCCATGCTGAGCGCCGGCGAAGCCGGCTCAGCGGGCGCTACGCGCACCTGGGAGGTGCGGCCATGAGGCTCTACGTCTCCATCCTCCTCGCAGCGCTGGTGGCCCTCGCGGGAGTGTTGCTGGGGGTCTGGTGGGCGCCGTTTGCGGCCGGCGTCGTCCTGGGCGCGGCCGATCCCCGTGCTCGGATCACTGTACCCGCCGGGGCGGGCATCGGCCTTGGGGCATGGGCGATCCCGCTCGCGGTCGCGCACGGGCGGTACGGACTCGGCGCGGCCGCCCGCAGCCTCGCCGCGATCATGGGCTTCGACCATCAGGCCGTGGTGCCAGTCGTCCTGACCCTGGTCGTGGGCACCCTCCTCGGCGTCACCGGAGCCTGGCTGGCGAGCGCCGCGCGCGGCGTGGTTGCGCGCAGCGCGCGCGTTGACGCAACCCGCAACGGGTGATAGGCGGAAGCACGCGCTTGATGCCCTCTCTCCTCAGGGGAGAGGGCTAGGGTGAGGGGCGGGTGAGGCAATATGCCCGCGCCGTCGTCGTCGGCGGCGGTGTCGGCGGCGCGGCCATCCTCTACTGGCTGGCCCGTCTCGGCTGGACCGACACCGTCCTCCTCGAGCGCGCGCGGCTCACCAGCGGCTCGACCTTTCACTCCGCGGGTTTGGTCGGTCAGCTGCGCGGTTCGCTCAGCCTCACCCGGATGATGAGGAACTCGGTCGACCTGTATCGAAGCCTCAAGGAGGAAGTCGGGCTCGAGACCGGATGGCACGAGGTCGGTTCGCTGCGCCTGGCCTCGAGCCAGGAGCGCATGGAGGAGCTCACGCGGCAGGCCGCGTGGGCAAAGACCTTCGGATTGCCGCTCGAGCTCATCTCCGCAGAGGAGGCGCAGCGGATGTTTCCACCCATGTCGACCGAGGCCGTCCTCGGCGCGGCGTTTCTGCCCACCGACGGGTACATCGACCCGAGCCAGCTGACCTTTGCGCTCATTGAGGGGGCGCGGCGGCGCGGCGCCGAGATCTGCGAGGACACGCGCGTCACGGGTCTGGACGTGAGCGGCGGCCGCGTCCAGCGCGTCATCACCGAGGGCGGAGAGATCGAGACGGACCTGGTGGTCAACGCCGCCGGCATGTTCGCCCCCGAGATCGGCCGCATGGCGGGGGTCACGGTGCCGCTGATCCCATTCGCGCACGAATACCTGATCACACGGCCGTCAGGCCTGCCGCTCGACATGCCCACGATGCGCGACCCGTCGCTGCTCGTCTACTACCGACCCGAGTCGGGCGGGCTGGTCATGGGTGGCTACGAGCGCAACCCGAAGCCCTGGGGCCTCGACGGAATCCCCGCGGACTTCAACGGCCGGCTCCTGGAGCCCGACTGGGACCGCTTCGAGCCACTGATGACCAACGCCATCGTCCGCACACCCTCTTTGAAAGACGCGGAGGTCGTGCGCCTGGTCAACGGCCCCGAGGCGTTCACGCCGGACAACGAGTTCATCCTGGGACCTAGCGAGGTGCGCGGATTCTGGGTCGCGGCCGGCTTCTGCGCGCACGGCCTGGCGGGGGCGGGAGGCATGGGGCGGTTGGTCGCCGAGTGGATCGTCGACGGGCGGCCGGGCCTCGACGCTTGGGAGATGGACTCGCGGCGATTCGGCCGCGCCTACACGAGCCGCGACTACACGCTGGCGAGGACCTACGAGGTGTACTCGACCTACTACGACGTCAAGTACCCCGGCCACGAGCGGGCCGCCGGCAGGCCCCTGCGGGTCTCGCCCCTCTACTCAAAACTCAAAGACCTCGGCGCCGCGTTCGGCGAAAAGTCCGGTTGGGAGCGAGTGAACTGGTTCGAGCCGAACGGCACCGAGGGCGACGTCTCGCTGCGCCCCCACGGGTGGGCGGGACGACTGTGGTCGCCGGCGATCGGCGTCGAGCACAGGGCGTGTCGAGAAGGCGCGGCGATCTTCGACTTCACGTCGTTCGCCAAGATCGAGGTCGGCGGCCGCGGCGCCCCTGAATTTCTGGAGCGGCTCGCCGACAACCGCGTCGCGCGCGGAGTCGGGACCCTGACCTACACGCAGATGCTGAACGAGGGCGGCGGCATCGAGTGCGATTTCACGATCACGCGACTTGGCGAGCACAGGTTTCGGGTCATCACCGGCACGGCCTTCGGCATGCACGACCTGTCATGGATCCGCGACCACGCGCCGGGCGATGGCTCGGTTTACGTGGAAGACGTGACCTCGGCCCACGCGTGCATCGGGCTGTGGGGTCCGCAGGCGCGGGCGATCCTGCAGCGCGTCACGCCCGATGACGTCAGCGCCGGCGCCTTCCCGTTCATGACGGCGCGCGAGATTTCGGTCGGCCCGGTGCCGTGCCTCGCTTTGCGAGTGACCTACGTGGGTGAGCTGGGTTGGGAGCTGTACTGCCCGTCGGAGTTCGTGCTGCGGCTGTGGGACACGATCCGCGAGGCCGGCCACGACATGAACCTGACGCCCGGCGGCTACAAGGCGGTTGACTCGCTGCGCCTGGAGAAGGGATACCGCGTCTGGGGCGCCGACATCGGCCCCGAGATCGACCCGTACGCGGCCGGTCTCGGCTTCTGCGTCAAGCTCGACAAGGGCGAGTTCATCGGACGAACCGCCCTGTTGAAGAGACGCGAAGCTCCCTCCGAAACGAAGCTCGCGTGCATCGTCCTCGACGAGCCGCGCCGCGTGGCGTTGGGGTCGGAGCCCGTGAGGATCGACGGCAAGGTCGTCGGGCGGGTCACCAGCGGCGGCTACGGCTACACGGTCGGCAAGTCGATCGCCTACACCCACATCCCGGCGACGTGCGGTGTGGATACGCCGGTCGAGGTCGACATCTTCGGCACCTGGATCAGCGG
>DASXSD010000045.1:0-3012 GCA_036506195.1 Candidatus Dormiibacterota bacterium
TGCGGGTGATCGGCGATGTTCTTGATCCGCACGGGCCGCGGATCATGGATCAGCAGGCCGAGGACGCCCCGGCCGGTCGGCAGGTCGCCGATCGCCTGTCGCTCCCTGGCGGGGATCCCCGTGGTGACGAATTCGACCAGGGTGCCTTCGTCGCCGATCACGCCCAGGGCACCGTAACGGGCGTCCGTCACCTGCGCCGCGAGGTCGACGATCCGCTGGAGGACGATGGGCAGAGACAGCTCTGAAGCCATGGTGAGGCCAGCCTCCAGCAGCATGTCCTTGCGGTCTCGGGTCTCCGTCATGGCCGGCCCGAATCTACGCCACTTGGCCCGTCGCTGAAGGGCCCAAGGACCCTACCTCGCCGCAGGTCCCACGCGGAACCTTGTAGGCATGAGCTCCCTGCTACGTCACCAGACCGTCGGGGACGTCATGACGGAACGCGTCCACGTCGCGACCCCATCGACCCCATTCAAAGTGCTGGTCCGGGTGATCGAAGAAAACCGCATCAGCGCTGTCCCGATCGTCGACCCGCAGGGAATGCCAGTCGGCATCGTGTCCGAGTCGGACCTGCTCTTGAAAGAACGGCGGAGCGAGCTTGAGGTGGACGGGAGCGCTTTGCATCTGTGGCGCCGCCGGCAGGAGAAGGCGAAGGCCGAGGGTGTGATTGCTTCGGACCTGATGACAGCGCCGGTCGTGACCGTCTTGACTGACACGCCGATCGCCCAGGCGGCTCGAGTGATGCAAGACCGGAACGTTCGCCGCCTGGTCGTGGTCGATGCCCGAGGCCGGATCGCTGGCATCGTGAGCCGCAGCGACCTTCTTCATGTCTTCCTGCGGACCGACAAGGACCTGCGCGATGAGGTCGTGCAGAGGCTGATTCCGGCTGTCCTGCCCACCGATGGGGAAGCGGTGAACGTCGACGTGGAGTCGAACGTGATCACTCTCTCGGGCGAGGTAGACCGGCGCAGCGACGTGGACATCCTCGGTCGCCTGGCAGGCGAGATCGACGGCGTGGTCAGCGTGGTCAACCGCCTCAGCTTCCGCTGGGACGACGCGAGAACCAACGCGCGCGCGATCTGACAACGGCGGGTCTTCCGGCCAACCTGAACGGGTCTTTCGCCAGTGGGTCTCCGAGCGCACGAGTCATAGCCTCGGACTGGAGGTGTGAACAATGCGATTCGCTTCGAAAGACGTCATCGGTACGTTTCTGGCGGCCACGGTGGTGCTTGTAGCGCTCGCGGTCGTCTACGGATGGGGCTGGCCGCTGCTGGGCGACTATCGCGCGGGGACCATCGCGCTCGGCGTGATAGGCATGGCGATGTGCGCCTCAGGCAGTGACTACAGCAAGGTCAAAGGATCGCATCCGCTGGTCATCGCGGCGTCGGTGCTCGGAGTCGCCGCCCTCGGCCTGATCGTGGCCGGCTTGATCTGGGCGACCGCCGAGCTCTTTGTGGGACTGGCGGCGGTCATCGTCGCGCTTTGGTTCGTCACCACGGTGCGACACCTGTTGACCTCGCCTGAGCTCCGGCCGGCACAGCCGGCGCTCCCCTAGTCGCGGGGGGCCCGAGCCATCGGGCCCCCACCAAGCAAGCCGGATGGCACTCGCCATACGGCAGGCGTCGATCCAGGCTGGAACTGGAGGTTCGTGAAATGAAAAAGTCGACAATCGTTCGCACGTGGCTCGGCGGTCTGGTCGCGCTGGCCGCCGGACTTCTGGTCGCAGGGATCAGCATCGGCCTGATGCTTGCCTACGGAGGTACCTTCACTCAGACATCGAGCACCGGTGCCTACGATTTCGTGCCCACGCTCGACGGCTTCTTCTGGATGACAGTCGGCGGCATCGTGACCGGTTGCGTCTTCGCAGCTGTCGGAGGACTCATCCAGCTCGTGGCGTGGATCGGGGCTTTGATCAACACCTTCCGAGTGCCGGACAAGACCTGGTTCGCCGTCCTGCTGGCAGGCGGAATCCTCGGCCTCGCTTTCGGGCTTGTCGGGCTCGCGTCGATGGTCGCCTACCTGATCGCCGGCCCTGACGGCATGGCCTTCGACGCGCCGGCCAAGCCGGCAGCCGTTCAGCCGACAGCCCTCGCACCGACGGCATGAACTGGAAAACGGGACCACGGAGGACAGATGCAGCCTTCGCCTAGCAGTGGGCAGCTCGGTCTAGCTGCGGTGGTCGGGGCCCCGGAGCCCCGACCCTGCGGCATCGACCTCTACTGGCTGCCGCTCGGAGCCGGAGGCAACTTCGTGCGGCTCAACGGCAAGGTCTACGAGGCGGTGAGCGCGCGCCTGCACCGCAGGCCGAGCTGTGATCTTTACCACTCCGCCCTTCAGGTGTTCGTCCGAGAAGGGCGATACGTGATCGAGCAGACACCAGTGTTTGATGCCGAAGGCGCCAAAAGGGGCGTCGTGGGCGAAGGACCTGTGGGCGCTCGCTGGGCGGGCCGCTTCCGGCTCTTTCGCTATGAGCTGCGGCGCTGGCGGGACGGTGTGATCCCAGACCTCGACGAGGCGGTCGACAGTCCTCGCCGGTTGACGAACGACGTCGCCCTCGCTCACCGAGTCCTCAAGATCAC
Source organism: Candidatus Dormiibacterota bacterium (assembly GCA_036506195.1). Taxonomy (GTDB): domain Bacteria; phylum Chloroflexota; class Dormibacteria; order Dormibacterales; family Dormibacteraceae; genus 40CM-4-65-16. Next base: position 2,577 of record DASXSD010000045.1, read on the forward strand.
CCCTGAGGTCCCAATGCTGGTCTGGGGCCGCGACGAGCTCCACGCGGGCGAGATGTGGAACTCCAACTCCATGATCGCCTGGCTGCTCAGCCGGATCGGTCTCGACGCGGAGTCCATCGAGCCACCGGCCGGTGGACGGGCACCTGGGTGGCTGGCGGGGATCGTGGCTGCGCGACGGCAACGGTCAGATTCCCGTGCGGGGACGACGGCCCCGGTCGCGGCGCACTAACGGCTGCGACTGAATCGACGTCCAGTGATCTTCGTCGGTTTTACGGCAACCCGATGGAACTTGGCGCCCGGAGCGAGCGGTTCGGGAGACGCATCGCGTGCGGCCCAGGAGATGTCGTCGAACGAGTCGGTGATGTCGTGGGCGATGCCCTGGACCACGACACTCCAGCCAACGCCAGTCGATGCATCGTAGTTGTCGATCTCGAAG
>DASXSD010000046.1:0-11088 GCA_036506195.1 Candidatus Dormiibacterota bacterium
GTCGCGTCGAGGGCGGCGAGGGGTTCATCGAGGAGGAGCACGCGTGGATCGGGCGCCAGCGCACGCGCCAGGGCCACGCGCTGGCGCTCGCCGCCTGAGAGCTCAGCCGGCCTTGAGGACGCGCGGTCCTTCAGCCCAACCCGATCCACCCACTCCATCGCCCGCCGCCCTGCCTCCGCGCGACCGGCCCCCCGGGCGCGCAGGCCGAAGGCTACGTTCTCGCTGACGCTCATGTGCGGGAACAGCAGGTAGTCCTGGAAGACAAAGCCGATCGACCGCTCCTCGGTGGGCATGTACTTGCCGGTGGCCGTGTCTTCCAGCACCTCTCCGTCCAACGCCACGCGTCCGGCGACGATCGGCGCCAGGCCGGCGATCGCGCGCAGCAGCGTCGTCTTGCCCGCGCCGTTCGGTCCGAGCAGCGCCACCACCTCGCCGTCCTCGAGCCGAAACTTCATCCGCAGATCGAGCGCGCCGAGCACCGCGCGGACGTCGACGTCAAGGCTCATGCCGAGCCGAGCCAGCGGTGCCGAAGTCCGACGAGCACGGCGAGCGAGACCAGGAGGAGGATCAGGCTCAGGACGAACGAGCCCTGAGGGTTCGTCTCCAGGAGGAGGTAAACGGCCAGCGGCATCGTCTGCGTCACGCCGGGGAAGTTGCCCGCGAACGTGATCGTGGCGCCGAACTCACCCAGCGCGCGGGCCCAGCAGAGGACCGCGCCGGCGGCCAGCGAGGGCGCGATGAGGGGGAGAGTCACGCGGGTGAACACGGTCCACCGCCGCGCGCCGAGGGCGCGAGCCGCCTCCTCGTAACGCCTGTCCATCGAGCGGAGGCCGGCCTCCACCGTGAGGACCAGGAACGGCATGGCGACGAAGGTCTCCGCGAAGACCACACCGGCGGTCGAGAACGGAAGGGTGATCCCGAACACGCTGTCCAGCCAGGCGCCGACGAGGCCGCGTCGCCCGAACGCGAGCAGGAGCGCGATGCCTCCCACCACCGGCGGCAGGACCATGGGCAGCGTGGTGAGCGCACGCAGCACCGTCCTTCCGGGGAATTCGATCCGCGCGTAGACCCAGGCGAGCGGCACGCCGAGCACAAGCGCGACGGCGGTCGACGCAAGCGAGGCGATCAGCGACAGCCTCAGCGCCTCGAGGGTGTCGGGCGCCGTCAGGGAGTCAAACGCTTCGCCCCAAGGCGTCCTGACCACCAGCCCGATCAGGGGCACGATGAAGAATGCGGCACCGAGCGCCGCCAGGACCGCGATCCAGGCTGGCGCGCGCTCGCGCCGTTCAGGCGCGCTGGAAGCCAAAGGACTCCAGGATCGACTGCCCGGCATCCGAAAGCGCGAAGTCGATGAACTCGTTCGCCAACCCGCCGGCGCCCTTGATCGCCGCGATCGGATAGGTCGCGAGGACGTTGTACTGGTCGGGGATCGGAACGCCGCTCACCCTGTCGCCCGCGGCCCTGACGTCGGTCGCGTAGACGATCCCCGCGTCGGCCTCGCCCAGCTCCACCTTGCTCACCACTGCCTTGACGTCTGTCTCCTGGCTCCTCGGCGTGACTTGCACACCTGCCTTCGCGAGCGCCTGCGACGCGTACTTGCCGGCGGGCACTGTTGGCCCCGCCGCGATGTAGATCAGCCCCGGCCGGGCAAGGTCGGCGAGGCCCGAGATCCTCTTCGGGTTGCCGGGCGCGACGACGATCTCGAGCCTGTTGTGGACGAAGACCTTTGGCTCCCCGATCACGAAACCGCCCGCCTTCAGCCGGTCCATGTTGGCCGTGTCCGCCGCCGCGAACACGTCGGCGTGGGCGCCCTGCTCGATCTGGGTCGCGAGCGTGGGCGTGCCGGCGAAGCTGAATTTGACGGTCGCACCGGCGTGGTCTCGCTCGAAGGAGCTGCCCAGCGACTTGAAGGTGTCGGTCAGAGAAGCCGCGGCGAAGACCGATATCGAAACGCCCCCCGACGCGGTTCCACACGCCGCACCGAGCAAGACCGCGACCGCGACGAGCGTCGCTCTCACTTCCGAGGCAACTCGATGACGACGTTGGTCGCCTTGACCGACGCGATCGCGAGCACTCCTGGCTTGAGCTTCAGCTCGTTGGCCGCGTCCCGTGAGATGAGAGACACGATGTGGTGAGGCCCCGCCTGCATCTCGACCTGTGCCATCACGCCGTCCTTGACGACACGAGTGACGATGCCCTCGAACCGGTTCCGCGCCGAGGCGGGCGTCGGAGGAGCCGGCCGGGGCTGCGCCTCCATGTAACGGGCCAGCGCCGCCCCGTCGATGAGCCGCTGGCCGCCCGTCGAGCGCGTGGTCTTGATCTGGCCCGAGTCGACCAACCTGCGGACTGTGTCAGGGCTGACGCGGAGCAACTCGGCCGCTTCCTTGATGCGGAGGTTCTGCGCCATCTTGGCGCCAACTCTAGCGAATGCTAGGTTCTGAAGGCAAATTGCTCGGCATTTGCGAGCAATTGCTGGCGATCGATGGCCAGGATGCTTTCGGCGCGCTCCAGCTCCTGTGTGAGTGTCGTGCCGACCATCGCCGGGTCGTCGCTGTTGACGGTGAGGGGCACTCCGGCGTCCGCCAGCTTGCGGTAGTTCGGCCGCAGGCCGATCCGCGCGTTGCTCGTCGGACAGATGCACAGGCATACGCGACGCTCCGTAAGCAGCTGAAGAAGCGCCGGCTCTCCGACGGCCGATACGCCGTGGGCGATCCGGTCCGCGTGCAGGTTCTCGAGCGCGTCCCGCACGACGTCGGCTCCGCGGACCTGGCCGGCGTGGGGCATGAATCGAAGTCCCTTCGCGTGCGCCCTGTCGACCAAGGGTGCCACCGGCGCGGACGACGCCGACTCGTCGCCGACCAGACCGATGCCAACCACTCCAGCGGTCGCAAACGCGATCTCGAGTGCTCGCTCGTTGCTCTCGACGTTCCCGTCGCGTACCAGCTCGACCAGCCAGGCGATCTCGACCCCGAACTCCTCGCGCGCGCGGTCCCGACCCGCGGCGACGCCGGCCAGCCAGTCCGCGCCATCGTGGAAGCTCGGGTTGAAGCTGATCTCCGCGTACGTGATCTGCTGCGCGGCCATGGACTGAGCGTGCTCGGCGATCACGCGCTCGAAGTCGGCGGCCGACCGCATGGCGCGGCAGACCTGGCGGTAGATGGCGAGAAACTCGCCGAGCGTCGAGTACTCGTACGGGGGCGGCGGCGGCAGGCCATGCGACGCGGCCAGCTCGGTCGCGGTCTGGTGGCTGACGGTGCCTTCCAGGTGGACGTGCAGCTCGGCGAGGCGGCTAGCCGACTTGTTGGTCAGCTCAGCCCGCCTGTCGCTTTGACCCTTTGCGTGAGCGGACCGCGGGCGCCGGCTGCGCCGCTCGCGCCGCTTTGGCCGCCTTGACGCTGGCCTCCAGCGCGGCCATCAGGTCCATCACCTTCGTCGGTGATGGGACCGGAGAGGGCGCCATCTCAGGCGTGCGCGCCGCGATGGCGTCGAGCAGGCGCTGCCGGTGCTCGTCGGGATAGCGCTCCGGCTCGAATGGTCCTGACAGCGTGTCAATCAAGAGTCGCGCCATCTTCAGCTCTTTGTCGGTCGGCTCGGCGTTGGGATTGGGGAGCCAGAAGTCGGCGGGTACGACCTCGTCCGCGTGGACCATGGTCGTCAGCAGCATGACCTCGCCGAACGGACGCACGACGCACAGGTAGCGCCGCGACCGGAGCGTGAACCACGCGATCGCCATCTTCTCGGCGCCGGCCAACGCCTGCCGCAGCAGCCGAAACGGCGAGGCGAAGTCGCGGTCGGGGACGACGTAGTAGCGGGACTCAAAGTAGACCGGGTCGACCGCCGAGGTGTCGACGAACTGCTGCACGTCGATGACTCGGCTGCGTTCAGGCGCCAGCTCGGCGACCTCCTCACGCGTCAAGCTGACGTACTCGCCGGGCGCGACCTCGTAGCCCTTGCGCACCTCCTCGTACCCGAGTGGCTCCCTCTCCTCGGCTGAGAGCGGGTCGGGGAGAGGGGTGGGGCCAGGCGACAGCAGGTCCCGGCTGGGGGGAAACACCGGCTCGTTGGGCAAGTACGGGCGCGCCTCCCACTCGATCTCGGGGTCGGCCACGCGGACGTGGCGGATCCGTCGCCCGACTCGGTCCACCTCGTGGAAGCGGACCGTCTTCTTCTTGATCGCGGGGTAGAGCCGCACGGGCACGACCACCAGGCCGAGCGAGAGCGATCCGGTCCAGACTGCGGCGGGCATCTGTCGTTGCGAATCGTAAGTGGCGGCGATACGATGTTCGAGGGCCAAACGCATGTTCGGGAACCGCTTCGGGCTCGCACTGCCCCTCCCCATTCATGGGGAAGGGTGAGGGGTGGGGCTCCGGCTTGCGCCGAGCGTTCGCATCGCGCTCGAGCGGCGATCTGGCGGCGCTTGTGAGCGGTGCGGTCTGGAGTGGCGCTGGGCACTGTATGTGTTTCGCGTCGATGAGGGCGCGCCATGCACTGCAGCCAACCTGGTCGTGCTGTGCGTGCGCTGCTCGGCCGGCCATCAAGGCGACTTTGCTCCCTTCGTCGGCAGCCGCACCACGCGGGACCGCATGCTGACGGCAAACAACCGGCGCGCCGGCGCGGAACCCCTGACGGCCGCACGTCGGCGAGCTCTGATCGCCGCCCGCGGCGGCGCGTGCGAGGTCTGCGGCGTCTCAGCCTCCGAGCGCGTGCTCGAGGTGCACCACCGGCTGGCGGTGCTCCAGGGCGGCGACGATCGCGAGGAGAACCTGCAAGTACTCTGCTTTGTCTGCCACCACCATCTGCAGCCCTGCGCGAGCGGCTGTGGCGCGTGGGCGAGCAAGCGTTCTGGCGTGTGCAGGAACTGCCAGGTGCGTCAGGCGCTGGAGCAGCTCATGCCCGGCGCGACCTGGGAGGAGATCAAGGCTCGTTATCCGGGCTTTGTCCAGCAGTGGAAGCCCGGCTACGAGCCTCAGTCGATGCGGGGTCGCGGGCGATGAACAGAAACGCGACGACAAGTCCGATCGCGAGCAGGGGCGGGGCGTAGTCGGCGACCGGTCCTTGGGGCGCGACCACCCTGATGACGGTCGACGCCACGAGGTAGATCCCGCCCAGCACGAGCATGATCCGGAGCCGGCGCGCCGCGAAACCGAGCTGGCGGCGCAGCCCTCCTGGCCGGAGCGACAGCACTGTGGCGCTGATCGCGACGATCAGGAATAGGCCCAGAAAGAATCCGCGCAGCTGTCAGGACGCTTCTTGCTTGGTGATCTGCGAACGGCCAAGGATGAACTGGCCCAGGAACCCGACCGCCAGCGCCACGAACACGCCGAGGTTGGCGTAGGTCCACGCCCCGTTGTCCTTGGGGCCCAGGCCCAGCGGATCGAGCAGGTAGCCCTGCCAGCGCAGCCAGTCGGCGAACCCGTTCGTGACCAGCCCCCAGCCGAGCACAGTCGCCACGACGGTCGTGCCCACCGCCACCCAGTTGAACGGGCCGTAGCGCCCGCGCGAGTCGTAGAGGTCGGCCTCGGCGTAGTCGCGCTTGCGCAGCAGCAGGTCGGCCAGGAACACGCCGCACCACGCCGCGATCGGCACCCCGAGTGTGATCAAAAAGCCGGTGAACGGTCCGATGAAATTGCCGGCGAACCAGACGATGTAGATCGTGCCGATGATCATGATCACACCATCGATCCCGGCCGCCGTCCAGCGCGGGATCCTGATTCCGAGTGTGAGTAGCGCCAGGCCCGATGAGTAGATGTCGAGGATGGCGCCGCCGATCAGACCCCCGATCGCGACAAGTGCGAACGGGACCAGGTACCACGTGGGAAGCAGCGTGGTCAGGGCCCCGATGGGGTCCGAAGCGATCGCTGTGTTCAAGTTCTTGTCTGAAGCCGCGAGCAGCAACCCGTAGACGACAAGCAGCACTGGCGCGATGGCCGCGCCGACGGTGGTCCACGCGACGACGCCCGTGCTCGATGCATCGCGCGGCAGGTAACGCGAGTAATCGGCGCCGCTGTTCACCCAGCCGAGTCCGAAGCCGGTCATGGCGAAGATCAGCGTGCCAAGCATCGCCTGCGGCGACCCATCGGGGATCGACGTGATGGCACTGGCGTTGATGTGGCCCAGCGTCAGCAGCACGTAACCCACGGTCAGGACCGCGAGCGCGATGGTCAGGATCGTCTGCACACGCATGATCACGTTGAAGCCGAACACGCCCGAGAACACGACGACGCCGGCGACGACGATGAAGGCGATGATCTTGGTCGCGTCACCGCCTCCCCAGCCGAGGCGATCGAACACGGTCGCGGTGGCAAGCGTCGCCAGCGAGACCAGGACGGTCTCCCAGCCGACGAGGAGGATGTAGGACAGGGCGGCGGGCAGCTTGCCGCCCTGGACTCCGTACGCGGCGCGGGTCAGCACCATCGTCGGCGCCGATCCCCGCTTGCCCGCCAGCGCGACCAGGCCGACGAGCAGGAACGAGAGCACGGTTCCGACCACGCCCGCGAAGGTTGCCTGCCAGAACGACACGCCGAAGCCGAGGAAGAACGAGCCGTAGCTGATGCCGAGGACCGCGATGTTGGCCGCGCACCACGGCCAGAAGAGGTCACTCGGCTTTCCCTTTCGCTCGGCCGTCGAGATGACGTTGATGCCGTTGAGCTCGACCTGCAGGCCTTCGCGCGGCTGGACTATGACATCAGACGCCATTGCTGCCCCCTCTAACAACGAATGCCGAGGCGCCGAAATCCTACTCCCCGGCGCCCGGTCGGTCGAGGTGCTCAGTAGGCTCCCGTGCGCACCCCCAGCTGGCGCAGCCACTTGCGATACGCGATCGCCGTCCGGTCGCTGCGCAGGTGAAGCTCGGCTTGCAGGTCGAGAGGCAGCAGCTCAGGTCTTTGCGACTCGAGAATCGGGGCGTCCTGGGCGAAGATCCGGTCCTGAAACTCGACCATCTCGTGGGTCGGCTCGTAGTTCATCGCCATCCACATCCACGCGCTGCTGTCCACCGCGTCATGTGGGGTCACGGCGAGCAGCATCCCGAACGAGTGCTCACCGTGCTTGATGAACGATGCCGCCAGCGGGCGATGGACCCGGTACGTGTAGGTGACCGTCGACCCCTGGCCGGTCGCGTAAGGGTCGGGCTGATAGACCTTGACCCCCGTCGCCAGCACGCCATCCGCGTTCACGACCGCTTCGTACTCGGCGATCTCCGGCCGTGAGCGGTCGCCGAGGATGCCTTCGTGTACGAACGGGAAGTGGCCGACGTCGAGGAAGTTCTCGACCACGCGCGGGCCACTCGCGTGCACGCGATATGGCCCGGAGCGAAGCACGTTGTGCGAAGGGTCTTCCATCAGCTCAAAGGTGGGGATCTCGCTTCTGCCGCTGCCGAGGGTCGCCCAGACCACGCCATGCGCGTCGCGCGCGCGGTAGGTGGTGACCCGGGCCTTCGCCGGTGGTTTCTGCTCCGGATGTGCAGGCATCAGCACGCAGCACCCGTCGGCGCCGTAATTCCAGCCGTGGTAAGGGCATTCGAGGCGGACGCCGTCCACGACCTTGCCCAAAGACAAACGCGTGCCGCGGTGCACGCAGAGGTCGCGCCAGGCGAACAGCTCGTCGCCCGCGCGCCAGACGACGATGTCCTCGCCCAGCACACGCGCCGCGACGGGCCCGCCGTTGGCGAGGTCCTCGACGCTCGCGACCGGATGCCAGTCCTCGACCAGGACCGGGTCGTCGATCATCAGGCCTGCGAGAAAGGCGTCACTTCACCTCGTAGGTGATGGGGACCATGCGCTGAGAGCCTTTCGGCGGTCGGTTGTACGCGCGCTTCTGCCGCGGTGGCAGCTTGATCTCTTCGTGCGGCACTTCCTCGTGCGGGATGAGCGACAGGAGGTGGGAGATCAGGTTCAGGTGCGCCGAGCGCTTGTTGTCTGTCTCCACGACGTACCAGGGCGCCTCCGCGATGTCCGTGTACGCGAACATCTGGTCCTTCGCCTCGGAGTAGTCAACCCAGCGTGCGCGGGCCTGCAGATCCATCGCGCTCAGCTTCCATCGCTTGCTTGGGTCGTTGATGCGTCCGAGGAACCGGCGCTCCTGCTCCTCGTCGCTCACCGAGAGCCAGTACTTGACGAGGATGATCCCCGAGCGCACGAGCATGCGTTCGAACTGCGGGCACGTGCGCATGAAGTCGTCGTACTCCTCGTCGGTGCAGAAGCCCATCACGTGCTCGACACCCGCGCGGTTGTACCAGCTGCGGTCGAAGAGGACGATCTCGCCCGCCGACGGCAGGTGTGCCGCGTAGCGCTGGAAGTACCACTGCGTCCGCTCCCTCTCGGTCGGCGCGGGCAGCGCGACCACGCGTACGTGACGCGGGTTGAGCATCGCCGTGATGCGCTTGATCACACCGCCCTTGCCGGCGGTGTCGCGTCCCTCGAAAATGGCGACCACCCGCAGGCCCTTGTACTTGACCCATTCCTCGAGCTCGACCAGCTCCGTCTGGAGCTTGCTGAGCTGCTTCTCGTAGTCCTTCTTGCTCAGAGTGACGCGCTCGGCCTCCGCCGTCCACTCTCCGTTCTGCTTCTTGAGCTTCTTGTTCTTCTTGCCCTTCTTCCTGTCTTTCTGCGCGATCGCCATCACGCGGAGTTTGACCGCCTCCGGCTCACCAGGCAAGGACTTCTTTGGGCGCGTGGGCCAGGTCGGGCGCGACCCAGTCCGCCCCTGCCAGCTCACGCGCGTCGAACGAAGTCGTCAGGGCCAGGCAGCGCATCCCGGCCGCGCGCGCGGCCGCGACTCCGCTGACCGCGTCTTCGATCACAAGACAGCTCGCCGGCGGCAGGCTCAGGCGGCGGCCGGCCTCGAGAAAGATGTCGGGCGCAGGCTTCTTGTGGACGACCTGGTCGCCGTCGACGACCGCGTCGAACGTGCTCTCCGGCAATCCGATCTCCCGCAGGTTGGCGGCCACCTTGACCCGGTCGGCGCCGGACGCGACGGCGATCGCGAGCCCGCGCCGCCGGCAGTCGGAGACGAACTCCCGGGCGCCCGGCAGCGGCTCGAGGCGGCCTCGAATCACGCGCTCGTAGATCTCGTACAGGCGCGCCTTGGCCCGGGCGACGTCCACGGAAATGCCCCGCCCCTCGGCCGCGCCGCCGATGTAGCGATCCTCGCCCATGCCGATGAAGGGTCGAAAGTCTTCGGCCGTCATCTCGTGGCCCATTTCGGCGAACAGCTCGCTCGCCGCCTCGGCCAGGAGGGGCTCGGAGACCGCGAGCACTCCGTCGAGGTCGAAAATCACTCCACGCAGTTGGCCGCCTCTCACTTCGACGCGAGCGCCATCCTCTTCGACCTGGACGGTGTCCTGGTCGACACGATGCCGTCCATCCGCGCGGCCTGGACCCGGTGGGCGCTGGACCGCAACCTGTCCCCGACCGATGTGCTTGCGTCGATCCACATGACGGGCGTAGAGCTTGTGCGGCGCTTTGCGCCCGATGTCGATCCGCTCGCCGAGGTGCGCAGGATCTCGGCCGGGCAGGCGAGCTCAGAGAGGGGGCTGGCCCGATTCGACGGCAGCCTCGAGCTCCTCGAACAGCTCCCGGCGGAGCGGTGGGCGATCGTCACCTCGGCGCGCCTGGAGCCCGCAATGCGGCACCTCGCGATGGCGGGACTGCCCGCGCCTCGCGTGCTGATCACAGCCGAGCTGACACCTCGGGGCAAGCCAGACCCCTCCGGCTACCGGCTCGGCGCCGACCGGTTGGGCTTTCCACCTGGTGAATGCGTCGCCATCGAAGACAGCCGCGCCGGCCTCCGGGCGGCGCGGGACGCGGGGATGTTCGCGGTCGGCGTGACCAACACGCACTCCGCGTCCGAGCTGGACGGAGCGCATGTCGTCATCGCGTCACTGAGGGAGCTCGAAGTGCTGCTCGACCCAGGACAGGACATCGGCAGGGTGCGTGTCCGGCGGAAACACCGGGTAGAAGACCTTCACGATCCGGCCTGATTCGGCGACCATCGTCAGTCGCTTGTAGAGGCGGAGGTCGCCGGCGGTGAAGGTCGGCAGGTGGAGCTCGTCCGCGAGCTTCAGCTCGTGGTCGCTGAGGAGCGGGAAGTTGATCTCCTTGCGTCCCGCAAACCCCTTCTGAGCCTCGGTGGTCTGCGCCGACACGCCCATGACCGTCACGCCCAGGGCTTCGAAGGACTTCTTGCGATCGCGAAAGGCGCAGCTTTCCGCCGTGCAGCCGAATGCACCGGGGATGTCCTTCCAGCCGGGAGCCGGCAGGTCCGCGGTCCCGGTCGCGCTTGGATACACATAAAGGATGAGCCTCGGAGCCGCCCTGGCGAGGTTCACCTGCTCGCCGGTCGTCGCCGCCAGCTCCACGTCGGGGAGGGATCGACCCTCGAGGCCGCGCGCCGCGCCGTCGTCTTGGGGCGCGGGATAGGCGAGGAACTCGGAGGCCTGGGCGCTCAGCTGAGCAGGGCCTTGAGCTGGGCCGGGCTGATGTTGCCGCCGCTGCAGATCAGCGCGACCTTGCGGCCCTGCACGCGGTCACGCTGCTTCAGCGCACCGGCGAGCGCAGCCGAGCCTGCGGCCTCGACGAGTGTGCGCGTCTTCTCGATCATCAAAGCGTTCGCGGCGTCGATCTCGTCGTCGGAGACGAGCACGAAGTCGTCGAGCAGGCGCCGCAGGATCCGCTGCGGCAGCTCGAACGGAGTCGCCGTGGAAAGGCCCTCGGCGCGCGTCCGGTTCGGCGCCTCCTGCAGCTCACCGCTCTTCCAGCTCAGATACGCCGCCGGCGCCTGGTCCGACTGGACGCCGATCACCCGGATCGCAGGGTTGACCGCCTTGGCGACCGTGCACGCTCCGGCGGCGCCCGAGCCTCCGCCGATGGGCACGAAGATGGTGTCGACGTCAGGCTGCTCTTGCAGCAGCTCGAGGGTGTGGGTCCCGACGCCGGAGATCAGAAGCGGCTCGTCGCCCGAGTGGATGTAGCGATAGCCGTGCTCCTTGGCCAGTCGCTCGGCGTTGCGGCGCGAGTCGTCGTAGCGCTCGCCATCGAGGATGACCTCGGCGCCCAGGTCCTGCATCGACTCGACCTTGACCGGGTTGGC
>DASXSD010000047.1:0-3685 GCA_036506195.1 Candidatus Dormiibacterota bacterium
GCGTGATCTTTGCGAAATCCCTCGATGACAACAACACCGGCTACGCGCTGACGGCTGAGGAAGTCACCAAGGATGCCGCTGCTGGCCGTAGTGCAACTTCCCGCGTCGCCACCGGCGCCTGTGCCGGCGTCTAACCCACCACCCCCTCCCGCATGAAGGGCACCTTCACCCCATAGGTTCGGGTGAAGGTGCCCTTCATGCGCGCTGGTTTGGAGTGAACGCGCCCTTCATGGTCGCTGGTTTGGAGTGAACGCGCCCTTCATGCTCGCTGGTTTGGAGTGAACGCGCCTTTCATGCCCTCACGTCGCCGTGAGCATGTCCCCCAAGTGCATTGGCGGGCGTCCCCGCGTCACGAGACCCGATCGTGTCCGGGGCAATCGCCGCGGCCGGTCGGATGAACTGCCCTCAATCGACGCGAGGGGCGTCGCTTGCTTCCCGCGTCGAAAGTGTCAGACGAGGTGGGCTCGCAGGCAGACTGTCTCCGGCTTCAATACGCTCGGCGGTAGATAGCGCCCAGGCGATCAGCCCGCTGACGTCGATGCCATGCGGCGGATCGGCTCTCCACGGGCTTATACGGTCGGCCGCGCGGCGCAGCAGCCTCGCTGCGCCAACGGTGTTGCCCCGCTGGGCATGAGTGATGCCAACGGCGAACTGAGCAAGGCCGCGCCATAGATCGCGTTGCGACGACGGCGCCGCCTTCCACGTACCCTCGAGGACCTCGTGCGCTCGGAACGCGCGGCCGCTGTCCAGCAGGTTCTGCGCCTCGGCCAACGACTGGAGCGGCGGCAGGGCAATATCCTCCGGCGGGGGCTCGGCTCCCTCGGTGCCTCTCGCTAGCGGCCGTCCGAGCTCATCTCGTGGTCGCGCGTTTCGGGCTCGACCCGTGGCGTCGCGGTCCCGGTCACCTGCCATGTTCCAACACCTCGAATGGCGCCACGTTCCTGGAGAGTCGGCCACAGCGCGGATGAGGGGACTCGCGCTCGAACCCGGCGGACGTGAAGGGCACCTTCATCCCAACCTATCGGGTGAGGGCGCCTTTGGTGCGGGGCGCGGACGACCCGCGGACCAGCGGCGAGTGGAGCCGTTCGCAAGAGGGTCATTGGGGAGTGAGTTGAGGAAACCGAGGAGCTCTGTCGTGACCGCGTCTGGGACCTCCTCGTGCGGGAAGTGGCCCGCGTCGTCGAAGAGTCTCCAGTGGTAGGTGCCCTCGACATACTGCCCCGATCCCTGTGCACTCGCCGGCAGAATCCAGGGGTCGAGTCGCCCGTGCAGATGCAGTACCGGCGCGGCGATCGGACGCCGCATCCGGTGTGCGAAGCGGACGCCGTCCGGGCGGGGGAGAGATCGCATTGTCCAACGGAAATACTCTGCCGCGCAGTGGGCCACGCCAGGAATCTGGACAGCCTCCCGGTAACGGGCAACCGCCTCTTCGTCCGGCCAGCCGGGCGCGGACCAAGCGTGGAGCAGCCGACCGACGTACTCGCCGTCGTCATCGACAAGGCGGCGCTCTGGCAGCCAGGGCAGCTGCAACGCGAGGATCAGGGACGCCGCCTCGATCTGCCTGCGTTCCATGATCAGTGTGCGCCGCAACCGCCGCGGATGCGGCATCGAGAGGGCAACCAGCCCACGGAGCACGCCGGGATGGGACACCCCGAGCGACCACCCGACGTAGGCGCCCCAGTCATGGCCGGCAACCACCGCGTCCCGCTCGCCCAGTGACTTGATCACTGCTGCGATATCACCGCTCAGGGTGAACGGGTCATAGCCGCGCGGTGGCTTGTCACTCGCCCCGTATCCGCGCAAATCCATCGCGACCGCGCGATAGCCTGCTGCGGCCAACGCGACGATCTGGTGCCGCCACGCCCACCAGAACTCGGGAAACCCATGCAGCAGTAGGACAAGCGGCCCCTCGCCCAGCTCAGCGACATGAAACCGTGCCCCATTCGCGGCGACCGCGCGGTGCGTCCAAGGGCCTGCGATGTGGACGACCGACGCGTCGGGGACCGACATGGTCGCTCAGCCTGCCATATCCGCGCCACCCCGGAGTTCCACTGGTGACCTTTGCCGCCACCTGGGACTTTCGCGCCGACCGCTCGCCTTCAAAACCGGCGGCGCGCACGACATGATCGCGAGTTCTGGTGAGAGGGCGCAGTCCACTTCACGTGCCCACCAAAACTGGAGATCTTGACCCTCGCGGTAGGCGGACGGCGAACCCTCTGAGCGGGCGCGAATCGTGGTCGCGTTAACGTGGGATGCCATGACGCGACGAAGCCTGGGTCTCAGCGACGAGCTTCAGCAGTACGTTGTCGAGCACAGCGCAGCCCCCGACAAGCTGCAGTTGGCCTTGATCGAGGAGACTGCCGCGCTCGGCGGGCCTGCCCGCATGCAGATCGGTCCGGAGCAGGGCCAGCTGCTCACCATGATTGCCCAGATGGTCGACGCGCGGTTCGCGGTCGAGGTCGGCACGTTCACCGGCTACTCGTCGATCTGTATCGCGCGCGGCCTGTCACCACGGGGGAAGCTCCTGTGTTGTGACGTGAGCGAGGAATGGACCGCGATTGCGCGCCGCTACTGGAAGAGCGCGGGTCTGGACAAGCGCATCGAGCTGCGGCTCGGTCCTGCGATCGAAACCCTGCAGGAGCTGCCTGATCGGCCGCATATCGACCTCGCTTTCGTCGATGCTGACAAGTCGGGCTACATCGACTATTGGGAGGAGCTCGTCCCCCGGATGCGGCCGGGAGGCGTGATCGTCGTTGACAACGTGCTGTGGAGCGGCGACGTCGTTGACGCGTCTGTGACCGATCCGGATACGGAGGCGATCCGCGCATTTAACGACCACGCGTGTGCGGATGGCCGCGTTGACCTTGTCATGCTCCCGATCGCCGATGGCGTGTCGCTCGCCCTGCGCAATTCCACGCTCATATAGCTGGCACTGCGCCACTGACTGCGCCGGATCGGGTCAACGAAGCGGCGTGCATTCTGGCTGATCGCGTTCCCTCGACTTTCCATGGCGACCGACGAGGCCCACTTGACAGATCAGCGTCGGTACCAAGGCCGTACTCGACCTATGGCGTACAAAGCAACATGGCAACGAGCCGGACCAACCAGACGGCCCGGTCAAATCACCCCTGCTGCAGACCGTTGGCCGTGTCGCTGTGTACGACGCTCCTGCCCGCCGCCATCACGTTGCATGTATCACCCGCCGCAGGACCGATGGACGAGGTCCACGATCTGGACGATCGCTGCGGTCTGCGGCCAGATCCGAGCCGTGGCCGGCTCACCCCGGTAGGACAGATGCAGCGGCAAGCTGAGGTCTGAGTCGTCGATGACCTCCGGTGTAAGGCACCGGCGGATCGAGAGTTCGATCGGTACCAGCGTTGAACCGTCGCTGGTCATCGTGGCAGCCTTCCCCCGCATTGCGACCTCCAGCAGTTCGCTGTGCCCGCCGCTGATGATCCGGATGCGTCGCCCGCCGAAGAGTTCGACGTTGAGCATTGCGTTGAGGATGGGCTTCCGTGCTCGTGTGGCCTGTGCGAACGGCGGGCCGATCCAGGCGTTGATCGGCGCGTCTTGTGAATTCACCATCGTGCTGCACTGGTCATCCCTTGTCGTTGCCAGCAGGCCAGTGGGATCCGTGAGCGCGACCTCGACACGACGTTCGCGGCCGTCCGCCGGTCGGGCGGTG
>DASXSD010000048.1:0-8661 GCA_036506195.1 Candidatus Dormiibacterota bacterium
GCGCGCCCCTGCTCACCTTCCGGACGTTGGGATTGTCTGAGTAGCCTTCCACAGACCACGCCTGGAGGCTTTGATGCGACGCGTGTCGCGGCCGAGGTGAACTCGGCCGCCCTGGCAACCCGTGCACAAGGCATGAGCGGCGACCCTCCGGGTTTCCGCTCCTCGGGGCTCTGCGTCCCCTTCCTTGCATAACTTCGTCGTCTGGACAGGTCTTCCAAGCCTCGGTACACTCGGGTTGTGAAGGTCGTCCTGCACGACCGTACCAACGGTCTGGGGCAGGAGGTGCGCGACACGGCGCACCACAAGCTGACCCGTCTCGCTCGCCACTTCGGCAGGGTGGCCGATGCCGAGGTGGAGTTTTCCGAAGAGCGCAAGCGCAGCGGTCTGTCGACGAGCGTCTGTCGCATCAACCTCCACCTCGACGGCCATCGGACGCCGGTGCTTCAGGCAAGGGAGCGAGGCGCGGACCCTCTGTCCGCGCTCGACCTGGCGCTGGACAAGATCGACCGCCAGGTGGTGGCGTTCAAGGAGAAAGTCACCCACCGCAAGCAGGCCTCATCACCGGTCAGAGTGCCGGCAAGCGAGAACCGGCCGGCGCCGCGGTCGACCCACCCGGAGCGGCTGCGGCTGAAGCTCCGCCCCATGTCCGAGGACGAGGCCGTGGCCGAGCTGCAGGCGGACAGCCAGGCGGTCGTGGTCTACCTGGCCGAGGATTCGGGGGAGATTCAGATCCTGGTCCGGCGAGCGGACGGCTCGCTGGCCGTGATCGAACCAATAGTTCCTTAGCCCAGATTTAGATTCGGCCACGCCGGGTAACCTCTAGGTCATACCCATGGCCATCCTCTCCCGGCTGCTCGACCCGAACGAGCGCGAGATCAAGCGCCACCTCGCGGTGGCCCAGGCGATCAACGGCCTCGAAGACGAGCTGAAACAGCTCGACGACGCCGCTCTGCGCGCGCGCTCCGAGGAGGCGCGCAAGAGGGCCCAGGAAGGCGAGGACCTCGACGACTTGCTGATCGAGGCCTTTGCGCTGTGCCGCGAGGCCAGCCGGCGCACGATCGGCCTTCGCCATTTCGACGTCCAGCTCGTTGGCGGCATCGTGCTGCACGGCGGCAAGATCGCCGAGATGAAGACCGGCGAGGGCAAGACCCTCGTCGCGAGCCTGGCCTTGTACCTGAACGCTCTGCCCGGCAAGGGTGTCCACCTGGTCACAGTCAACGACTACCTGGCGCGCCGTGACGCCGGGTGGATGGGACCGATCTACCAAGCCCTCGGGATGTCGATCGGCATCAACGTCGGGACCGCGGGCACCTACGTCTACGACCCCGACTACGTCGACGAGACGCATCCCGACCCCCGCTTGCAACACCTGCGGCCCGCGACCAAGAAGGAGGCGTACGGCGCCGACATCACGTATGCGACCAACTCCGAGCTCGCGTTCGACTACCTGCGCGACAACATGGCGCGCGACCTCTCGCAGTGCGTGCAACGCGCTCTGAACTACGCGATCGTCGACGAGGTCGACTCGATCCTGATCGACGAGGCCCGGACGCCGCACATCATCTCGGGCCAGTCCGACGAGTCGACCGAGAAGTACTACCAGTACGCACGCTGGGCCGCGCGGCTCACGGAGGGCGAGGACTTCGAGGTCGACCTGAAGCACAAGTCGGCGTCGCTCACTGAGACCGGCATCGCGAAGATGGAGCGCTGGACCGGGATCAAGAACATCTACGACCTCGAGAATGTCATCGAGGCACACCAGATCAACCAGGCGCTGAAGGCGAAGTCGCTTTTCCTGCGCGACCGCGACTACCTCGTCAAAGACGCCGAGGTGGTGATCGTCGACGAGTTCACCGGCCGCACGATGCCAGGCCGGCGCTGGTCGGACGGCCTGCACCAGGCCGTCGAGGCGAAAGAGGGCATCAAGGTGCAGCAGGAGCAGAAGACGATCGCCACGATCACCGTTCAGAACTACTTCCGGCAGTACGACAAGCTGGCAGGCATGACGGGTACGGCCGTGACCGAGGCCGAAGAGTTCCACAAGATCTACGGCCTCGACGTCGTCGTCATCCCGACGCACCGGCCGATGGTGCGCACGGACAGCCCGGACGTCATCTACAAGACCGAGAAGTCGAAGTTCGAGGCTGTGATCGACGAGATCGTCGACATGAACCAGCAAGGACGTCCGGTGCTGGTGGGTACGGTATCGGTCGAAAAGTCGGAGCGGCTGGCGAAGATGCTCGAGCGACGTGGCATCAAGCACAACGTGCTCAATGCAAAGCAGCACGAGCGTGAGGCCGCGATCGTGGCTGAAGCGGGGCAACCGAAGGCCGTCACCATCGCGACGAACATGGCAGGCCGCGGCACCGACATCGTGCTCGGCCAGGGCGTCACCGACGTGGGCGGCCTACACATCGTCGGTACTGAGCGGCACGAAAGCCGCCGCATCGACAACCAGCTTCGCGGACGCGCCGGCCGCCAGGGCGACCCCGGCTCCAGCAAGTTCTTCATCTCGCTGGAGGACGACCTGATGAAGATCTTCGGCCCGGCCGCCGATCGCATCGGCAGGCTGATGGATAGCCTCGAGGTCGAACCCATCGAGCATCCATGGGTGGCACGCTCAATTGCCAGTGCCCAGAAGAAGGTCGAGGGGATGCACTTCGACGCCCGCAAGCACGTCGTCGAATACGACGACGTCATGAACAAGCAGCGCCAGATCGTCTACGAGGAGCGGCGCAAGGTCCTCGAGGGCGCCAACGCGCGCGAGAACATCTTCGAGTACGTGCGCGAGATCATCACCAAGGGGGTCGATCAGCACTGCGAGAGCCGCCACCCCGAGAACTGGGACCTCGACGGCCTGGTCAAGTACCTGTCGACCTACCTTCCGATCGCGCCCGGCTCCCAGCTCCCGGACGAGGCTTTGCAGCGCGGCCAGGAGGGGTTGGTCGAGCACCTGTACGCGGCCGCTGAGGAGGCCTACCAGCGGAAGATCGAAGAGGTCGGGGCCGACCTGATGCCGATGGTCGAGCGCGACGTGATGCTGCGCACCATCGACTGGCAGTGGATGGAGTACCTGACCCAGATGGAGCACTTCCGCGAGGGCATTGGACTTCGCGCCTACGGCCAGCGCGACCCATTGGTCGAGTACAAGAACGAGGCGTTCGAGATGTTCAACGAGCTGCGCGACCGCATCGAGATGTCGATCGTTTCGGCGATCTACCGCGTCGCGGTGCAGCGCAACGAGCCGCCGCCGGTGGTGCGCCAGGTGTTCGAGAGTGGCCCCGGTGATCCGGATGGAGCGGGCTCCAACGGCGCGCCCAGGAGGCCGCGGCCGGCGGCGCCGGCGGCTGCCGCAGCCGTGCCGGGCGGCTCCGCCGCTAAGATCGGCCGCAACGACCCATGCTGGTGTGGATCGGGTAAGAAGTACAAGAGGTGTCATGGACGCTGAACTAGACCCCAGAGAGCTCCTGAACCGAATCCTGCAGCTCAAGGAGCACCTTTGACCTGCCCGGAAAAGCGAGGCGGGCTGACGAGCTAGACGCGGAGCTCGCCAGGCCGGGCGCATGGGACGACCCGCGCGGCGCCGGCCAGATGGCGCGTGAGGCTGCCGAGCACCGCGAACTGATCGCGACCTGGGCCCGACTCGAGAAGCGCGCTCGCGACCTGGTCGAGATCGACGAGCTGGCCGAGGGTGACGTCGACCTGCAGCGGCAGGTCGCTGAGGAGCGAGCGAGCCTTGCCAAGGAGCTCCGCGCGCATGAGCTCGACCTTCTCTTCACCGATCCCTACGCCAACCACAACGCGGTCATCACCATCTCGGTCGGCCAGGGCGGCATCGAAGCCCAGGACTGGGTCGAGATGCTGCTGCGCATGTACCTCAAGTGGGCGGAGCGCCGCCGCTTCGAGACCGAGGTCATCGACGAGTCGCGCGGCGAGGAGGCGGGCCTCAAGAGTGCGACGTTCATCGTCGGGGGTCCGCGTGCGTATGGGTTGCTGCGCTCCGAGCACGGCGTCCACCGTTTGGTGCGCATCTCACCTTTTGACCAGAACCATCGCCGGCACACATCGTTCGCCCTGGTCGAGGTGATGCCCGAGCTCGAGAGCACAGACGAGGACGCGATCGTCATCAACCCCCAGGACATCCGCATCGACACCTACCGGTCGACCGGCGCGGGTGGGCAGCACGTCAACAAGACCGACTCCGCGGTCCGGATCACACACATGCCGACCGGAATAGTCGTCACCTGTCAGAACGAGCGCTCTCAGATCAAGAACCGTGAGATGGCGATGAAGGTGCTCAAGGCGAGGCTTTTCAAGCGCCAGGAGCAGGAGGCGGCCGCGCACATGGACCAGATCCGCGGCCAGGTCATGCCTGCGGAGTTCGGCTCCCAGATCCGCAACTACGTGCTGCAGCCCTACACGCTGGTCAAGGACGTGCGCACGGGCCTCGAGGTGGGTAATGCGCAGGCGGTGCTCGATGGAGAGATCGACCCTTTCATCGAGAGCTGGTTGCGCTGGCGCTTAAACAAAAATGGAGAAGCTGCCTAGGCACCGCCGAGCGCAAGGCTCGGAATTTCCGTTCGTTATGGCCAGTGTTTGGCACAGAGGGAAGGGGTTGGAGTCCTGGGGGGCATCGGGTATACTGCCCGCGACTTAGCCGGGTGCGCCCGCCGGCGCTTAACGCCACAGCAAGAGACGCAGCTAATGGTTTTGACACCGGACTTCGACACCAAACCGGTAATCAGCTTCCAGCACGTCCACAAGACGTATCCGACTGGAACTGAAGCCCTCCGCGACATCAACCTAGAAGTCCCGCAAGGCGACTTCCTGTTCTTGGTCGGCCCCTCGGGTGCCGGCAAGTCAACCCTCGTCCGGCTCCTCATTCGGGAGGAGAAGCCCACCAAGGGCAAGATCTTCGTCGACGGCGTCGAGCTCGGGCGCATGAAGCGGCGCAAGCTGCCCCACTACCGGCGCAAGGTCGGGCTCGTATTCCAGGACTTCAAGCTTCTGCCCAACCTCACGGTCTACGAGAACGTCGCGTTCGCCATGCGCGTGCTCGGCGAGCCCGACCACAAGGTCAGGGCTCGGGTCGCCGAGGCGCTCGACACCGTGAGCCTCTCCGGCAAAGAGATGACATACCCCGCCAACCTGTCCGGCGGTGAGCAGCAGCGCGTAGCGATCGCGCGCGCGCTCGTCCACGCGCCGCGCTTCATCATCGCCGACGAACCAACTGGCAACCTCGACCCCGCGACCGCGTGGGAGATCATGCAGCTTTTCCTGCGCATCAATGCCCGCGGCGCCACGGTGGTGATGGCGACGCACAACCGAGAGATAGTCGACCTGCTGCGCCGTCGCGTCGTCGCCATCGACGCGGGACAGATCGCCAGGGACGACCGTTCAGGCAGGTATCACGATGATCTTGCGAAATCTCAAATTCGCGCTTAACAGCGCCTGGCAGAGCTTCTGGCGGAACCTCGCCGTCAGCCTGGCGGCGGTGCTGTCGATCACGCTCATTCTCATCCTGGCCGGCGTGAACCTGCTGGTCGGGCACGCGTTCTCGCAGGTACTTGATGGTTTTCGCGCGAAGGTCAGCGAGATCTCCATCAACGTCTCGGACGACACCCCGCTGCAGACCGTGTACGACTTCCAGGCGCAGCTGGCGGTGGACCCGCGGATCGTCAGCGTGCGCTTTGTCACCAAGGATGAGGCGCTTGCGCAGTTCCGGTCCGACCCGCAGAACTCGGTCCTGGCGCAGCAGATCGAAGGCAACCCGCTCGACGCCAAGCTCGAGGTCCGGGTCAGAAATCTCGGCGACGTGGCGGCGGTGGACCAGATGGCCCGACAGTGGCCCGGCGTCGACCCCACCGACCCAACCAACTATCAGGGCGACTTCATCAACCGCATGCTGCAGCTCTCCGAGTGGCTCGGGATCGCGGGTGTGGGCCTTCTCATGATCCTGCTCATCGTGTCGGTGGTGATCGTCATGAACACCATCCGGACCGCCGTCTACCACCGGCGCAAGGAGATTGAGGTCATGAAGCTGGTGGGCGCGACCGAGTGGTTCGTGCGCGGTCCGTTCGTGATCGAGGGCATCATGACCGGCCTGATCGCGGCCTCGATCGCGCTCGCTCTGCTCGTCGTCGCGTACGAGCCCGCGGTCGTGCGATTCAAGGCGGACGTGGGGTTCATTCCGCTGAGCTACGACCCCGCGTTCATCTCCAGCCTCGCGCGCGACCTATTGCTCGCAGGCGCGCTGCTTGGCGCGCTGGGCAGCTACATCGGCGTGCGGCGGTACGTCAGGATCTGATGAGAAAGGTCCGCGTCGTCTTCGCCGCCGTCCTTTTGACCCTCATCTGGTTTCCCCAGTCGGTTCAGAACACGGCCGCGATCTACTGCTACCCCGGTGACCCGAAAGAGGTTTACGACGCGTGCAAGGCCTACAACGCCGGGATCGGCCTGCAGGTGAACAACCAGCGGCAGCTCCGCGCGATCCAAAAGCAGATCACGAACACAGTGGCCCAGATCAATGCCATCGACGCAATGATCGGGAGCTTGAAGAAGCAGATCGCGGCGCAGGAGGCTCTGATCGCCCAGACGCAGGCCGCGATCAACAACCTGAGCCGGCAGATCAGGTTTGGTGAGGCGGCCCTGATTCCACTGGAGGCGCACGTCACCGTGCGGGACCAGCTGTTGAATCAACGCCTCCGCTATATCGATTCGCACGGCAGCGTGAACTACCTGCAGCTCGTGGTGACGTCCAACAGCATCAACCAGCTCATGAACCGGCTCGTCGGCGCGCAGCAGGTCGCGGCATCGGACCGTCGCCTTCTGGTCGACCTTCAGCAGGAGCACGTGCAGGTCAGCATCAAGAACTCGGAGCTGTACGAGAAGCGGACTGAAGTCTCCACGCTGCTCAAGCAGCAGAAGGAGACCGAGGCGGATCTCCAGGCCAACCTGGCCACGCAGGCCGAGGCGCTGGCGTACGAGCAGCAGCTGATTCAACAACTATCCGCGCAGTACGCGCAGGTCCAGGCGGAGCGCGCGGCGATCGACGCGCAGGTCGCCCAGCTGGCCCAGGCGTACGCCGCGGCTGCGCGCAAGGCCGGGGGTGGCTCAGGCGTTTTCGAGTGGCCGGTACCGGCTTGCAACTTTTCCTGTATCACCCAGGGATTCGGCTGTTCGACCTTCTACCTCGAGATCTACGCCCCGCAGTGCCCCTGGCCGCACAAGATCCACACGGGACTCGACATCGCGGGGCCCTACGGAACTCCCGTCGTGGCCGGGGACACAGGCGTCGCTTACCTCTATCCCGGCAGCGTCGGATACGGGAACCTGCTCGTGATGATCAACGGCAATGGATACACGACCTACTACGGCCATCTGGCGGGGTACGCGCCTGGTCTGAGGACGGGGATGATCGTGGCAAGAGGCACCACGGTGGCGTTCGAGGGTTCGACGGGCTGGTCGACCGGTCCGCACCTGCACTTCGAGATCCGCGTCAACGGCGTCTACAAGGACCCGTGCATCTGGCTCGGCTGCTAGAGGCCCGGCCGGAAAGACCCTCGACGGATCTTCGGCGCCCATGCAACCCATCTCCGGGCTCAACTCCTGCACGGCTCGTCACCCCCGCGCAACCACGGCGCGGGGACCCCAGCAGGTTGCGCTCGCTGCGCTGCTCGTCGCTTCGCCCGGATCTGGGCCACCTGGATCGCCGAATCTCTCGCCGAGGGCTTTCGCCCGGGCCTCCAGAAAGATGAAGCGCAGCGTCGCCCTGATGAGGGGTGGCGCCCTCGTCCTGATGCTGGCCGTCGGCTTCGTCGCCGGCGCGTGGGTCGACCAGGCCTATCCGGAGTGGGTTCCGTACGTCGGGCATCGCTCCGTCTCCCGCATCGACCTGACGGGGGTCCAGGAGGCGGCTCGCCTGATCCAGGCCGACTACGTCGACACCAACGTGGACACCAAGAAACTCGCCCAGGGCAGCGTCGAGGGCATGGTCACCAGCCTCGGCGACCCCTTCTCGCTCTACTTCACCCCCGAGGAGTACAAGCGACTGCAGGCCAGCTACCAGGGCCGGTACACGGGCATCGGCGTCTATCTCAGCTTCACCACCGGCTACCCGCTCATCACGGGCACGGTGCCCGGCTCGCCGGCGGCGGCGGCCGGATTGAAGAACGGCGATCAGATCGTCAAGGTCGGCGAGCGGGACGTGAAGGGCATCACCGCGGACGAAGCGACGTCGCTGATCCAGGGAGCGGAGGGCACCGGGGTGACGCTGACCATCCAGCGCGGCGCCGAGATGCTCACCTTCACGATCACGAGGGCGGAGATCAAGGTGCCGACGGTCCGCTCGGCGACCGTGGGCAATCGAGTCCTGTACGTGCGCATATACATGTTCGGCGCGCAAACCTCAACCGAGTTCTCGACGGCGCTCACCAACGGCTTGTCCGGCTCAACGGCGGTGGTGCTTGACCTGCGAGGTGACCCCGGTGGTTTCATCTCGGCGGCCGACGACGTGATCACCCAGTTCGTGACCAGCGGTGAGACGTTCGAGACGCGCGGACGAAGCGGTACGGACGAGCACAAGGTCGGTTCCCAGCATCTTGCGCCAGACATCCCGCTGGTCGTGCTCGTGGATGCCAACAGCGCGTCAGCGGCGGAGAT
>DASXSD010000049.1:0-12285 GCA_036506195.1 Candidatus Dormiibacterota bacterium
GTCAGCCAGAAGGCGACGCCATTGGTCGTCTCGAGCTCCAGACGGAGGCGGCCCTTCGTGTACTCCTTGGCGCGGACGAGCTCATCCGCGGCCACTTCGTGCTCGCCCAGGCTGCGCAGCTCCACCATCGCGGCGTTGACCGCGGCGACGGCCTTCGCCGGCTCGACGCCGATGTACACCCCCAGGTATCCGGTGTCGCGGTGCTTCTGGGTGAAACTGTGAACGTCGTACGCGAGCCCGAGCCTTTCCCGGATGTTGAGGAACAGGCGCGAGCTCATACCTTCACCAAGGATCGTGTTGAGCAGGTCGAGCGCGTAGCGGTCGGGATGTAGGTAGCTGAAGGCGCGGGCGCCCAGGCATACGTGCGCCTGCTCGGTCTCGCGTCGCCGCACCAGGACGTGAGGCGAGTCCAGAGATGGCGGCGGAGGAGAAGCAACGGCACCATCGAGGTCGCCTCGGAGCGAAAGCTCCGAAGTAACCATGTGTAGGGTCTCGGTCTCCTCGAGCGACCCGGCGACGCCGACCACCAGGTTGGGCAGGCGGTAGCGCGCGTCGGCGAACTCGAGGATGTCTTCGCGCGTCAAAGCCGAGACCGACTCTTCGGTGCCGGCGATGTCACGACCAAGCGGATGCCCCGGCCAGATGAGCTCTTCGACGAGGTTCTGCACGTAGTCCTGCGGTTGGTCCTGGTACATGCGCAGCTCATCCAGGACGACAGTCCGCTCGCGCTCGACGTCGGCCTCGTCGAGCTTTGAGTTCGTGACGATGTCGAAGAGAACATCAAGGCCGAGCGCCATGTGCTCCGCGGGAACACGCGCCCAGTAGGCGGTCAGCTCCTTGTCGGTCGAGGCGTTCACAAAGCCGCCCACGCCCTCGATCGCGTCGGCGATCTCCTTGGGGGTCGGTCGTTTCTTCGTGCCTTTGAAGAAGAGATGCTCGATGAAGTGGGACACGCCGGCGAGCCGGTCATCCTCCAGACGCGATCCGCCTTCGAACATCAAAACGACGCTCGTCGAATGACGATCGGGCATCGGTTCGACTACGAGTCGGGCGCCGCCAGGCAGCGCGTGGACCCTGTGCGGGGAGCCCATGGGATCGCAAAGTATAGGTGGGCTACGCGGAGGTTCCTTCCCGTAAGGCGCCGAGAGCTGCGTACAGGGTCATGGCCACGAAGTCAGCCGGCATCCCGTCCGAGACGGCGTCGAGGGCCTCGCCCAGGTAGCGCCGGACGTTGGGCACCTCGTCCACCTCGCCGAGCTCCAGGCAGTCCCGGATCGCCTCCGCGATCTCGGTCGGCGTGATCTCCTCGTCACCGGCCTCGTCGGCCACCGAGTTGACGAGCGCGATCGCCTTCCGGATCCGCTCCGCGGCGGCCCGGCCCACCCGTCCTCCGTTATTCGTCGACCGGCTTGCGGGGTCCAACGACGACCCTGCGCTCAGGCTCCTCGCCGATGCTCGAGCTGGTCACGTCGGGGTCGCCTTCGAGCGCAAGGTGGATCGCGCGCCGTTCGAACGGCTGCATGGCGTCGAGCGTGATCGCGTCGCCGGTCATCTTGACCTGACGGGCGGCCCGCATGGCGATCTCCCGCACCGTGTGCTCGCGGCGCTGCCGGTAGCGCTCGACGTCGACGATGACGCGCTCGCCTTCGGCTAGGTGCTTGCCGACCATGACGTTGGTGACCGACTGCAGGGCGCGGAGCGTCTCGCCCCGCCACCCGATCAACGCCCCGAGGTCGCGACCGCTGATGTCGAGGGTGATCGGGTCCGCCCCTGGGCGCACGCTGACCTGCGCGCGCACGCCCATGTGCTTCAGGAGACCCTCGACCAATCCTCTCGCCGCCTCGGCCTTGCCGTTCACGGCGACCGGCGCGCCCGCGGGCGTCGCCGCCCCGTTCTCGTCGATCACGGTGACCTCGACGATGGTCTGCTCGGGGGTCTCGCTCAGGATCTTGACGTCGACATGCCGGCGGCTTTCCTGCAGCTCGATCAGCGCCGCGTCGACAGCCTCATCGAGAGTGCGGCCCCGGCCTTCAGCGGATTTCACGTGCGCTCACTCCTTGCCTACTTCTTCGGCCTTCTGCGTTTCTTGCTCGGGCCGTTGGGCGGCCCCTTCCTGGACTTGTTGGGCGGACCGCCAGACGGGCCCTTGTCGGTCGCCGTAGGCGCCCCTCCCGCAACCGGCTTGAAACGAGCCGGCAGGACGCTTCCCCACCCGACGACGAAACTCTGCTGAATGATACTGACGAGGTTTCCCATGAACCAGTAAAGGCCCAGGCCGGCCGGGACCTGGAGCGCGAACCAGCCGATCATCAGGGGCGAGACCCACAACATCGTCCGCTGGATCTGCTGGGTCTGCTGCTCCTGCTCGGTCGGATTCGGCGACGGGGGCATCTGCAGCATCCGGGACTGGATCAGGGTCGTGATCGCCGCCAGCAGCGGGAAGACGAGGTACGCGAACGTGGGAATTCCAAACCCGGCGATGGCGAACAGCTGATGGTGGAGCGGGTTGTCATTGAGGTTGGGCACGAACAGGAAGTGGGAGATCACGCCTGTGTTGTGCGCGAAGTTGATGAACACGAAGTACAGGGCGCTCAGGATCGGAAGCTGGACCAGCAGCGGAAGGCAGCCGAGAAGCATCCCGTAGGGGTTCACCCCGTGCTCCTGCATCAGCTTTATCCGTTCCGCGTTCAGCCGCTGCGGATCTTTCTTGTACTTCTTGGAGAGCTCGGCCATCTGCGGCGCGAGCTTTCGCTGCTCGACCATCGTCTTGCGCTGGTTCACCAGCTGGAACTGCTGCAGTGGCGCGAGGAGCAGGCGGATGATGATCGTCAGGACGATGATCGCCACTCCATAGGGCCCGATCACATCGAGAGCCGGGATGCCGGCGACGTGGGAGTAGATGAAGGACAGGGACGTCTTGAGCGTCACCCCGAACACGTTCCACCACAGCGCGTGGATCGGCTTGAAGATGTCGAAGACCGAATCTAGGTAGATGGTGCTCGTCTCCTGTCAGGGCACCGGATCGTAGCCGCCCGCTGCGAACGGGTGGCACCGCGCAATGCGCGCCGCTCCCATCCAGCCGCCCTTCAGCCAGCCATACCGCTCGATGGCTTCGTACGTGTAGTGCGAGCAAGAGGGGTAGTAGCGGCACGCAGGCGGCAGGATCCTGGCGAGCGTGAGCTGATAACCGCGGATCAACAGCAGAAAAAGCTTCGTCATGGCGTCAACTTGGCGAGCCTGAGCGCAGCCAGCGAAGCTTCCGCCCTCAGGTCGGCGAACGAAACTTCGAGCGCCGCCGGGCGGGCGATCAGGACCACGTCATATCGTATTCCCACCTGACTGAGGGGCGAATCAGCGCCCCCGAACTGCTCCCGCGCCACCTCGCGAAGGCGACGACGGGCCCGGTTACGCTCGACTGAGCCTTTGATCGCGCGGCTGACGGTGACTCCGATCCGGTTGTTGGGGCCGCCGCTCGGCACGGCGAAACCGACCACGGCCCGCCCGGAGTGAAAACGGCGGCCGCCGATCGCTGACTGGAAGTCGGAACGGCGGCGAAGCCGCGAGTCTCGCTGGATCTAGGCCAGCCGCTCTCGGCCCTTGCGGCGGCGGTTGCGGAGCACTCGCGCCCCACCTCGCGAGCTCATCCGGCGGAGGAATCCGTGGACGCGCCGGCGGTAACGTTTCTTGGGTTGATAGGTGCGTTTGATCGGGCCAGTGTACCGGAGGCCCATCGCGCCGCTTGTGACACCACATCTATCACTTCATCACGCGCGCTATGTGCCTTGCGGTATCCACAGGTCGGTGTTATAGTCCGCGGCCGGAAGCAGGCAGTCCAGGATACGAAACTTCGCTCCAGTACGAACTCCGGCACATCGTCTAACTAGTTCTTACAAGTAAGCAACACTTAGTCACACAGCACCGCTTC
Source organism: Candidatus Dormiibacterota bacterium (assembly GCA_036506195.1). Lineage (GTDB taxonomy): Bacteria > Chloroflexota > Dormibacteria > Dormibacterales > Dormibacteraceae > 40CM-4-65-16. Next base: position 3,926 of record DASXSD010000049.1, read on the forward strand.
CATATTTCGGGAATGACCGGATAGGGGATTTCGGACAGGTCGGGACCGCCAGCCTGTGGAAATCCGGTTCCGTTCTTTTCCACAGGCACCAAGGGAGGCGGAGCTCATGCTCGAAGAGCTTCGGTTGAATCCGCGTGCCGCGGCAGCGTGATCGCAAGGACGCTGCGCGGGCGCGGGCGCGGGCTGGGACGGCGGACTTCAGTGACGCCATTTTGTCCACAGCTTTTGCAGATGGGACCCGGTTGCGTTCCACAGGGGCGCTCAATCCAATCCACAGGTCGTGGGTCGGGCAATTAAAGGAGGAGGTGGGTTGAACCAGGACCAGATCTGGTCGCAGGTCCAGGAGGAGCTTCGCTTTCAGCTGGCCAAGCGGACCTACGACATGTGGCTCAAGAACACGTCGGTGGTCTCAGCGGACGGCGGCACGTTCCGGATCGGCGTGCCGAGCAAGCTGGCCAAGGATTGGCTCGAGGATCGCTTTTCGGGGCTGATCCAGGAGACGTTGCAGGCGGTGACCGGCGCCGAGGTCGACATAGATTTTGTGATCGCTCCTTCCGAGCACCGGCCTGCACACGCGATGTACGACAGCGACGACGCCAACGGCTCCGAGAACGGTCACGACAACCCCCCAGAGACCGTCAGCGATGTGCGCGTGATCGCGCCCTCGGAGCTCAACGCACGTTTTCGTTTCTCGTCATTCGTGGTCGGGCACAACTCGCAGTTCGCGCACGCCGCGGCGAAAGCCGTGGCGGAGGCGCCCGGCGACAGCTACAACCCGCTCTTCCTTTATGGAGGCGTGGGCTTGGGCAAGACGCACCTTATGCACGCGATCGGTCACGAAGTCCACGACCGGTTCCCCCGCAAGCGCGTCGTCTATCTGACCTCGGAGCAGTTCACGAACGAGGTGATCAGCTCGATCGCCACCGCGCGGATGGGCGAGTTTCGGAACAAGTACCGCACCGTGGACGTGCTCCTCATCGACGACGTGCAATTCCTTGCCGGCAAGGACCGCACCAAAGAGGAGTTCTTCCACACCTTCAATGCGCTCCACGAGATCAACAAGCAGATCGTCATCTCCTCCGACCGTCCACCGAAAGAGATCCCCACGCTCGAAGACCGCCTGCGCTCCAGGTTTGAGTGGGGCCTCATCGCCGACATCCAGCCGCCCGATTTCGAGACCCGCCTCGCGATCCTTCACTCCAAGCTCGGCAACAACGGGAGCCTCATCCCGGAGGAGGTCCTGAGCTTCATCGCGCACAAGGTGCAGCGGAACATCCGCGAGCTCGAAGGTGCGCTGACCAGGATCCAGGCCTTCGCGGCCGTCCACCAGAGGCAGATCGACGAGGAGGAGGCCGCGCGGTTGCTGTCGGACATCATCCCAGCCGGGACGAGAAAGCCGATCAACGTTGAGCGGATCCAGTCCCTGGTCGCCGACTACTACAACGTCACGCTCGAGGACATGAAGGGCAAGAGGCGGGACAAGCACATCGTCTTTCCGCGCCAGGTCGCGATGTACCTCGTCCGCGAGGAGACACCATCATCTTTGCCGGCGATCGGCAAGGCTTTTGGCGGTCGCGATCACACCACCGCCCTCCACTCGATCGAGAAGATCGCCAACGAGCTGAAGGAAGACGAACGCCTCCGCTACGAGGTCCAGTCGATCCGCGAGAAGCTCTACGTCCAGTGAGGATGTCCACACCTTTTGAGAACGGGCTTGGGATGAGGGTTGCATGGACTCCGGGAGGTCACTTCCTCCCCACCCGCTCAACAGGCGAGGCTGGTCGGCGGCCTGGTTACCCAGGCCTTATCCACCACCCTTTTCGATCTGTAAATGATCTCGACATCCACACTCCGCACAGCGCTTACTGTTATCGGTTACGAATGATTTCAATCAAGAGAAACTCTTTCAACGGGGGACAACTTTTGTGAATGCCAAAGTTCTCACTGCTCAGATGAAGGTGACCTGCAGGCCGGCGGTCCTCGGCCAGGCACTCCAGGTCGTGTCGCGGGCCATCTCGAGCCGGACGACCCTGCCCATCCTCAACAACATCCTGATCGAGACCACTGCTGACGGCCTGGCCCTGACCGCAACCAACCTGGAGATCGGCATTCGCAAAGTCGTTCCCGCCGAAGTGTCATCCGAGGGCTCGACCACGGCGCCGGCGCGGTTGCTGACGGACTTTGTGAGCACCCTTCCGGATGACGAGCTGGAGATGACGCTGGACGGTGCGACGCAGTCACTCAACCTTCGGTGCGCCCGTTTCGACACCCACATCAAGTGCATCGAGGCCGACGAGTTTCCGCCCGGACCGCGTCCGGACGAGGGGGATCGCCTGGAGGTGGCCCTCGACGACCTCGTCGGCGCGGTCGAGCAGACTCAGATGGCGGCTTCGACGGACGAGGCGCGGCCCGTTCTGACGGGCGTGCTCGTGCAGGTCCAGGGTGGCGGCCTCACGCTGGCCGCGACCGACGGTCACCGGCTGGCAGTGCGAAAGTTGGCCGCCGCGGGACCGACCGACCTGGAAGCAAGCCTGATCGTCCCGGCCCGTGCGCTGGCGGAGCTGTCCCGCGTCTTGAAAGGCGAGCCCGGAAAGGTGGAGGTGATCATCTCCAAGGCCCGCAACCAGGTGTTCTTTCGCGCCGGAAGCTCCGAGCTGACCTCGAGGCTCATCGACGGAAAGTATCCAAACTACGCACAGGTTATCCCCAGTAAGAGTTCGACCACGGTGCGGGTCGCAACGAACGAGCTCACCCAGACGGTGCGGGCGGTTTCGCTCTTCGCGCGCGACAGCGCGAACGTGATCCGCGTCAAGGCGCAGTCTGGCGCGCTAACCCTTTCCGCCACCACCAACGAGGTGGGGGACAGCAAGGCGGAGATGACCGCCGAAGTCGATGGGTCCGATATCCAGATCGCGTTCAATGCCCGCTACGTCCTGGACGCCCTTGGAGTGATCGGGGAGGACGAGGTCGAGCTGCTCTTCGACGGACCCCTCAGCCCGGGGCTGATGCGACCGCCGGGCAAGGAACACTATCTGTACGTGATCATGCCCGTGCGGGTGGCCATGTCCTGATCCCCACGAAATCTGAGGCTTCGCCATGATTTCGTGGACGCCCCTGTAGGAGCCGCGGGACAGGTGCGGCTTCGCCGGCTCCGACTCAAGAACCATCGCAATTACGCCCAGCTCGACCTGACCCCGGGCGCCGGCGTCAACGTGTTCATCGGACCCAACGGGCACGGCAAGACAAACCTCCTCGAGGCCGTCGCCATGCTAGCGCTGTCGTCGTCGCCACGGGCACGCCGCGACTTCGAGCTGGTGGGTCCTGTGGCGCCTGGATCCCGCATCGAAGCCGAGGTCGAAAGTGGCGGTACCAGGCGGGAGCTGGCGATCACCCTTGACGTCGAGGGCGACCGCGCGCGCCGCACGATCGAGGTCGACGGGGCGCGCCGCCGGGCTTTCGACCTTCCAGGCAACTTTCGGGTCACCCTCTTCTGGCCGGACGATCTGGGGCTGGTCAAGGGCGGGCCTGAGCTGCGGCGCCGGTTCCTGAATCAGATGCTCGTCCAGGTCGAGCCTGGGTATGCGCGTGCGCTGGCAGGGTTGCGCCGCGTGCTCGAGCAAAGGAACACCCTTCTGAAACGGATCGCGGCGGGCGAGGGAGGCGAGGACATGCTCGAGGCGTGGAATCTCGAGCTCGTGCAGGTCGGTGCCCAGGTCGCGGCCGCCCGCGCCCGCGCGGTGCGCGAGCTGGAGCCTGATGCAGCCCGCTGCCACGCCGAGATCGCGGCGGGGGAGCGCCTGCAAATCGACTACGTGGGGCCTCCGGAAAACCTCGCCGAAGCTGTGAATAACTCGCTGGCCGAAGACCTCAGGCGTGGCACCACCAGCGTCGGCCCGCACCGCGACGACGTTCGCGTCGTTCTCGACGGTCATGACGCTCGGTCCTTCGCGTCCCAGGGCCAGCAGCGGACAGCGGTCGTCAGTCTCAAGCTTGCCGAGGCAGCCCTCCTCGAGCGGCGCACAAATGAACGGCCCGTGCTCTTGCTGGACGACGTGCTGTCAGAGCTGGACAGCGACCGAAGGGCGGCGTTGCTGCGAGAGATTGCGTCGGGCGGCCAGGTCATCGTCACCTCCGTCGAGGCGGGGCCGTTTCCGCCCGATCTCATCGCCCACGCCATGGTCTGGACCGTGACCGAGGGGAAGATCGAGCCCTGTGGATAAATTGGGCAATATCCTGCCGAAGATCGTCCGTCGCCAGCCAGGCGGCGCCCGCCTCATGGGCATGCAGGTCGCGACGGCGTTCCGAGCCATGATCGGCCCCGAGGTGGCCCGGCTGTGTGAAGAGGTCGAGCTCCGCTCCGGCACGCTGCTGGTGACCACCTCGAGCCCGGCCCTGGCACACCAACTGAGGCTTGACGCCGAGGCGATCCTCGCTCGGCTCAACCGGCCGGACAGCGGCCGTAAGGTTCGCACCTTGCGCGTGCGCATCGGCCGCTCGACACCCCTATGAGATTGGGCCGCGAGCAGCAACGGGCGGCGGGCCTGACCGGCGGGCCCGTGCGCGTACTGGCGGGCGCCGGCACGGGCAAGACCGCGGTCATCGCCGAACGCTACCGGCGCCTGGTTGCCGGCGGTGCCTCCCCGCAGCAGATCCTTGTCATGACTTTCACAGAACGTGCCGCGAACGAGATGCGGGAGCGGATCGAGGACCTGATCGACGCGCAGGCGCCGGCCGTCGGCACGTTCCACTCGATCGCGCTTGGCTGGCTGCGTGAGGACAGCCGCGCCGTCGCGGTGCCCGCGGGCTTTCGGATCGTGGCCGGCGCGGACCGGTGGATCCTCACCCGCGAGCTGATGTGGAAGCTCGGCGATGCAGCGCTCACGGGTGACGAGCGGCCGGACGACCTCGTCACGCCTGTCCTGCAGATGCTCGAGCGCCTGAAGCAGGAGCTGGTTCCTCTCGAGCGTCTCGAGAGATGGGCGGAGTCGGCCGAGGACGTGGAGCGTTCCGGCCTCATGCGCGCATGCGTCCGCCTGTTTCGGGCGTACGACCGTGAGTGTCGAAAGCAGCGGCTCCTCGACTTCGACGACCTGTTGCAGCTGGCGGTGAGGATGCTGGAGAAGAACCCCGCGGCGCGCAGTCGGTACGCCGCGCGGTTTCCCCACGTCCTGGTCGACGAGTACCAGGACCTGAACCTCGCCCAGGAGCGACTGGTCGAGCTGGTTGCTGCGGGGCACGAGCCCTATGTCGTCGGCGACGACGACCAGTCTATCTACCGGTTCCGAGGCGCTTCGCGGGCAAGCCTCGAGCGGTTCCTGGACTTCTTTCCGGGGACAAGGACGGTCACCCTCGGCGTGAACCGGCGCAGCTCGCGGCGCATCGTCGCGGCGGCCGCGGCTTTGATCGGCCACAACGCCGAGCGGCTGGCCAAGCAGCTGCGCTCCGAGGCGAGCGGACCTGCCGTCGAGATATGGCACTGTGCCGATGGCGGGTCGGAGGCGTCGGCGATCGCTTCGGAGGCGCGCCGGCTTGCCGATCGCGGAGCCGGCCTCTCCTCGATCGCCGTCCTGTGCCGCACCAACGCGACCGCGAGGCCCGTCGCAAAGGCGCTGGCTCTCGAAGGCCTGCCGCACGCGGTCGTCGGCGGTCACGGGTTCCACGACCGGCCGGAGATCAGAGACCTGATCGCGATGCTTCGCGTGCTCCGTGATCCAGGCGACCTCGTCGCGCTCGCGCGGCCGGCCGCGGCGCGACACCGGGGGGTTCTCGACGCGCTGGCCGCGGCGGCCGGTCAGCTCGACGTCCGCGACCTGTTCTTCGAGCTGATGGAGCGGACGGGCTATCTCGTGCACGATCCCGCCGCGGCGCCGAACGTCGGCCGCTTCGCCGAGAACATCGCCGGGTTCTGCGAGACATCGGCCGACCGCTCGCTCGACGCCTTCATGCGCCACCTCGAGCTCGTCCTGCTGTCCGGTGAGGATGAAGAGGCGGCGCCGGTCGAGAGCGGCGACGCGATCCAGGTGATGACGATCCATCAATCCAAGGGTCTCGAGTTCGAGACCGTCTTCGTGCCCTCGCTGGTGGAGGGCCGGCTACCGCAGTCGGGCCGGTCGCCGCGTTTCGAGCTACCGCCGTCGGTGCTGGAGCCGCTGGTTCGCGGTCGCGAGGACGTCATCGCCGAGGAGCGCCGGCTGCTGTACGTGGCTATGACCCGTGCCAGGAGGCGGCTGGTTCTGACGTTCGCGTCGCATTACGAAGGTGGCCGCAGGTGGCGGGAGTCTCGATTCCTGGACGAGGTGCGGAAAGCCGGCGCTCGCAGCGTGGTGGAGAAGGAGGTCGAGCCTTCGACGGTCAAGGCCCCTCCTGCGATGTCAACCAATGGACAGGCGGGCGAGGTCCAGCTCTCGTACAGCGCGATCGCCACATATCGCGAATGCCCGCGCCAGTACTGGTATCGCTACGTGCAGCGCTTGCCGGTCGTGCAGAGCGCGGAAGCCGTCCAGGGAGTGATCCTCCATGAGGCCCTGCGCAGGGCGGGCGAGCTCCGCAAGCAGGGCGCGGCCATCACCAGGGCGCGCCTCCGGTCCATCCACGACGAGATCTGGCGCGCGACCCAGTTCCCCGACCCCAGGCGAGCGCCGGTCTTCAAGCGCAACGGAGCGCACGAGCTCGAGGCTTACCGCGCACGCGGCGGCTTTGATGTGGCCCCCGCGTTCGTCGAGCAACCCTTCGACGTCGCCGTCGACGGATGGAAGCTGCGCGGCGTGATCGACCGCATCGACGCCAGCGGCGAGGGCTGGCGGATCATCGACTACAAGAGCGGACGCCCGGTGGCGCGGAAGCGCCGGGACCTGCAGGTCGCGCTCTATGCCCTCGCCGCCGCCTCCGCCCTCAACCTCGAGCGCATCGAACTGGAGGTCGTTTACCTCGCCTCAGGCGAGTCGGTTCGCATCGAGAAGGTCGACGGCCTGATGCACGAGGCGGAGCTCGATGGGTCGCAGGTCGCGGACGCCGTCAAGGCGGGATCATTCGAGCCGCGCCCGGAGCGCCGGCGCTGCAGGCTGTGCCCCTACAGGCTCGCCTGCTCCGAAGCTCTGTAGCGAGCCGCGAGGAGCAGGCACTCGCGGGCGATGTCCGACGACGCATACGGGTGAGCGTGGTCCTCGGCACGTCGCGACATCTCTCGCCAGGTCGGTCCGCCCTCGGCGAGAACGCGCACCTCGTCCCGGAGGTCCTCCACCTTGGGCGTGAAGGCTCCGATCCCTGACTCGACGACGAAGTCGACGTTCGGCGTCTCCTGCCCCGGTAAGAACCCGGTGATCACGAGCGGAAGCCCTGTGGCCAGAGCCTCGGCGATCGCGCCTGGTCCAGCCTTGGTAACCACCACATCGCACGCCCGCATCAGCTCGGGCATGTAGTCGACGAAACCGAGCACGAGCATCGGCGTTGAGCTCTCGATCTCCACCACGCGGCGGTGCAGCTTCTCGTTGCGGCCGCACACGACTATCAGCTGCCAGGAGTGCGGTTCCTCGGTAAGCGCGCGCACCTGGGAGCTGAGATGTCCGACGCCGGCCGCACCACCGATCACGAGGACGGTGAAGCGATGCTCATCGAGGCCGAACCGGCGCCGGAGCGCCTGCTTCTCGCCCGGCGCGGGTGGGCGAAAACGAAGGTCAACAGGCAGCCCCAACAGCTTCACCCGGTCCGCGGGCACCCGCCGGCGCAGCGCGACCTTACGGGCGCCCTCCGTAGGCGCCACGACGAGGTCGGCCTGGCTGAACGTCCAACCGCGGTGAAAGTCCACCAGGTCGGTGATCACCGTCATCAGCGCGCGCGGCCGGCCGCTCTTCCGGATCGCCTGGTGCGCGACGTGGTTGAACAGGGGATGGACCGACAGCACGACGTCTGGGTCGTGCTGGCGCAATAGTTGCGCCATCACACGCCGGACAGGAGGTCCGAAGACGGCGCGGATGGCCGCGAAGGTCGGCCGCGTGTTGCTCGTGTGATAGACGGCCCCCCACGCGGCACGCGAGCGCCGGATCACGGGCGAGTACAGGGAGGCCAGGCGACGGACGACGATCGGCCCCTGGCCGATCAGCGGGTCGGCCACGGTGACGGCGCAGCTTGGGTCGAGGAGCTTCAACGCATCTGTCAGCGCGTGCGCGGCCGCGCGATGTCCTCCGCCTGTGTCGCTGAAGAGGATGAGGATGCGCGGCGAGCCGCCGACTGGAGTGGGATAGAGGGAAGGGGCTTCGGTTACTTGCGTCGCGCCGCTGCGCGGCGCGCGATCCATCGCATGTTGTACGTGGAGAGCAGGTAGGTGACGAAGACCATCGCGATGATGCCGATGCTCACCCACA
>DASXSD010000050.1:0-1914 GCA_036506195.1 Candidatus Dormiibacterota bacterium
CCTGATGCTTCGACATCGTGTCGTCATGTACGACCTCCGTGGACACGGCGAGACCGACCTCGGCCGGCCCGACGGGACGCTCCGGCAGCTGGGCGACGACCTGATAGCCCTCATGGACGCGCTCCGCATCGACCGCGCCGATGTCGCCGGTTTCTCCCTCGGCGGGACGATCGCGATGCGAGTCGCGATCGATCACTCGCCGAGGGTCCGCAAGCTGGCGCTCGTCGCGACCTCGAGCCGGGTTGGGCGCGCGGCGGCCGAGTGGTACCGCAAGCGCGTCGAGATGGTGGACCGCGACGACCCCGACCTGCTCACGACGATGGAGAAGGACACCGCGGACGTCTACGCGGAATCTCCTTCCGAGCTCGAGGAGGGCCTGCTGATCCGCCGCCAGTCCACCACCGACCCTCGCGGCTACGCCAACGCTTGCGCGGCGATGGCGGCGCTGCACGAGGCGCCGCTCGACTCCGAGCTGCCGCGGATCACCGCGCCCACTCTCATCGTCGCGTCGGAGCGTGACCGCCACTGCCCGCCGAAGGCGGCGGAGATCATCGCGGCGGGGATCCGAGGGAGCCGGCTCGAGGTCATGCCCGAGGCCGGACACCCGATCCCGGTCGAAAAGCCCTGCGAGCTGGCGCATGCGATCAACTCGTTCTTTGTCGAAGTTGGCTGACCTCCTGCTGGTGCAGTGGGGTGAGCACGATGTGCTCACCCTCACCATCAACCGCCCGGAACGCCGCAACGCCGTCGATCCTGAGTTGCTGAGCGCCCTCGCCGGGACTCTGCAGCGAGAGGGCGACCGAGCCGGCGCGGTGATCCTGCGCGGGGCCGGTGACGAGGCGTTCTCGGCGGGGTACGACCTGTCACGCCTGACGGGCACCGCCTCCGACCTCGACGCGGACAGCGCCATCGGCGAGGCGGTCACCGCGCTCCGGGAGTGTCCGGCCCCTGTCATCGCGCGGCTGCACGGCCACTGCCACGGCGCCGGGGTGGAGCTGGCGATGAACTGCGACCTCCGCGTGGCCACGCCCGCGCTCCGGATGTCGGTGCCGGCGGTCGGGCTCGGAGTCGTTTACCGATACCAGTTCGTCGCCCGGCTCGTCCAGACATGCGGGCTCGCGCGGACCGCCGACCTGCTGCTCGGCATGCCCGAGCTGGACGGCACGCGGGCGTACGCCTGGGGACTCGTGACCGGGGTCGTGCCGGTCTCGGACATCGACGCGCGGGTCCACGACCTCGCGCACAAGCTCGCCACCTCGCCGCGAGCGGCCGTCCGCGGCACCAAGGCCAGCCTCAACCTGCTCGCGGCACGCGGCGCTGTGGGCGACGACCTCTCGGTCGCGCAGCGCCTGCGCGCAGCGGCGGCGGCGAGCCCGGAGCGCCAGGAGGCCTTGAAGCGCCGGCAGAAAAAAGTCTCCGGATGACCCAATTCGACGTCAGCGTCGGGATCAGCCCGCGCCAGTCCTTTGACAGCTGGGGCAAGTTCGTCGCCGAGCTCGAGGCGGAGGGCGTGCGGCGCGTATGGGTCATCGACTCGCAGCTGGCGATGAAGGACGTCTACGCCGGGCTCGTGGTCGCGGCGCTGAACACCACGCGCATCGGCCTCGGCACCGGCGTCACCAACGCGGTGACGCGACACCCGACCGTAACCGCCAACGCGATCAACGCCGTCGGTGAGATCTCGCACGGACGCGCAATCCTCGGCCTCGGCGCCGGTGACTCCGCGCTCTACGGCATCGGGCTGAAGCCGCAGAAGGTCGCCGAGGTCGCCGGGGCGATCGCGTTCTTTCGCGAGCACATCGACGCGGCCATCCCCATCTATCTCGCCGTCAGCCAGGAGCGCATGTGCAACCTGGCCGGGCGCGCGGCGGACGGCGCCATCGTGATGGGGCCGGCGCGGCCGGACATGGTGCG
>DASXSD010000051.1:0-3011 GCA_036506195.1 Candidatus Dormiibacterota bacterium
CACGGTGTAGATCGGAGGCAACGTCGACAGGTTGCTGAAGTCGATCACGTCGGTGGGAGCCTTGATGTGGAAGTCGTGGTCGACGTTGGTGAAGAAGACGTCGGCGCCGGAGATGCCGTCGACGACCACCCCCTCGCTGAAGCGGATGCGGAGCAGGCGGTAGGGCGCGACCGAGGCGATGTAGACGTCGGCCCTCGCCCCTGAAAGCTCGACCGCATCCACGCCGTCGACGGGCTGGTGGTCGGTGCGAACGGTGGCCGCAGAGCCCAGGAAGTTCGCCCTGAAGGCGGTTCCGTCGGTGAGGTCGGGGAACGTCGGGACGAGGCCGGCCCGGTCCTTCCACCACGCGTTGCCGGCCGCGCGTACGAGGTTCTGGGACTGGGGGTCGGTGCCGATGTGCTTGGCGAGGAATGCCTGGCCGCGGAAGTAGGCGTCCGGGCCGATGATGATCGCCTCGACCTGCTCGGAGGGGGAGCTGACCGTGATGTGGCGCGCGTCCGGTCGACCAAGCTGCATGTCGAACTTCCACTGGGTTCCCGCGGCCGTGTAGACCCCCTTGATCTCGTAGCTCTTGGCGGAGGCAAGCATGGTCTCGGCGCCGTTCTCCAGGGCACGCGTGGAGGGCAGGCCGAATGGGTCGCACGCGGCAAGCAAGACCACCACCAGGACCGGAGCGAGGATCAGCCGCCTGTACATCCCGATCAGATCAAGTAACGGCTGGAGTTCAATATGCGTTACCCGACCATGGCGGGCAGGCGACGCACCGTCAAGATCCGTGGCCGCGAGTATCCCGTCCTGGGACCGAGCATCCGCGACCCTCGGCTCCACGTCGCCGCCGTGCTCCTCACCCTGCAGCTACTGGGCCAGACCGTGCTCAACTTCCGGCTCTCGGTGGCCCAGATCCTCATCTGCCTCGCCACCGGCGCGCTGATTGAGTTTGGGTATGGCTTTTTCAAAGACAAGGTGATCCTGTGGCCGGCGAGCGGACTGCTCACCGGCAACAGCACCGCGTTCATCCTTCGCGTGCCCGGCACTTTCCATGGCGACTGGTGGAGCACGCATGGAATCTGGATCTTCGTCGGCGTCGTCGCTTTCTCCATGGCCTCGAAGTATCTGATCCGGTGGCGCGGCCGGCACATCTTCAACCCTTCGAACCTGGGGCTCGTCCTTGCGTTCGTGGTGCTGGGACCGACCTACACGGAGCCGCAGGACCTGTGGTGGATTCCGATGGGCCCGTGGATGATCGTCACCTACGCCATCCTGATCGGCGGCGGACTGTTCATCGCCTGGGAGCTGAAGCTGTTGGGGCTCGAGCTCGGCTACATGGCCGCGTTCGCCCTGTTCACATGGCTGGCCCTGGCGCCTGTGCCGGACCACTGCATGATCGCCAGCTGGTACGCAACCCCGATCTGCGGGAATCAGCTCGCGCAGATCCTCATCACCTCGCCTGAGGTGCTGATCTTCGCCTTCTTCATGGTCCCCGACCCACGCACCGTCCCGGACGGCCAGGCGGCGAGGTTTGTGTTCGGCGTCATCGTCGCTTTCCTGTCGGTGGTCCTGATCGGCCCCACGACCCTCGAGTTCTGGACGAAGACGGCCATTCTCGCCAGCCTCGTCGTCGCGTGCGCGGGACGGTTCGCCCTCGCCCGGCTCCTCGAGCCGCTCGAGCAAGGAGGCGGCGTGGTCGAGACCGTGCGCCGGCTGGGTGCGGGGGGACCGGCCGCATTGGGCGTGAGCCTTGTGCTTCTGACCCTGCTGCCACTCTCCTCCGAGCTGTCTCTTCACAGCACAGTGCCGGCTCCTGAGCTTCCCGACGGGACGCGACCCGTGCTGTCACGGACGATCGGGACCGGCGCACCGGACCTCGGATCGTGGACGTTCGACTCGGCCCGCGCCGCGCTTCCGCCGCCACCCGGCGAACAGGCCGGACCCGCGACGGCGAGGGTCTGGTTCCTGCCGTCGATCCCCGAGGTCGGCGTCCCGGCGAACGTGGTCGCGTTCGATCCGACGCTGGACCAGGCAACCGCCAACAGCTGGGCGCACGACCTCGTGCTGGACCTGATGATCGAGTCGGAGGCGCGTCGCGCTCACGACTTCGCGCTCGCGGGACAGGGCGCGACCGGGGACGGGCTCACGGAGTTCACCGACGTCATCACGCAGGACGCGAAGGCCGGCAAGAGCGTTCAGAAGACGTACTCGTTCGATCAGGTCCAGCTGACGCTGTTCCTCCCCAAGCTGAGCACCCAGGCGAGCCGTCTCGTCGGGGTGACGCTGCACGGGACCACCACGCTGGTGACCCGCGACACGTCAGGAAAAGTGCTCTCCCGCCAGACGCAGCCTTACAACAAGAGCTGGGGGCTCGGCGGCGCCGCCGGTGGGGACATCAACCACCTCGTGATCATCAACGACTTCTCCGACCTCAGGCTGGCCTAGAGTTTGGCGGCTGCCGGTATCCCGTTCGGCTCGTACATCGCGGGCGGTTCGATGCCGAAGGTGTCCGCGAGCCTAACGAACATGTTGAAAAGCGCGGCGTCGTAGGCGGCCTCCGCGATCTGCTCGTCCGTCCACCCCACCTCGCGCAAACCCTGCACCTGCTGGTCGGTCACGCGATAGGCGTGCCGCGTGATCGTCGCCACGAAATCGAGCAGCTTGCGATGCGGCTCGTCGAGACCTGCGGCCTCGATGTCGCCGTTACGCAGCGCCTCCGCGACCGGCCCGTACGCCTCGCCCTGCAACTGCAGGAACCAGCTGTGCGAGCTGAGTCAATACCTGCACCGGTTCAGCGCGGAGACGTACGACGCGATCATCTCGTGCTGCGCGCGGGTCAGCGCCCCGTCGGTGAAGTGGAGCCGCGAGGCGGCATCGACGGCCGCCAGGAAGTCGGGCCGGAGGCTCATCGTGCGCAGGATCTCGGGCACCACCCTGGCCACGCTGCGGGCCTTGCTGGTCGCGTAGATCTCGGCGAGCCGGCCCTGCGCCTCGCCTTCGGCGACCATCTTGATGCGTGCCAC
>DASXSD010000052.1:0-14161 GCA_036506195.1 Candidatus Dormiibacterota bacterium
TTGAATCCATGGCCTTCTTCAAGGTGCGTCTCGAGCTCGTGGACAAGCTCTTCCTGGATGTGCATGACGCCGCCGCACACCTGGCACACGGCATGGTGGTGGTCGCCGCTGGCGAGCTCGTAATGTGTCGGCCCGTCGCCGAGGTGCGCGGCGTACACCGAGCCCGATGCGGTCAGCGCTTCCAGCGCGCGGTAGACCGTGCTGCGTGGAAACCCGGGCTTCGACTTGTGGAGCTCCTCCGTCAGCTCCTCGGCGGTGCAGTGCCCGCCGAGACGCACGATCGCCTCGTAGACCATCGTCCGCTGCTCGGTGCGCCGCATTCCCGGCGCGAGCATCACTTCGTTATGACGCGCAGCGAGCGGTCGGCCTTCGTCAGCACTCGGCATCCCCTCTCCTCGACCACCACATCGTCTTCGATCCTCAAGCCTCCCCACCCGGGAATGTAGATGCCAGGCTCGATGGTGAACACCATGCCCGCCTCGAGCACGGTCTTCGAGCCGGGGTCGAGGCTTGGGTCTTCGTGGTCCTCCAGGCCCAGGCCGTGTCCGACGCGGTGGAAGAACTCCTTGCCGTAGCCGCCCGCCTCGATGACCTTGCGCGCGGCGTCATCGACGTCACCGGTGGTCACCCCGGCGCGAACGGCCGCGATGGCCGCGTCGTGCGCGGCGAGCACGAGGTCATGGATTTCGCGTTGCTTCGCGCTGGGCTCGCCGACGACGGCCATCCGCGTCGTGTCCGCCTTGTAGTTCTCGAACGCGGCGCCGAAATCGAGGAGGACAAGGTCGCCGGACGCCAGCTTGCGGTTGCCCGGCTCGAGGTGGGGCAACGCAGAGTTGGGTCCCGACTGCACGAGCGAGGCGAACGACAGGCTGCCGCCGAGCTCCCCGATGGCGGAGTCGATCATCAGGGCGACGTCGACCTCGGACTGGCCGGCGTGCAGCCGGGGGAGCACCTTCTCTGCCGCGGCGTCGGTGATCTCGGCCGCGCGCTGCAGCTTCTCGATCTCATCCTCGTTCTTGATCAGCCGGCGGCGCCGGATCTCAGGTCCGAGGTCGACCAGCTCGCTGATCCCGGTCCGTGTGGTGATGACCTCGGCGGCGTGCAAGGTCAGGTGCTCCTTCTCGACGCCGGCCTCGCGGACGCCGCCCAGCGCGCGGGCGACCAGCTCGTACGGGTCCTCACCGTCGCGCCAGGAGACGACCTCGACGTTGGCGGCGCGAGCGTTCGCGTTCTGGGCCTCGAGTGCCGGGACGATCAGGGTCGCGCCGTCGGCGCTGACGGCCAGCGACATGAGGCGCTCGTGCGGGTTGGCCAGGAACCCGGTGAGGTAGGCAATCGAGACGGGTCGCGTGACGTACAGAGAGCCCAGGTGGCGGTTGGCCATCCACCGGCGCAAGGCGTCCAGTGGAGTTTCGGTGGCGACCGACTTACTCAATGGCCGTGATGCGCACGCTGTACTGGCCGCCAGGGGTCTTGATGTCGACCTCGTCGCCGACTTTATGACCGATCAAAGCCTTGCCGACCGCCGACTCGTAGCTGACGCGACCCGCCTTCGGGTCGGCCTCGGCTGGGCCGACGATGCGGTAGCTCTCCTCGGCCTCGCCATCCTCGGAGAACCGGACGGTGCTGCCCATCCCGACCACGCTCTTTTCGGTCTGGGTCTCGATCAGAACGTGGTTCTTGATGATGGCCTCGAGCTCTTTGACCCGGGCTTCCATCATCCCCTGCTCGTTCTTGGCCGCGTGGTACTCGAAATTCTCGGAGAGGTCTCCCAGCTCCCGCGCGGCTTTGATCTTGGCCACGATTGCCGGCCGCCGTTGGGTTGTCAGCACCTCCAGCTCGCGGCGAACAGCCTCGAGGCCTTCGGGTGTGATGTGAACGTCATTGGTCATCGCGCACTTTCGAGTCTAAAGCGTGACTGGGCCGGTACCTGCCGTATAGAGTCGCGGGCGTGAGACCGCTGATCCTTCGTATCGGGATGCTCCTGATGGGCATCGGCCTGCTCGGAGGCTCCACGGGAAGGGTCCTGATTGGATCCTTCAAGTCGATCGACGATCAGGTCGGCACCAACGGCTCGGCCGCCGCGGCGGTGCTCGGGATCGGGCTGATCATCGCCGCCTTCAACCCCTCCGGATCGGTCGCGTGGGTCCGCGCCGGGATTCTGTACGGCTTGGTGGTGCTGATCTTCGAGATCGTCAACCTGCTCAATCACAAGACCTTCCACCTCGGGCCCGTGATCTTCGGCCTGGCGTTCTCGCTCCTTCTCATCGCCGCCTACCCGGAGCGAAAGAAGCTGCTTCCGGAGACCGGCCTCGGCGGGAAGCCCGCGGAGGCGAGCGCCTCGACGCCGGAAGTCGAGACCGAGCCCATCACCAAAGCGGGAACCGCGAAGGAGCCGGAGAAGGCCTCCTAGCCGGTCAGGCCCGAGGGACGAGGGACTGGACCTCGTCCATCATCCGCCGCTGCAGCAGGTAGGAGACTCCATACACGCCGGCGGTCAGGGCGGCGCCGACGAGGACGGCAAGCCCGGCGTGGAACGGCTCGGGAGATATCGGCGCCAGCGCGACAGCATCGGCGCCGATCACCGCCGCCAGCGCCAGCGCCAGCGGAGTGAGAAGCGGCAGGAGCTGCAGGCGCCGCATGACGGCCGGCACCGGCGGCTCGACGCGGCCGACCATGCGCTGCCCCATCACGCCCACCGACTTCACGTGCTTCAGGTGCGGCGTGACCGTGAGCACGATGTTGACCTGGTTGCCTGGCACCTGCTTCAAGCGCGCCGGCGGCACCAGGTACTGCTCAACGCCTCCACGCGTCTGGACCATCATCATGCCCAGTCCCATCGAGGTGCTCACAGAGCTCGCCCCGACGAGCTGGCCCTGGATGAGGCGCGGTTCCGCTCGCTTGTCTTTCAACGCCAACCGGAATCCGGGACCGACGAAGCTCGCCAGCAAGGCGATGGGAAGGATCCATGCGATCGCCGCCGCCACCGCGACCATCCACCCGTAGATCGGCGGGATGAAGATCAGCAGGGCGGCGATGATCAGGAGGCAGGCGACCGCCACCGCGATCGAGATGTAGCCGATCCGGATCACGTAGTCGGGCGCGTAGCCCTGGAGCATTCCGCCCGACTGGACGTAGCGCTCACGCTGCTTGCGGGTCGCGCCCTGGGCGTTGGAGGCGGCCGGCTTGGGCTGGATCTTCCGCATTTGGGTGCGCACCTGGCGCACCTGTTTCTTGCCCATTCCCCTCAAAGGGCGAGTGTATCGGGAGGGGGGTAGGTGATGCGCCCCTCCTGAACGTGCGAGAACGGCGTCATCGTGTGCCGGGTGGGCTCGGAGGTGCTCGTGATGTGCCTCACCTCGACTCCACGCACCGTGAGCGCGTCGGAGATGAGCGAGCGATGGCAGCGCCAGGGCACCGCCTCGGCGCACATGATCGCGACGCGATGGTGTTGCGCAAGCCCCTCCAGGCGGTCGATTCCCGCCCAGAACTCGTCAGTTTGCATGTAGTCGGCATAACCGCGAAATCCAACGTTCCGCCACCCCGTGTTGATCGAATCGGACTTCGGCTTGCGAAGGCCCCCTAGCTCGGGCACGTGCACATAGCGAATGCCGTGCGCGGCCAGCGATCGCTCCAGCGCGGCCTTCGCGAAGTGAGGCATCCGGCGAGAGGCGGGCACGGTGCGGACATCGACCAGCGTTTCCACGTGATGGTGCAGGAGCAGCCCGATGAACTCATCGAGCGGACGGGTCGAGTGCCCGACCGTGAGTACTACGACGTGCGCTGCGAAGGATCCACCGCCGGCACCAGCACTCGCTTGACCATCGTCTGCCCATTGAGCTGGAAGCTGCCGGTGAAGAGGAACGCCGGCTCGTAGAAGCTGTGGTCGCCCGCTGGCACCAGCACGTATGCGAGCTCTGCCCGTGTCAACTGCACGGTCGGCAGCGGAGAGGCGTCGACGGACTGGGCCGCCGGTGGCGCGACCGCCTGC
Source organism: Candidatus Dormiibacterota bacterium (assembly GCA_036506195.1). Classification (GTDB taxonomy): domain Bacteria; phylum Chloroflexota; class Dormibacteria; order Dormibacterales; family Dormibacteraceae; genus 40CM-4-65-16. Next base: position 3,992 of record DASXSD010000052.1, read on the forward strand.
CGGATGGCTTCCCCAACCGAGATGATCCGGTAGTCGGCGCGGTCGAGCGTCAAGGGGATGATCCCGGACGCAAGCACCGGTCGCCGGCCGCTCAGGTCGACCTCCAGCCCGTAGCGCACTCCCTTCGAGTCGACGAGATTGGCCTCGCCGTAGCCGGGGACATCGAACTGCCGCTCGTAGATGACCCTGAGCGGATCGCTCCTGGTGTCGAGCGAGATCGTGTAGCTCCACTGCGGAGCCAGGCTGTGCTGCGCCAGGAAGATGTTCGCGAGGTCTTGCGGCGCTGCGCCGGCGGCGTCGATCGCGGGCATCGACTGGTTGGCGAGGATGAAATAGGCGGGACTTCCCGGCGGGGCCTGGACCGTCCCATACACGGTCAACGTATACGTCGACGCGCGGTACGACCCGAGCAACCCCGCGGGACGGTCGACCAGGGCAGCGCCCAACGCGGTGGCGAACTGGTCGGCTGCGTTGGTCGACGGCTCCTGGTAGCGGAAGACCGGGGCGGTCGTGATCGACACGTTCAGCTGCCCCGACCAGACCAGCCTGGCCGGGCCTTCGAACGCCGCCGACGGAGCTGAAACGCCTTGCGCCGGACCGGGCAACGCCCCGAAGCTTCCGTAGGACTCGCCGTTGTTGCGCTTGGTGTCACCCAGGGAAGCACTCGATGGCGCTCCAGCTCCACCGCCGCGGCCGAGCCCGCTATACGCGAAAAGACCGACGCCGATCACCACCACCAGCACCGACGCGACCGCGGCCATCGGCACCGCCGGCACCTCACGGATTCCCCCGACCAAACCGCCGACCACGTCGCGGAAGCGCGCGAAGAGCGGTCGCTTCGCCTGCATGCGCAGCCACAGCTCGTCCTCGAATCCCCGCCGCGGGCGGGTCGTGGCGAAGGCGTCCTCCAGCTGCCGCTCGAGGGCCTGCAGCTCGAGGTCGTCGTCCTGGTCGCTCATCGGGGCCCCCGAAGAATCGCCAGATTTTTTGGGGTTTTCACACTTCCTCCCGCTGCACCGCTTCCCTCAACGCCCTGACCGCCCGGTGGTAAAGCATCTTGGCCGCGTCCTCGCTGCAGCCCAGCAACGCGCCGACCTCCTCGTAGCTCAGCCCGGAGTGACGGAGCGAAATCGCGTTGCGCTGACGCTCCGGCAGCTGCGCGACCTGCGCCAGCAGCGCCCGGTACTGGATTCGCTCCTCGGCCTGGCCCGCCGGGTCCTCCTCGGCGAGCGGTTGATGCTCGATCGTGCGCCGCAGGCGCTCCCGCCGGCCGTGGGCGCGAAAGTGATCGAGGGTCGCGTTGCGCGCGATGCGGAAGAGCCACGCCGCGGGCGTCGTGTTGCGAGGCTCGAAGCGGGCGTAGGCCTGGTAGGCGTTCATGAAGACCTGCGCCGTGATGTCCTCGGCGTCGGCAGACGCGCCGACCTGGGCGCGAACGTAGCCATAGATCCGGCCGAGGTACTCCCGGTACAGGTCTTCAAAAGAGGGCCGGTCGGCCTGCAAGGCCGGTTCATCGTATGTGGCTGCACAGCTACCTGAGCCAACGCCGACCCGGCCCGGGCTGTAACGGCTGGGAAGCCCTTACACGACCGCCCAGTTGCGGAGCGCCGCGCCGACCTCTTTCGGCCGGTTGCTGAATACGGAGTCCGGCTTGCAGAACTTGCACCACGCAACCGCCGTCTCGTCGTCGACCGGCCACACGCCGACCGCGCCGCCGGCGTCGTGCACCTCCTTGACGACCTGGGGGTCGGTGGCGCCCCAGTGCGGCGAATAGACGTCGGCGCCCGCCTCGCGCAGCAGCCGAGCAGGATGCATCGGGCGGGCTCCCTCGAGGATTCCCAGCTGGAGCGCGGGCTCCATCTTTCTGAGCTCGTGGATCGCGGTGTGGTTGAAGGAGACGACGGCGCACTCGGAGAGTGCACCGAGCTGGCGAAGCATGTTCAGCAACTTCTCCTCGAGGCCTGAATAGAGCGCCGGGACCTGCTTGATCTCTATCACCAGGCCTACCTTGCCAAGCGCGAGCTCGACCACCTCCTGGAGGAGCGGGATCTTCTCCCCCTCGCCGGCGTCGAACCTGCGCAGCTCGGCGGCCGTGTGGTCGCGGACGAGGCCCTTGCCGTTGGTGGTGCGCTCCAGCGTGTGGTCATGGATGACGACCAGCCGGCCATCGGAGGACAGGTGGACGTCACACTCGATCAGGTCGCAGCCGACGGCGATCGCGGAGCGGAACGACCGCATGGTGTTCTCGGGATGCTCCGCGGGGTTGCCCCGGTGCCCCCCAATCAACGGTCGCCCGTCGTCGTGTGCAGCCTCGTAGCGCGCGCGAATCGAGAGTGTCAAGCGCCCGGTCAGTCTAACCAGGTCGGGAAAACAAACCTGTGCCCAAGCTCACCTTGACTCCATGATTCCTTGTCTATAGTGCAGGGGTGACCGCCCGCCCTCAGACCATCGCGGAGCTTCGTGCCAGCGGGCACAAGCGCGAAACCGTCAAGGAAGAGATGCGCCGCAACCTGCTGACGCGGCTGCGCGCCGGCGAGCCGCTGCTCGCGGGCATCGTCGGCTACGACGACACGGTCCTGCCCCAGCTGGCCAACGCGGTGATCTCTGGACATGACGTCATCCTGCTCGGCGAGCGCGGGCAGGCGAAGAGCCGCATCATGCGCTCGCTCGTCTCTCTGCTCGACGAAGCGGTGCCGGCGATCGCTGGGTGCGAGATCAACGACCACCCATACGACCCCATCTGCCGGCGTTGCCTCGACCTGGTCGAAAGGGATGGCGACAACCTCGCCATCGCGTGGATCGGCCGCGACCGGCGTTACGGCGAAAAGCTCGCGACGCCCGACATCTCGATCGCGGACCTGATCGGAGAGGTCGATCCCATCAAGGTCGCTGAAGGTCGGTACCTCGCCGACGAGCTCACCATCCACTACGGCCTCTTGCCGCGCACGAACCGCGGCATCTTCGGCATCAACGAGCTGCCCGACCTCGCGGAACGCATCCAGGTGGGCTTGCTCAACATCATGGAAGAGAAGGACGTGCAGATCCGCGGCTACCGCGTTCGTCTGCCTCTCGACCTCTTCGTCATCGCGAGCGCCAACCCCGAGGACTACACATCGCGCGGCCGCATCATCACGCCCCTGAAGGACCGCTTCGGATCCCAGGTGCGCACGCATTACCCGCTGAGCATCACCGAAGAGATGCAGATCATGGAGGCCGAGCGGCAGGCGGTCCCAGAGGATTTCGAGCTGATCTTCCCGTCCTTTATGAAGGAGATCGTCGCCGAGCTCACTCACCTCGCGCGCAGGAGCCCGCACATCTCCCAGTCGTCGGGCGTCTCGGTGCGCATGTCGATCGCCAACGTCGAGAACCTTGCGAGCAACGCGGTGCGCCGCGCCGCGCGTCTTGGGGAGAGCCTCGCGGTGCCTCGCATCACCGACCTCGCATTCCTCGCGTCGTCGACGGCGGGTCGGGTCGAGATCGAGGCGCTGGACGAAGGCAAAGAGGAGCAGGTGCTCGGGCGGCTGGAGCGCGGCGCGATCAGCTCGGTCTTCAGCCGGCATTTCTCGGCCTCCCAGTTCGAAGGCGTGGTGTCGCGCTTCGAGGATGGCGGCATGCTCGAGGTTGGCGAGAACATCCCGGCCCGCGCCTACACGCGCGCCATCGGCGAGCTGCCCGAGCTGGCGAGCGCGTTGAAGAGGCTGGGCCTGCCCGATCGGCCAGAGGTGCGCGCATCCGTGATCGAGTTCGTGCTCGAGGGCCTGCACCTGAACAAGCGGCTGAACAAAGACGAGGTCGAAGGCCGAGCGATCTACCGCCGCTAACTTTCCTTCCCCGCTTGCCGGGGAAGGTGGCCCGCCGCGGAGCGGCCGGCCGGATGGGGGCGCTCGCTGGGCCTACTTCTGGATCGCGTAAACCCAGACGAATCCCGCGACCAACACCACTACCGCGAGGAAAAAGACCAGCTCGACCCGGATCGATAGGCTGACCAGGCGCTTGGCGCGAAGGGTTCGGGCGCCGCAGCGTTCGCAGTAGGCGGCTCCCGGGACGAGCTCCTTCCCGCAGTTGTCGCACGCGACCTGGACGTTTTCCACCGCATCGAGTATGCGACAGTCCCCTCTCCCCCTCGGGGAGGGTTGGGGAGGGGGGCTTAAGCTTGAATCGCGATGGAACTCGACGAGGACATGTCCACTTCCGACGCCGTCCTGCTCCTGAGCTCGGTGCCCGAGCGGACGAGCGACCTCGTGTACTGGCTCGACGAGACGCGCTTGCGCTACCGCCACGGCCCTGCCTTTCCCACCCTCGGCGGCCTCATCGCGCACCTCGTTGACTCGGCAACGAGGGTCGACGGGCTGCTGCGGCACGCCCACCTGGACGGCCAGATGACCGCCGACGTCCGCGCCGCGATCGATCCCGGTCACGACCAGGAACTCTCTCGCCCGCTGCAGGAGGCGCTGGAGGACCTCGCGCGCGTGCGCCGGCGCACCGTGGACCTCCTTCACGGCTGGGGCAAGGCCGAGTGGGACCGGCGGATCACCGACCCCCGCGGCGGAGAGCTGACGTTGCTGGAGGTGTGCCGGCTGGTCGCCAAGCACGAGATGGGTCACATCGCCCAGATCCGCAACCTGAGCGCGCTGCTCCCCGAGCCGCAGGAGCTCGGCCCGATGCACACGGCGGGCGCGAACGGCAAGTAACCTTCCGGTCGTGTCGGATACGCCAGAGACGACTACCACCGAACAGGATCGAGCTGCCAAATCTGGCCGCTCCCGCCGCAAGCGAAGGTCCGGCGGCGGGCGGAACGCCCAGTACTGGATGGTCGTCAGCTCGCCGGAAAACCTCCGCAAAACGCGCGAGCATGGCTTTTCGATCCAGGGCCTGAAGAGCCGGCACCGCCGGCGCGTGGAGACGATGCGCGTCGGCGACCGCCTCCTCTACTACGTCACCGGCCGGATGGGTTTCGCGGCCACCGTCACGATCGCCTCCCCGATGTACGAGGACCACACCCCGATCTGGCGCTCATCGCGTCGCGACGAGGACTACCCCTGGCGCGTGCACATCCGGCCTGACATCGTGCTCGACGAGGCGGACTGGGTGCCCGCCAAGGCGATCGCCTACCGGCTGGACTACGTCCGCAAGTGGCCACCCGAGCACTGGACATTGGCGTTCCAGGGACATATTCACGCCCTGGCGCGGGCAGACTTCGGGATCATCGAGGACGAGATCGCGCGCAGCTCGCGCCGCCGCAAAGCGCTCGCCTGCTAGTGCGGGGCCGCTGACGCCACATTTCACGGTCTTGCGGTGCTTGATGAGTAGTGGGCATGAACGTTGGTGCGCGCCAGATGACCGTCATGCGGTCTGACGACGAGGCGTTCGAGGCCCTTTTCACAGCCGAATACGCTCGCGTGGTCGGGATCGCCAACCGCGTCCTCGCCGACGCCCACGAGGCCGAGGACGTGGCCCAGGAGGTTTTCATCGACTTCCATCGGCTGCATTCGGCCACCGCCGAGTACGGACCCGCATGGCTCCACCGGGCTGCGGCTCATGCCTCGCTCAACCGCCTGCGCGGCGCGCGCCGCAGGCAGAAGCGAGAGCTCGCTCAAGCCATGGAGGAAGGCGAGAAGTCGCTCGACCCTCAGAAGCAGGCGGAGCTCAACGAGGACAGACGCCGGATGCGCGAAGCCCTCGGCCAGATGGCTCCCAAACCCGCCGCGGCTCTCGTGCTGCGCGCGAGCGGACTCAGCTACGCCGAGGTCGCGCAAGCGCTCGGTGTCGGCATCGGTCAGATCGGAACGTTGTTGAGGCGCGCGGAGGAAACGCTGCGCAAGGAGGTCACCCGTGGCACATCTAACTGAAGGAACACTGCGCCGGATGGTCGACGACCCGGACGCGAAGACGGGCGCCGACGCCGCCCACCTCGAGGGGTGCGCCGAATGCCAGGCCCGCCTGGCATCGATCGCGGACGACGCGAGCTCCATCGCGACCCTGCTGGCCGTCCCGGAGGCTCGCGTCGACGTCGGCCGCGCCCTGGACCGCGTGATGCGCGCACCCAAGGCGCAGCCCGCCCTGGGGTTCCGGCTGCCGATCCTGCGCCCGGCCGCGCGTCCGATGAAGCTCGCCTTCGTCGCCGCTGTCGCGGCGGTCGCCCTGGTCGGGGCAGCGTTCGCCGCCAACGGGCTCTTCTTCCAGCCGACCAAGGTCCAGGCGGTGCCCATCACCCTGAGCGACCTGCAGGCGCTGTCCCAGCTCGCCGACTACGGCACGATGAAGTGGACCAAGGAGCCGCAGTTCGAGGTGAGCCCGACCGCCCCGACGGGAGCCCTTCAACCGCCCGTGGTGTCGAAGCTGCCTGCCGGCGTGTCGACGACAGTGACCTACGGCCAGATGTCGCAGGCCATCGCCACTTTCACATTCAGCGCCGACAAGGCCAAGGCCGCCGCGGCAGCGCACGGCAAGACGCTGCCTGCGATGCCCGCGAACATGGACGGGGCGACGTTGACGATCACCGTCGGCCCGGCAGCGGCCGCGGTCTACGGGCAGCTGAACCAGCCCAACGCCACCTCGAACGCGAGCGACATCAACCTGCCGCAGCTCATCGTCGCCAAGTCGGTCTCGCCGACCGTCACTGCGACGCAGGTGAGCGTGAGCGACCTCGAGAACTACATCCTCGCCCAGCCCGGCATCTCGCCCGAGCTCAAAAAGACCATCCAGGCGATCGGCGACCCGAGCACGACGCTCTTCATCCCGGTTCCGGTCGAGTACGGGACGTCGAAGTCGGTCAAGGTCCAGGGCGTCGATGGAGTGGCGCTCGGCGACAACACCGGCGTCGGCTCGGCTGTGGTCTGGATCAAGGACGGCCACGTGTGGGCGGTCGCCGGCAGCATCAAGCAGTCGGACGCGCTCGACGTCGCGAATAACCTCAAGTAGTCGCTCGCCGTTAGCCTGAGCGAGTGGCTGACGCTGAGGTAGCAGACAGAGAAGAGGCGGCCGTCTCCGAGGAGGAGGCGGCCGCCGGCACACCCGCCGTCAGGACGGTCGACCTGACCAAGCGGTTCGGCCACACGGTCGCTCTCGCCGGACTCTCGATGACGGTGCCCCGGGGCGAGGTCTTCGGATTCCTTGGCCCCAACGGGGCCGGCAAGACGACCGCGGTGAAGCTCCTGCTCGGGCTGCTGACGCCGACGTCAGGCCAGGGCTGGCTGCTTGGCGAGCCCCTGGGCGACCTCGGTGCGCGCCGCCGCATCGGCTACCTGCCCGAGCTGTTCCGCTACCAGCAATGGCTGTCGGCGTCCGAAGTGCTGGCGCTCCACTGCGAGCTGGCGCCGCTGCCGCGCGCCAGCTGGAAGGACGAGATCCGCACCGTGCTGGAGACGGTGGGCCTGACTGACCGTGCCAACGACCGCGTCGGCACCTTCTCCAAGGGCATGCAGCAGCGACTCGGGCTTGGCGCCGCGCTGCTCGGCGAGCCCGAGCTGGTCTTCCTCGACGAGCCCACATCGGCGCTCGACCCGGTCGGTCGGCACGACGTGCGCGAGATCATCCGCGGCCTCGCATCACGTGGCACCGCGGTTTTTCTGAACTCGCACCTGTTGAGCGAGGTGGAGCAGGTGTGCGACCGGGTCGCGGTCGTCGACCACGGGCGCGTGATCGCATCCGGCACGATGGACGACCTCCTGAGCGGCACCGCCGTGCGCGTGCGCGTTGCGGGGCTGAGCCAGGCGGACAAAAACAAGCTCGCGAGCTACGGGCGCATCGACGATGAGGGCGACCAGCTGACGTTCGCCAGCCTCGACGCGGAGCGCGTGCCCGAGCTGGTGGCGGCAATCGTGTCGATGGGTGGGCGTGTATACGAGGTCGCACCGCGGCACCAGACGCTGGAAGACCGATTTCTCCAGTTGCTCGAGGACGAAGAGAAGTGAACCTGCCTCCTGTCCTCGTAATCGCGCGCTTGACGATTCAGGAGTCGTCACGACGCCGCCTGCTGCTCGCACTGCTGGTGCTCACACTATTGGTCGTCGGTTTCTCGGCGTGGGGCTTCAACAAGATCACGACCATCACGCGCAGCGATGGGACTCCCCTTCCGCCCGACCAGGTGGCGTTCATCACGTCACAGCTGCTCATCGTCGTCGTCTTCATGTTCAGCGGCGTGCTCGCCCTGAGCGCCGCGGTCGTGGCCGGACCGCTCATCTCGAGCGAGGTGGAGAGCGGCCTGCTGCTGTCGATGCTGGCGCGGCCGGTGCGGCGCAGCGAGATTGTGATCGGCAAGTGGCTCGGCCTCGGCGTCCTCGTCGCCATCTACGCGGCTGTCGCCGGATCTCTCGAGCTCGCTGCGGTCGACTGGGCGACGGGATACCTCCCTCCTCACCCTGTGCAGCTGCTCACCTATGTCGGCGTCGAAGGCCTGATCCTGCTGTCACTCGGCCTGCTGCTGTCGACGCGCCTGTCAGGGATCACGGCGGGTGTGATCGCGCTGGTGGCCTGGCTGGTGGGATGGATCGCGGGTGTCGTCGGCGACATCGGCACGGGCCTCCAGAACGAGGCGCTTGCGAATGTGGGCGTGATCAGTCACATGGTCTTGCCGTCGGACGGTTTGTGGCGCGGCGCAATCTACGCGATGGAACCGGAGACGTTCATCGCCGCCTTGCGTGCGCTGGGCACCGCCGGGCGGGCGAGCCCGTTCGCGGCCACCGACCCCCCGCCGACGTCATTTCTCTTGTGGGTCGCGGTCTGGTTTGCGATCGTGCTGTCGCTGAGCGTGCTGAGCTTCCGCCGCAGAGAGATCTAGTCCGGACCGCGAGCGAATCCGAAGCTGATCGTCGGGGCGACCGCGACGATCTGGCGATCCTCGGTCTTGATCAGCTGCCAGCCGCCCTCATGCACCATGCGATGGTGGCGGCGACAGAGGAGGACCAGGTTCTCGAGGCTGGTCTCGCCGCCCTCGATCCAGTGGACTAGGTGGTGGCCATCACAGCGTGAGGCCTCGCGCTCGCATCCCGGCCACTGGCAGTGGCCGTCGCGAATCCTGAGCGCGCTGCGCATCGTGGGAGAGATGACTCGCTTGGACCGACCCATGTCGACCACCGCGGAGTCCTGGTCAAGAAGAACGCGGGTGACGCTGCAATCGCATGCCATGCGCTGCACGGTGTCTGACGAGATCGGAATCGAAAACTCCATCTCCGCGGCCGCAGCGCCGGCCATGCCCTTGAGCGTCTCGATCGTGGCCGTCACCTGGATGTCGGCCTGCTTGCCACCGGACGCAAGCTCGACGAGCCCGTCCGCGTACCGCTGTTCGCGGTTCCGGTCATCGTGTCGACCTGACGGCTGCGCGAGTGGCTCGAGCGCCGTGCGCACCACGGCGCCACCGATCGGGTCGAGGAGGCCACTGATAAGCAGACATCCGTCCTGAGCCGTGTTGAGCCGCAGGCCGCGCTCCTCGTACAGCCTCTCCTGATCCCGGTTGTAGCCTTCGGCATCGATCGAGTGCCTGTAGTGAATGCACTTGTAGAAGAACTTTCCAGGCGAATGCTCTCGCGCCAGAGGCAAGAGCTTGGTTTCGTCGAACGCGGCTCCGACCTCATTCGCGGTTCGAGCCATCGTCGCCACATGGGAAAAGCCGATCTCACCTGCATGCATCGCCTGTACCGTCTGCGGCAGCTCATGCTCCTGGGCGCCCACAGCAGCCGCGTTCCAGACCGCGTGCGAGTTCAGGTGGCAGTTGATGCGGATCCAGTCGAAGGCGGTGTTAAAGCCTTCGTAGTCCCACCACTTGCTCTTGTCGAACTCGACGGCAAGGCGTGAGAACTTGAGCTCCATATCGTCGATCGCCCGACGGAGGCTGATCAGCTCCTGGGCGATGTGTTCGCCAGTGACCTCATACTCGACCACTCCAGCATCATTGCAAACAAACGTTCGGAAGCCAACGTTCTTAACAGGCCGAAATGTCAGGGATAGAGCCCGCGTTCTCTTGTCGCCCCGGCCACCCTCGAAACCGCCTGTACGTACGCCGCCATCCGCATGTCGAGCTTCTTCTCCTCTCGCGTCTTCAGCACCTCGTTGAACGCACGGGAAAGGATCGCCTTCAGCTTCTGGTTGACCTCGTGCTCGGACCAGAAGAACGACTGCAGGTCCTGCACCCACTCGAAGTACGACACGGTGACGCCGCCGGCGTTCGCGAGG
>DASXSD010000053.1:0-2529 GCA_036506195.1 Candidatus Dormiibacterota bacterium
CCGGTGCCCTCGACGTAGATCGCGACGCCCATCCCGACGTTGTCGCCGGCCGGCTTCGGCCCCAACTTCTTCAGGGCGCGGTCGAGCAGCTCGGGGTAGTCGCCGCTGTCGTACACCACCGTGTTGCCGTCCTGCCAGGCCACGCCGACGTCGTAGGGAAACTCGTTGGGCTGGATGAGGTTGCGGCGGCGCACCTCGACGCGGTCGAGGCCGAGCTCAGCCGCGATGGCGTCGAGCGTGCGCTCCATGACGAAGCACGCGTGCGGCCGGCCCGCTCCGCGGTAGGGCGAGGTGGGTACCGCGTTGGTGTAGAGGTCGCGGAAGCGAACGCGGTAGTTGGAGATCCGATAGGGGCCAGGCAGCTGGGCCGCGCTGATGATCGGCAGGATGATGCCGTAGGGCGTGTAGGCGCCGCCGTCGTGGATGAAGTCGTCGCTGAGCGCGATGACGCGGCCCTCGCCGTCAAAGCCGACGTCGACCTCGTGGACCTGGCTCCGCTCCTGGTTGACGGCGGTGAAGTGCTCCTGGCGGTCCTCGGTCCACTTGACCGGCCGCCCCAGCTGCATCGCCGCGTAGGGCACCAGAAGCTCGTCGGGGTAGAAGAGCATGATCTTCGGCCCGAAGCCACCGCCCACGTCGGGCGCTATGACCTCGACGTTCGACTCGGGCAGGCCGAACAACACGGCGAGGCCGCCGCGGATCGACGTCGGCGACTGCGTCGAGTCGTAGACGAGGAGCCTGCGGTCCCCAGCTGACCAGCGCGCCCACACAGCGCGTCCTTCCATCGGGCTGGCGGCGCCGCGTTCGTAGCGCAGCCTTAGATGCTTGCGATGCGGGGCCGCCTTGAGCGCCGCATCGACATCGCCTTTCTCTTGCAGCATCTCCGCGGCGACGTTGCCCGGAACATCGTCGTGGACCAGGTCCTCGGCCTTCAGCGCCACCTCGGGGGTGATGACCACTGGCAGTTGCTCGTAGTCGACCTCGACGAGCTCGGCCGCATCTTCAGCGATGTACCTGCTCTCGGCGACGACGAACGCGACCGCCTCGCCCGTGTAACGCACTCGCTCGGATGCGAGGCAGCGCTGGGTCCGACCGTGGGTGAGGTTCGGATGCGGGATGAGGAGTGGGAGGTCGACATCGCCGAAGGGCAGGTCGGCAGCCGTGTAGACGGCGACCACGCCAGGCACCGCGCGCGCCGCGTCCGTGTTGACGGAGAGGATGCGCGCGTGCGCGTAGGGCGAGCGGACGAAGCAGCACTCGAGCGCGCCTTCATCGAAGTCGTCGGTGAACCGTCCGTGGCCGCGAAGCAAGCGATCGTCCTCGACTCGCTGCACGGGGGCGCCGAACCAGCTGGTGGTCACTTAAGCCCCTCTCCCCGACCCTCCCCCCGATGGGGAGAGGGAGATAACTCCACGGCACGCGACACCGAACGACGGATCGACGCATAGCCGGTGCAACGGCACAGGTTGCCCGCGATGCCTTCCTCTATCTCCTGCACGCTCGGGTGAGGATGCTGGGCGAGCAGCCCGACGACCGACATCACGAACCCCGGCGTGCAGAAGCCGCACTGCAGGCCGTGGCACTCGTGAAAGGCCTGCTGCACCGGATGCAGCGGCGCGCCGTCGGAAGTAAGGCCTTCGATGGTGGTGATCTCGTGGCCCTCGGCCTGCACCGCGAGCATCAGGCACGACCGCACCGGCGCGCCGTCCAGGAGCACGGTGCAGCATCCGCAAACGCCGTGCTCGCAGCCGACGTGAGTGCCGGTCAGGCCGAGGTCGTGACGCAGGTGGTCGGACAGGAGGCGCCGCGTGTCCTGTGGCGCCGGATGGTCGACGCCGTTGACCTTCACGCCGCGAAGGCCTTTTCCGTCAGGAGCCGCACGAGGTGCAGCCGGAAGTCTGGCGTCGCCTCGATGTCGCCGCTCGGCTCGAGACCCCGCGTCGGTTCGCGGCGGTCGGCGAGCACCGGGGTCGGAGCCACGCCGAAGAGGGCCAACCTCTCTCCCGCCCGGACAGCACCGGCGAGCGCGAAGTCACCATGGCGTCGCGACTCTTCGTGGATCGCAAACGGCCTGGGCGACGCCGGAAACCAGGCTTCGGTGAGCAGCTCGTCGGGCCCCAGGCCCGTCTCGAAGACACCCTTGAAAAGCTCGTTCGCCTGGATCACGCGCTGCCCTTTCGCGGACACCGCGGTCACGCTTCCGCCCAGCGCCAGCAGCACCGCCGGCAGCTCCGAGGCCGGGTCGGCGTGGGCGATGCTGCCGCACACCGTGCCCCGGTTGCGGATCACGCGATGCGCGACCAGCCTCACCGCGTCCCGCAGCAGGGCGCAGACATGCGCGACGAGCTCCGAGTCTTCGACCTGCGCCTGGCGCACGAGCGCCTGCACGGCAACGCCTCCGTCCTTCTCGTAGATGCGGTCTAGGCCGGCGACGCGGTTGATGTCGACCAGGTGGGCCGGGCGAGCGAGGCGGAAGTTGAGGAGCGGGATCAGCGACTGGCCGCCGGCCAGCACCTTGGCGTCCTCGAG
>DASXSD010000054.1:0-17601 GCA_036506195.1 Candidatus Dormiibacterota bacterium
TCCCTCGCCCTTGCCGGCGCGCTGATCTACGTCTTCGTCTACACGATGTGGCTGAAGCGCTCCACCCCACAGAACATCGTCATCGGAGGTTCGGCGGGCGCGATCCCTCCTCTGGTCGGCTGGGCCGCGGCGACCGGGCGATTGGACCTGACCGCGCTGTCCCTGTTCGCCGTGATCTTCTTCTGGACGCCGCCGCATTTCTGGGCGCTCGCGCAGCTGATCAAGACCGACTACGCCCGCGCCCACGTGCCCATGCTGCCGGTGGTCGCCGGCGACCGCTCCGCGAAGCGGCAGAGCATCGTCTACGCGGTACTGACTGCAGCGGCGAGCCTCGTGCCTTTCTTCACGGGTTCTGCGGGCCCGGTCTACCTGGCGGCCGCGATCGTGCTGGGTATCGGCCTCGTCGGGATCTCGGTGCTCGACCTCGAGGGCCGTCGGTGGACGCGGCGCCTGTGGACGTACTCGATGGTCTACGTCGCGCTCTTGTTCGCGGTCTTCGCGGTCTCACCCTTCGTCGCCTGATGCGCCGGGCGCGCGCAGGGCGCACTTCTATGGAGATCGTCCGTCTTCATCTCGCGCACCTCGGACGTCTCAATGAAATCCCGGTGCACGGCTTTGTGATCAAGCATCCTCGCGCGGGAGCCATCCTGGTCGATACCGGCATCGGCTGGAACAACGACAAGCTCATCGAGGATTGGAAGGTGGTCAATCGGCATGCCGCAGACGCCCTCGCCGAGCATGACCTGAGCCCTGTCGATGTGAAGATCGTCATCAACAGCCACCTTCACTTCGACCACTGCGGCCAGAACGCAGTCTTCAAGCACGCTCCTTTCTACATCCAGCGCGGCGAGCTCGATCGCGCCCGCGCCGAGGAGACTGTCACGGCCGAATGGTTCGACTTCGCGGGCGCCCGCTTCGAGCTGATCGACGGTGACGCGGAGATCGCCGAAGGGGTAAAAGTGGTTGCGACGCCGGGGCACACGGTTGGGCATCAAAGCGTCATCGTCGACATGGCAGATGGAGCTTCGGTGATGATCGGGGACGCGGCCTACACGGCGGACATCTATCGCGACCGCGACCAGGCCGACCTCAGCGAGTGGCCCGGCCAGCACGCGAACCGGTCCGCGTGGTCGAGGTCGCTCGAGAAGCTTCACGCCATGAAGCCGCACGCAGTCCACTTCTGCCACGACACGCGCGTCATTCACTCGTAAATGACGTTTGGGCCGCTCGTCGACGCCGGGTGGCTGCGCGACCACCTCCAGGATCCCGACCTGAGGGTCGTCGACTTCCGCTGGTACCTGCAGGGGCGCGATGGGCGAACTGAGCACGCGCGCGGCCACATCCCGGGGTCGGTCTTCGTCGACCTGGAGGACGTGACCGGGCGAGAGGGAGGTGGCCGCCATCCGCTGCCCACGGCCGAGGAGTTCGAGCGCGCGATGCGTGACGCCGGCGTCAATCGCGACACGAAGGTCGTGGTCTATGACGACACAGGAGGGTCGGTGGCGGCGAGGCTGTGGTTCCTGCTCGGCTACTTTGGCCACCGCGCCCAGGCGGTGCTCGACGGCGGGCTCCAGGCGTGGCGGGGACCACTCGCCACCACCGACACGCGTGTCGAGCCCGGCGCCTTCAAAGCGCAGACGCCGGACGCCGACCGGGTGCTTCATTTCGAAGACGTGCGCAACCTGAGCGGGGTGCCGTTGATCGACGCCCGGGCGGGCGAGAGATACCGCGGCGAGAAGGAGCCTGTCGACCCCAAGGCAGGTCACATCCCGGGCGCGCGGAGCGCGCCCTTGACCGAGAACCTCGAGCCTGACGGCCGCTTCAAGTCACCGGAGGAGCTGCGCGCGCGCTACCAGAGCCTCGGCGCGGACAGCGGCGCCGTCTTCTACTGCGGCTCAGGTGTGAATGCGACTCATCACGTGCTGGCGATGGAGATCGCCGGCCTGCCCAACGCCCGCATCTACGCGGGCTCCTGGAGCGACTGGTCGAACCGGGACGCTCCCGTGGCCACCGGCCCGGAACCTTAGTATCTGGCCATGATTCTGAAAGGGAAGCGAGTCCTGATCGCCGGCATGTCCGACCGGCGCAGCATCGGCTTCGCGATCGCCCAGGAGGCGCAGCGCGAAGGCGCGGAGATCCTGCTCACGAGCTTCGGCCGCATGATGAGCATCACCCAGATGACGGCCAAAAAGCTCGATCCGGTGCCCGACATCCTGGAGATGGACGTCACCAAAGTGTCGGACATCGCGGACGCCGTCAAAGAAACTTCGAAACGCTGGGATCGACTCGACGGCATCGTGCACTCGGTCGCGTTCGCACCCGCGGACGCGCTCGGCGGTCAATTTCTGAACACACCGTGGGAAAGCGTGGCCACCGCCCTGCAGGTCAGCGCATTTTCGTTCAAGGAAATGGCGCGCGGTTTTCTGCCTCTGATGAAGGAGCACGGTGGGTCGATGGTTACGCTCGACTTCGACAACTCGACCAGTGCGTGGCCGAAATACGACTGGATGGGAGTCTCCAAGGCCGCGCTCGAATCGGTGACCCGATATCTCGCCCGCGACCTAGGTCGCTACAAGATCCGCGTCAACGCCGTGTGCGCCGGGCCGCTGGCCACGCTCGCGGCGAGCGGCATCCCGGGCTTCAAGGACTTCGAGGAGGTGTGGGAGAAGCGGGCGCCGCTGGGCTGGAGCCTGCAGGACAAATCCCCGGTGGGGAGGGCGGTCTGCGTTCTCCTGTCTGATCACCTGGACATGACCACGGGCGAGCTCCTGCACGTCGACGGCGGCTATCACGCGATGGGGACTGAGCTGCCTCCCGCTGATTAGCCCCATATATTGTGTGGACGTGCGGACAAGCACGCAACATCGTGTTAGGCTCTTCCGAAATTCCGGGACTGGCGCCCGCCAGGCCCGCCAAACGGGAGGGAATGCAGTTTGCGGGAGTGCCTGGTGATCTACGTAGACGCCGCGCTGGACAGGCACGGCCGGGCCGGATGCGGCCTGGCCGTTTTTGTTAGAGGCCGGGCGGTCTACACCGAGTCGTTCGGCTTTTCGCATGTGGGTGGCTCCGCTCAGCTGGAAGCGCACGTGTGCGCGGGCGCGCTCGATCTCGCCGCCGCGCGCTGGCCTCATCACCGCGTGATCGTGCGCACTGATTGCGCGCCAGTGGTCCGGAGCCGGATGCCGTCGAGCGACAGTTTTCGCATCGCCGTGCACGAAGTTCGCGAACGATGCCGCCGAGGATGGCGCGTCGTGCGCTACGTGAGCCGGAAGGCAAATCCTGCGCACGAGCTTGCGCGTGAGGGATTGAAGAGTCTTTCCAAACAGCAGCTTCTCGTGGCCGCGTAAATACCTTCTTCAAACAATTCCAATAGGGCGCAGCTAATATTGCTGCGCCCTATTTCTTTTCAGCAGGGGAGTGAAATGTCACCTGAGGAAGCACAGCCCAGCACACCGCGTAGACGCGGCCGTCCGCCAGGCTCGAAAAATCGGACGCGGCGCCGGCGCGCAGACGGCAGCGAGCTCGTGACCCGGCTCAACACGATGGTCGCGAAGCTGATCAGCGAGAACCGTGCGCTGCGCCGCCAGGTCGCGAAGCTTTCCGTAAAAGGCAAAGGCACCGAGTCAACGACGGTGGAGAAGGGGCTGCGCACCATCTCGCGGCGAGTCGAGCGCGCGCTCGGTGGCACCAAGACGCGACGTCGCCCCGCTGCATCGACGAACGGCCGCCGCCGGAAGCCGGCCACGAGGAGACGCCGAACCTCCTAGTTACGCCGGGAGTCCGGCGAAGCTGCCATTCGGTATCAAATGGCTGTATCAAGCCGCGCTGAAGCAGCCGTTTGGTACCAAACGTGCGGAACCTCGCCGAGAGGCTACAGGCCTTGCTGCTCCATGTGCTTCGCGGTGCGGTAGGCGTCGACGATGCTGAAGACCCACAGCCCTCCGCCGCCAAGCTCCATCGGCACGCCGACGGCGGCGCCGATCATCGTCAGGTCGAGGTCGAAGCCGAAGAACTCGAGGCCGAAGATGCCAAACAGGAAGGCAAGGCCTTTCGCGTTGTGGCCGAGATAGAAATGGCCCAGGCCCGGCACCACGGCCAGGGCCGCCGCGAGAGCGGGATTCTTGCGCGAGTGCGGTATCGCTGCCGCGCGGTACCCGCCCGATGCGGGCGACCCACAGCGCGGACAGGGCGCCAGGGGATTAGAGAGGAACGCCCCACAGCGTCCGCAGTAGACCTCGGATGCCATCTGCTTCCAGTTTGCCTCTTTTGCTAGCGTCTCAATCGTGGATCTCGGCTTCACGTCCGAGGAAGAGGCCTTTCGAGACGAGATCCGATCCTGGCTGGAGTCCAACCTTCCTGCCGGCTGGCGCCTCGACGGCAAGGGCGGTTACCGCGACGAGGAGGACACCGAGCTCCAGCGGGACTGGCAGCGGCGTCTGTACGAGGGCGGCTGGCTCAAGCTCGGCTGGCCGAAGGAGGCGGGCGGCCGCGGCGCAACGCCCGTGATGCAGGCGATCTACCAGGAGGAGGTGGCGCGGGCCGGTGCGCCTGGCATCCTGGGCCGTCTTGGGGTGACGCTGTTGGCGCCCACGCTGGTCGCCCACGGGACCGACTGGCAGAAAGAGACCTACGTCGAAAAGATCCTCAGCGGCGAGATCATCTTCTGTCAGGGCTTCAGCGAGCCGGACGCGGGCAGCGACCTCGCCGGCCTGCGCACGCGCGCCGAGCGGCGCGACGGCAAGTGGGCCCTCACAGGCCAGAAGACGTGGTCCAGCGGCGCCCACTACTCGCAGAGGAGCTTCCTCCTCGCGCGAACTGACCCGGCGGCGGAGCCACATCGTGGCATCGGCTTCTTCCTTGTCGACATGCAGCAGCCGGGCGTGGAGGTCCGGCGCATCAAGCAGATGACCGGCGGGGGTGAGTTCTGCGAGATCTTCCTTTCCGGCGCCGAGGTGGAAGACCGCGACCTGGTGGGAGGGCCGGGCGACGGCTGGAAGATCGCGATGACCGTGTTCGGTTTCGAGCGTGGGGGCCTCGCCCAGGCCGCGCGTTTCGAGCAGGCGGTCGCCGAGCTGGCCACGCTGGCGCGGGATCGCGGCGCCGGCGCCGAGGCGACGACGCGCCAGAAGATCGCCCAGGCGCAGATCGAAGCGCACGTGTTCCGGCTGATCGGCCTGCGCAACCTGACCCGGGCCCAGCACGGCCATGCGCCGGGACCGGAGGCGAGCGTCGTCAAGCTCTACTGGAGCGAGATGGACAAGCGACTCCAGGAGACCGCGGTCGGCGTCGAGGGCATGTACGGCGCGCTGGCGCCGGGCTCGGCGCTCGCGATCGAGGACGGCCGCTGGCAGTACGGCTGGATGTGGGCGCAGGCCGAGACGATCTACGCGGGCTCGTCCGAGATCCAGCGCAACATCATCGCCGAGCGCGTGCTCGGCCTTCCGCGCGGCCGGTGAGCACGACGACGTCCGTCATCGATCGACTGCGTGCCCGCATCGGCGTCGCCGGCGAGCCCGTGACGGAGACGGTCGAGGCGGGCCACGTCCAGCGCTTCGCCGCGGCGATCGGCGATCCGAATCCGCGATGGAAGAAGGAAGCCCCACCCACGTTTCTGGTCGCGCTGGCGCCGGTCTCCCTGCACCTGGCCGAGGCTGAGGAGTACGGCAAAGGCTGGCTCAACGGCGGCAACCGCTTCGAATACTTCGCGCCCGTCAAGATCGGCGACCGCATCACCGCGACCGGCCGTGTCGCCGACGTCTATGAGAAGAGCGGCTCCAGCGGGAACCTGCTCTTCATCATCTTCGAGACCGAGTACGTCAACGAGTCGGGCAGCATGGTGGCGCGGCTGCGGGGGACCATGATCCGGCGATGAATTCAGAAAGTCGCAACCGCACGCGGCTTGCCGCCAATGTCGAAGTCGGGCAGGAGCTTCCGGAGCTCGTGAAGCATCCGACCACGCGCCAGCTGGTGCAGTACGCGGGGGCGCAGGGTGACTTCTACGAGATCCACTACGACCAGGACTACGCGCGCAGAGTCGGTCTCCCGGGCGTCATCCTGCACGGACTCCTGAAAGCCGGTTTTCTCGGTCAGCTGCTGACCGACTGGATCGGAGACGAAGGCGTGTTGAAGAGCTTCGAGGCGAGCTATCGCGGCATCGACGAGCCCGGCCGTCCGTACACCTGCCGCGGTCGCCTCACGCGGGTCGACGGAAAACAGCTCGAGCTCGAGGTCTGGGGCGAGGACCAGGACGGAAATCGGACGACCGTGGGAACCGCTACAGTCGAGCTCAAGCCCTGATGTTTTCGTGGTATCTCGTGCTGACGCTCCTGCACATCCTGTCCGCGATCGTCGCGGTCGGATCGAACATCACCTACGGGATCTGGAACGTGCGCGCGGCGGGTGACCCGTCGCACATGGGTTTCGCGCTCAAGGGCATCAAGTTCATCGACGACCGGGTCGCGAATCCGGCCTACGGCGTTCTGCTGCTAACCGGGCTGATCATGATGTTTGCCGGGAACTGGGGCTTTGCGCTCTGGATCATCATCTCCTTGATCCTGTTCGCCGCGATCGTGGTTCTGGGCCTGGCGTTCTACTCCCCGCTGCTGAAGAATCAGATCAGGCTGGCCGAAGCCGGCGAGACGGCTTCACCCGAGTTCGCGAGGCTTTCGGCGCTCGGTCGCAGGTTCGGTCCGGGGCTGGGCATCATCGTCCTCGCCATCCTGGTCCTGATGGTGTTCAAGCCCCACCTGTAGAGCCACATCACCACCAGCACCGAGCCGTCGATCACGCAGTAGCCACCCGCAATCACGGACGGCGGGTTGCCTGAGGCGATGTGTGTCCACGGTGCGTTTGGCAACCAATACCAGTTGCCAAACGATGTGCCGCAGATCTCGAGCTCGCTGACGATGATGAAGATCGCAGCGAACAGAGGCCAGCGTGGAGATCGCAGCAAGAAATAGGCGAAAACGGGAAGACATAACGCGCCCTGGATGTCGACGCGGCCCGTGACCGTGGGGAGAGCGGTCAGCCCGAGCAAAGCCCACGTCGCAGCACCAGCCAGCACCGCATAGGCGACGCGACGCCCGTGGCGCTGGACGAGCGGCGTCTGCGCGGCCAGCAGACCGAACAGGTAGACGATGCCGTGCCCGGGCGGCACGAACAGCGGCAGGTTGTGCATGCGGTACTGGTAGACGCCCCAGACCAACGACCCGAAGATCTCGAAGCATGTGGCCACGCCGACGCAAACCCAGACCTGAACGCGCTGCTCTTTCGGGGCTTTCAGCGCGGCGAGGTAGAGGACGAGGAAGGTCAGGGCACCGAGCAGGTGCTGCTGCCACGGCTGGGTGATCCGGCTGTCCGCGAACAGGCCGACAGGCGTGTAGACGAGCAGGTAGGTGTGAAGCCAGTACGGCTTCCACCTACCCGCTATGCGTTGTGCTACTTGATCGTGCCTCGCTCGTCGATGAGATTGCCCTGGAGCTTCCACCCTGTGCCGGCCCAGGTGATGACCTGCTCCTGCATGATCGGGAAGTGGTCGCTCGAGCTCGTCTGGATCTTCACGCCCGGAAGTACGAATGGGTTGCCGCTGTCGTTGAGCTGGTTTGCGGCGATGTCCATGACGTTCTTACGCGTCAGGTTGGAGCCGGCCTGCTTGAGCACGGTCGCCATCGTGTAGGCGACCGCGACGCCGTAGAGGTTGAATCCATCCTGGGCCTTGCACGTTGAGCAGCCCGCGATGACCGTTTTGTAGAGCTTCATCCCGTCGTCGTTGGCCCACTGCGGGTCGGTCGGATCCTTCAGGTAGCCGACGCTCGTGACGTTCTTCAGCGCCGCGCCTGCCTTGGCCGCGAGACCCATGTAGACCTGCGGGTTGGAGACCGAGTTGAGGTAGATCGTCGGCTCCCAGTGGAGCTTGGTGACGATGACGAGTGACTTGATGGTGAACGCCGGCGTCGAGAAGACGAAGAGCGTGTCCGCCCCGGCGGCCTTGATCTTTGCCAGCTGCGCCGCGGTGTCGGCGGCGGTGACGTCGTAGCTCTGCTTGGCGACGATGAGTGACGCCTTGTCACCCAGGCCGGCGGTCAGGCCCTCGAGGTAGTCCTTGCCGTAGTCGTCGTTCTGGTAGAGGACGCCGATCTTGGCGTTGGGGTGATGGTCGAGCACGTCCTTGGCGTAGATGTGCGCCTCGCCCTGGTAGGGAGGCTGCCAGCTGAGCGACCACTGGTTGGCGCCGTGGTCCTTGCCCCACGTGGTGGCGCCCGTGGCGACGAACAACTGCGGCACTTTCTTGCTGTTCAGGTAGTCACGCACCGAGACCTGGCTCTGGGTGCCGAGCCCGCTGAACATCAGGAACACCTGGTCCTGCTCGACGAGCTGCTTGGTCAGCGTGACCGTCTGGGCCGGGTTGTATCCGTCGTCCAGGATTTTGAACTTGATCTTGCGGCCGTTGACCCCGCCCTGGTTGTTCACGTAGTTGAAGTAGGCGAGCTCGGCGTTGCCGATCGTGCCGTAGGCGGCCGCCGGCCCGGACTGGGCGATCGTGTTGCCGAGCAAGATCGAGTCGCTCGTCACGCCAACGTCGGTCTGGGCCGTGTTGTTGGTGCCGCCTCCACAGGCTGCAAGCGCGACCATGAAAGCCGCCACAGCGGCGAAACGAGTTCCGAATCGGCTCATAGAAAGGCCCTCCCCTTTTACTGGATTGGTATTAAACAGTTTGCGGGTCGGGAGGCAACTGTCCAGTCTCCCGATCGCTCGCTCCGCGGAGCCGCCGGTTCAGCATGTCATAGCCCCGGCGGATCAGGCCGACCATGCCGTTGGGGGCGAAGATCATGATCAGGATCAGCAGCACCCCGTAAGAGACCGCTGGACCCGCGTTCTTGACCGTGGATGCGATCTGGTCGGGGATCCAGCTCTGGCTGGGCACCCACTGGTTTGACTCGATGGGCAGGAAGTAGGCGAAGATGGCGCCCAGCAGGGGGCCAGGGATCGAGGCGAGCCCGCCCACGACAGCGCCGACAAGGAGCTGGATCGAGAGAGAGACGGGGAAGGTGTCCGGGCTGACGAAGCCTGTGGACAGGCCGAACAGCGAGCCCGCCGTGCCGGCGTAGAACGCGGAGATGCCGAACGCCAGCATCTTGTAGCCGCCGATGTTGACGCCCGAGGCGGCCGCCGCGACGTCACCGTCGCGGATCGCCCGCAGGGCTCGGCCGGGGCGGTGCCGGATCAGGTTCCACGCCAGCCAGAACAGCAACAGGGCGCAGAAGAGCGAGACGTAGTAGACCCACTGGTCGGTCGTCATCGGGATCCCCGTGATGGTGGCAAACGCATCCTGGGCGAGCTGCGGCGGATCCGGCTGGATGATGAGGATCCCCTGGACGCCGCCCGTGAGCTCGTCGGGGCGTTTGATGAGGCTTGGCGTCACCACGGCTAGCGCGAACGTGGCCAGCGCGAGGTAGAGGGCGGAAAGCCGCAGCGCGGGAAACCCGAACAGGAAGCCGACGAGCCCCGTGAACAGCGCAGCGATCGGGATGGTGACGAGGTAATCCATCTTGTAGCGGTGGGCGAGGATCGCTGACGTGTAGGCGCCCAGCGCCATGAACGCCCCGTGCCCCAGCGACAGCTGGCCGCTGTAGCCGACCAGGATGTTGAGGCCCATGATGGCGATGGCCAGGATCAGCGCCTGCGCCCACTCGCTGGCAAGGAAGCTGGAGATCGTGGTCGGAAAGCCGAGGAAGAAGACGACCACGATGACGACGAGCCAATAGCGCGGCGGCGCGCTGCGGATGCGCTGGAGCAAGGCGGCCTAGACGCGCCGCACGGCGGCGCGGCCGAAGAGCCCGTTCGGCCTGATGAGGAGGACGGCGATGATGATGGCGAGGCCAACCGCGAGCTGAAGGTCACCGCCGACACCGGGCACGTAGGCCCCGGCGAGGTTGATAGTCACGCCGACGGCCAACCCGCCGACCACCGCTCCGAGCGGGCTCTCGATGCCGCCGAGGACGGCGGCGGCAAAGGCGTAGATGATGATCGTCTGCATCATGTTCGGCTCGAGCAGCAAGATCGGAGCGACCATGATCCCGGACACCGCGCCGACCGCCGATGCAAGACCCCAGCCGAGAGCCAGCATCCAGCTCACCTGCACGCCCAGGAGGCGGCTTGCCTCCGGATGGTGGGCCGCGGCCCGCAAGGTCAGGCCGATCGTGGTGCGCTGCAGCAGCAGGTAGACCCCGAGCAGGACCAGGCCCGAGACCGCGATGACCCCGAGGTCGCGGAAGCTGATGAACACCCCGAAGATGTCCACGGTCTCGGATGAGAACGGGCTCGGAAATGAATGCGGCACGTAGCCGAAGATGAAACCGGCGAGGCCGTTGATCAGCGTCGCGAGACCGAGGGTAATGATGACGAGCGTAAGGATTGGTGCGCGCTCGACAGGACGGATGACGAGACGCTGGATGGCGATGCCGCCCCCAAACGCGATGACGAGCGTGATCGGAAACACGATCCAGTAACTGATGCCGCGATTGATCAGCGCGTAGGCGACAAACGTAGCGAGCATCGCCATCTCGCCCTGCGCGAAGTTGACGAGGCCCATCGCGTTGTAGATGAGGACCAGGGCGAGCGCGAGGCTGGCGAAGATGCCGCCGATCGCAAGCCCGCTCACGACCTGCTGGAAGAACTCTTGCAACCTTTAATAACCCAGATACGAGCGGCGGACCGACTCGTTGTCTTGCAGCTGGGCGCTCTCACCTCGGACCGCGACCCGGCCCACCTCGAGAACGTAAGCGGTGGTCGAAAGCTCCAGCGCGATGCGCGCGTTTTGCTCCACCAGCAGCACCGCGACCTTGCTCGTCTCGTTGATGTGCCGGATGATCTCGAAGAGCGAGCGCACGATCATCGGCGCGAGTCCCAGGGAAGGCTCGTCCAGCAGCATGAGCCTCGGCTTCATGAGCAGCGCGCGAGCCAGCGCGAGCATCTGCTGCTCGCCGCCTGACAGCGTGCTCGCCGAGAGTCGGCGGCGCGCCTTGAGCACAGGGAAGTATTCGAACACGCGGTCGTAGTCCTTCTTGACCTCCGCGCCGTCCTTCCTCAGGTGCGACCCGAGCTTGAGGTTCTCGTCGACCGTCAGCTCCGTGCAGATGCCGCGCCCCTCCGGCACGTGGGCGACCCCGCAGCGCACGACGTCTTCGGTCGACATGCGCCGCAGCGAGCGGCCGGCGAAGGTGATGTCACCGCTCCACCGCACGCCGGCGGTGATGGCCCTCAAGGTGGTCGTCTTACCCGCGCCGTTGGCGCCCAGCAGGGAAACGATCCCGCCTTCCGGGACTTCGAGCGAGACGCCATGCAGTACGGCGCGTGGTCCGTAGCTCGCGTGGACATCCTTCAGCTCGAGAAGGGCCGTCATGCGGCGCCGAGGTACGCCTCGATGACCGCCGGGTTGCGCCGCACCTCGGCAGGGGTGCCCTCGCCGATCTTCTTGCCGAAGTCGAGCACGACGACGTGGTCCGAGATCCCCATCACGAACGCCATGTGATGCTCGACCAGGAGCATCGTCACCCCGAGCTCGGTGTGGACGCGCCGCAGCAGGCGAGCCACGTCGCCGACCTCTTCGTGACTGATGCCTCCCGCCGGCTCGTCGAGCAGCAGCAGGCGCGGGCGCGCCACCAGGGCGCGCGCGAGCTCGACGCGCTTCTGCACGCCGAAGGGCAGTGCGGCGACAGGCAGATCGGCCTGCCGCGCGAGGCCGACGAAGTCGAGCATCTCCATCGCGCGCTTCTTCGACGCCGCCTCCGCCGCGACCGCGTTCGGGAGCGGCACCGACGCCTGCAGCCAACCACTCCGCGTCTGCGTGTGGTCGCCGACGAGCACGTTGTCGAGGACCGTCATCGAGCGAAAAAGCGCGAGGTTCTGGAAAGTGCGCGCGAGTCCGTGGCGGATCACATGGTGCGGCCGGATCGTGAGCACGGAGCGGCCGTCGATGAGCACCGTGCCTCCGCTGGGACGGTAGACGCGGGTGATGACGTTGAACAGCGTCGTCTTGCCGGCGCCGTTGGGCCCGATCAGCGCGACGAGCTGGCCCGCGTCGACGTTGAACGACACGCGGTCCAGGGCCACGACTCCCCCAAAGCGCACGCTGAGGTCGCGGACCTCGAGAAGCGCCATTCGGGGAAGTCTAGGGTCGGCCTGGGGTCGTGACTACTAGTCGCCTGGCTGCGGCGGGTCCGGCCAGTCGTCGTCGTGGCGCTGCTCGGGCGACCGGAGGTCTGGGTAGCCGGAGTCGGGAGTGCCCAGTCCCCACTCGTACGCCTGCGCCTCGGGCTCCGCGGCGGCAGGGGGAGGGGGAGTCGGGGCCGAGGAGGGCGTTGCGCTATGGGGCTGCATCGCCTCGCTCCAGGCGGAAGCCGGCGGGGTCTCCGCGGGACGTGCCGGCGGGAGTCCAAACGCTGCCGAGTAGTCGGGGCGCGTCGCCCGGTGCACGACGGCAGCGGTGGGCATCGGGGCGAGCCGGCGGGGCCGCCTCATGGCACTGACCGCCCAGTAGGCGAGAGACAGGAGGAGGGCGGCGACGCCGAAGATCGGCAAGAAGACGAAGGGCGGCCTCGAGATGACGTCGAACCCGCTCAGGTTCGCGTTGACCCGTGCCGGCGTCGCGGCCTGGCTGGGCGTCGGCTCCTCCGACGGGGTCGGCGACGGTTCTTCAGACGGCGTCGGCGCCAGCGACGGGGTCGGCGTGGCGGACTGCAGGGCGAAGTTGGCGCACGGGTTCGGCAGCACGCTCGCGCACAGCTTGTGGACGCCCGGATTGTCGCTCGGGTTCGGCTTGACGCGGGTGTTGAAGCTGCCATTGGCGTCGGCGGTCGCCGCGCCCGCGACCTTGCTCGGCTGGTCCCAGTACAGGTTCATCTGCTGGTTCGGCAGGAACTGCCCGCCGCTGACATTGATGACCGTGTCCGGCGTCCCCGCGGTCACATCAAGGGAGAGGAAGGCGTTGACCGGCGTGGGCTGCGGGCTCGGGCTCGGCGACGGCGATGGAGCCGCGGTCGGCGACGGTGACGCGTCGTTTGTAGGAGTTGGGCTTGCCTCGGCGGTGACCAGCAGCCAGACAGGTAGGAACGCCAGGACCCGGAGCCAACGCATGAAGGCGGGGAACGATACCAGACCCGGGTTGGTTACACCGGCGGCCATGGGATCGACCACGCCGAGGTTGGCTCGGGGAAACGCCACCGAGCGTCGAGGGCGCCGCGCAGCCGCCGCTTCAGGGCCCGGATCTCGGCCGGGCTGAGCAAGCCGCCCAGGGTCCTGGCAAGGCCACCCCGTTCGAGCTCGATCAGGGCGCGCTCAATATCTCCACACAGGTCCTGGGGCAGCTCCTGGCCGGCGAAATCCCAGATCACGGTCCGCAGCTTCTGGTCCGTGTGAAACGTGAGCCCGTGATCGATGACCCAGACGGTGTCATCTCTGTCAAACAGGCAGTGGCCCGATTTCCGGTCCGCGTTGTTGGTGATCACGTCGAACAGGGCGACCCTGATCCACGTCTCGGAGCTGGCGGTGTTCGTGCCCAGGAAGTGCCGTTCGTCGGCCTCGATGAAAAGCTGCACGGCGCCCACACCGTGCGGGGCGTTGCGGCGGACGACCGTGGGCGGGATGCGCGGCCAGCCCAGCACCTTGCTCAACTCGTACGCGGCGACCTCACGCTTGTAGAGGGTCCCGGCGTCGAAGTCCCACAGCGGCGACTCGCCGCGGGCCGGCTTGTAGACGGCTCGGATATCCGCGGGCTCGTAAGGCCCTAGGCGTGCCAGGAACGTGTAATTGGACGCGCCATGGAGAAGTCCCACGACTTTGAAGTCGGGCAGGTCCCCCAGCAGGCGCTCGGCGTCGTCAGAAGATGGGCCGGGCACCGTTCATGACCGGGCAGGGGTGGCCCGAGGGGTCCATGGGAAGGCCGCACCGGGGGCACAGCGGGCGCCCCGCCGCCAGCACCGACTGCGCCTGCTGGGAGAAGGCGACGACCTGCTCGTGGCTGAGCCAGAAGCGGACGCTCGGCGCGTCATCGGCGGGCGCCGCCTCACCGGATCCGGGCGCCTCGCCGGACTCACCCGCCGCGACCTGGCTTGCGACCAGGACGAACATCTGGCGCGCCTCGTGGTAGCCGAGGCCCATCTCGCCGATCTGCCACTCGGGCTCACCTGGTTCCTCGGCCGGTGGGGCCGGCTCGGCGGGAGGCTCAGGGTTTTCGATCTGCTGGGCCTCGAGCATCTGGTGCAGCCGGAGGACGAGCGCCTGGATCTGGCCCTTCTCGCAGCCCAGGGTCAGCGTGTGGCCGGAGCCGGTGGCCTGGAGGAAGAAGCGGCGCTGGCCAGGCTCGCCCACGGCCGAGATGGCGATTCGGTCGACAGGGTCGAGCTCGTAGATCGCCATCGCTACAACAGTACTGAGGTGCCTGGTTTTGCATCCCCGGAAGCGGGGAACAAGATCAAGGTATTCATTTCGAATCCAAACCCATCCCACCTGGAGGACAGCTGACAAATGCCAAAAACCGTAGGAATCGACCTGGGGACGACCAACTCGGTCATCGCCGTCATGGAAGGCGGCGAGCCTGTCGTCATCCCTAACTCCGAAGGTTCGCGCACCACGCCCTCCGTCGTCGCCTTCACGAAGTCCGGTGAGCGGCTGGTGGGCACGCTGGCGCGCCGGCAGGCGGCCGTCAACCCCGAGAACACCGTCTACTCGATCAAGCGGTTCATGGGCCGCAAGGTCGGCGAGGTGGACTCTGAGAAGAAGATCGTGCCCTACCAGGTCAAGGCCGGCAAGGACGACCGCGCCGTGGTGCAGGTTCCCAACGCCAACAAGGAGTTCACGCCCGAGGAGATCTCGGCGATGATCCTTCAGAAGCTCAAGGCCGACGCCGAGGCCTACCTCGGCGAGAAGGTGACCGACGCGGTCATCACCGTGCCCGCTTATTTCAACGACTCGCAGCGCCAGGCGACCAAGAATGCCGGCCAGATTGCCGGCCTCAACGTGCTGCGCATCATCAATGAGCCGACAGCCGCGTCGCTTGCCTATGGCCTCGAGAAGAAAGCCAACGAGACGATCCTCGTCTTCGACCTCGGCGGCGGGACTTACGACGTCTCCGTGCTCGACGTTGGCGATGGAGTCTTCGAGGTCAAATCCGTCGCTGGCGACACCCACCTGGGCGGAGACGACTATGACCGCCGCATCGTGGACTGGCTCGCCGACGAGTTCAAGAAGCAGAACGGCATCGACCTCAAGGCGGACCGCCAGGCGCTGCAGCGGCTTACTGAGGCCGCGGAGCGGGCAAAGATCGAGCTGTCGAGCCGGCTCGAGACGACGGTCAACCTGCCGTTCATCACCGCCGACCAGACCGGACCCAAGCACCTCGAGGTGACACTCACCCGCGCCAAGTTCGAGTCGCTGACCGCGGACCTCACCGAGCGCACCCGGCAGCCGTTCCTGTCGGCCCTGAAGGACGCCAACCTCACGCCCCAGCAGATCGACGAGGTCGTGCTGGTCGGAGGCGCGACCCGGATGCCGATCATCCAGCAGCTGGTCAAGGACCTGCTGGGCGGCAAGGAGCCGCACAAGGGCGTCAATCCGGACGAGGTCGTCGCCGTCGGCGCGGCGATCCAGGCCGGCGTGCTCAAGGGCGAGGTCAAGGACATCCTTCTCCTGGATGTGACGCCACTCTCGCTGGGCGTCGAGACGCTAGGCGGGGTGATGACCAAGCTCGTCGACCGCAACACGACGATCCCGACCTCTCGCGCGCAGGTCTTTTCGACCGCGGCCGACAGCCAGACGTCGGTCGAGGTCCACGTCCTGCAAGGCGAGCGGGACATGGCGCGCGACAACCGCACGCTGGGTCGCTTCCACCTCGACGGGATTCCGCCCGCGCCGCGGGGCATGCCTCAGATCGAGGTCACGTTCGACCTCGACGCGAACGGCATCCTCAACGTGAAGGCGCAGGACAAGGGCACCGGCCGCGAGCAGTCGGTCACGATCACCGCGTCGTCGACGCTGAACAAGGACGAGGTCGACCGCATGGTCAAGGAAGCCGAGGCCCACGCCTCCGAGGACCGGGCCAAGCGCGAAGAGGTGGAACTCCGCAACCAGGCGGACCACATGATCCACCAGGCCGAGAGGATCATCAAGGACAACGAGGCGCGAATCCCCGAGGACGTCAAGAGCGAGGTGAACACCAAGCTCGAGGCCTTGAAGACCGCGGCGAAGGGGTCCGACACGAAGGACTTGCAGCAGAAGATGGATGACTTCAACGAGTCGCTGCAGAAGATCGGCCAGCACATCTACCAGCAGGCCGGAGCGTCGGCTCCGACCGATGGTCCGAGCGACGGTTCCGAGCCCGGCGAGAAGAAGAAGGAAGAGGACGTCGTCGACGCCGACTACAGGGAAGTCAACTAACTAAAGATCAGGTCAGGGCTGCGCTTTCGGGCGCAGCCCTTATTTTTTGCCTGCCTTGAGCGAGTTCTTTCGCCGCCGCACCCGCTTGTGGGCCGTCGCCGGCCTGTGGACAGGTGCGTTGCTGGCCGCGTTCAACCTCTACGCGGCCGTGGTCACCTACATCCCGCAGTACCTGATCCGCAACGACTTCCGGCTGATCTATGGCTCCGCGCTGAACGCGTGGCAGCACGGCTATGGGCATCTCTACGACCTGGCGGCGCAGAAGACCGCGGTCGAAAGCCTGGGTGCCTACTGGTCGCCTTATCTGAACCCGCCGCCGCTGGTCTGGCTGGCCACGCCGTTTCTCCCGTTGCCGTTCGACGTCGCGATCGTGCTCTGGACCGTGCTGGTCGTCGGCGCCGCCTACTTTGCGTGGCGCGTGGCCGCGCCCGGCGGCACACGTCTTGTGCGCGCCGCCCATCTGGCGCTGTTCTTGGGCTTGTTTCCGACAGCCTTCGGTCTCATGGTCGGTCAGCCGGTGGCGCTGGTCGCGGCGTTTGTGGCTGGGTCGTGGTGGCTGGCCGAGAAGCACAAGCCGGTCGCGGCGGGCGTGGTCCTGAGCCTGGCCGCGGTCAAGCCGCAGCTCGTGTTGCTGGTCCCGCTGTGCCTGCTCGTCGCCGGCCATGGGCGCATGTTCGCCGCCTGGTTGGGGGCAAGCGTGGTCCTCGTCGCCGTGGCCCTGGTGTTGCTGGGTGGTGACGGTCTGCAGCGCTATCGCGACGTGCTGGCGATGGCATCGCAGTGGGAGCCGACCCGTCGCTACGCGATCGCCGGGCCGCTCGGCCTGGGCCCGCAGGTCTACGTGGTCGAGGTGCTTGTGGTGGCGGGAGCTGCCTTCGCCGCCTGGCGCCAGCGTGGCTCCGGCCCAGCGCGCCCGATCGCAACCGGCATCGTGGCGTCGCTGCTCTTCACGCCCTACGTCGGGTTCCAGGACTTCGCGATGCTCGTCGTTGCGGGCTGGCTGTTGATCCGCTCCGGCGTGACGTCCTTCCAGATAGCGCTGATGGTCGTCGGCTACGCCCTGCTGGAGCTCGCCCTGGTGGTGCTGGCGGTGCCGATCCTCGTCGCCGAGGCGCTGCTGCTGCTGTCGCTGGCCGCAAACCCGCGACAGCCGGCAGCCGCGTTGTTCGC
>DASXSD010000055.1:0-14508 GCA_036506195.1 Candidatus Dormiibacterota bacterium
CACGCTCGACAAGTGGGATCTGCGTGCCCCGCACCTCGACGACGCCATCGCGTACCGTGCCCTGAAGGCGGTTGGTGAGACCGACGAACTCGGCTACGAACGGCGTCGCCGGGCGCGAGTAGATCTCGGTCGGAGGACCCATCTGCTCGAGGCGTCCCGCCTGCATGACGCCCACCCGGTCGGCGATGGCGAGCGCCTCCTCCTGGTCGTGGGTGACGAAGAGCGTCGTGATCCCGACCTCGAGCTGGACCCGCCGGATCTCGTCACGCAAGCGGGAGCGCACCTTGGCGTCAAGGGCGGACAGCGGCTCGTCCAGGAGGAGGACCTTGGGCCTGATCGCGAGCGCCCTGGCAAGGGCGACGCGCTGCTGCTGGCCGCCGGACAGCTGGTGCGCGAACTTGTTCGCGTGGGCTGCCAGACCGACTAGTTCGAGCACCTCGCGCGCCCGCTGACGCCGCTCCTCGACATCGACCCTGTGCAGCTGCAGTCCGAACTCGACGTTCTGGCGCGCGGTCATGTGCGGGAACAACGAGTAGGCCTGGAAGACCATGCCGATGTCGCGCCGGTTCGCGGGGACGTTGGTGACGTCATTGCCGGCGATGATCACCCGCCCGCTGTCCGCCTCCTCGAGGCCGGCCAGCAAGCGCAACGCCGTCGTCTTGCCGCAGCCCGAAGGTCCGAGCAGCGCGATCAGCTCGCCGGGATGGAGCGTCAGGGTCAGTCCGTCCAGTGCGGTCGTGGTCCCGTACGTCCGCCGGAGGTCCTCGAGGCGGACCTCGACGCCAGAGCGGGTCGGCTCGCTCTCATTCGTTGTCATCTGGCCCTCCCGATCAAGCCCCCACTCAGGCCGATGGTTTGCGACAGCTGATAGTCCGGCTCCTCGGCCTTCGCCAGCGGCGCCTGCCTGCGGCCGAAGTAGGAAAGGATCATAAGCAGCGCGAACGCGAACAGCAGCGACGCGACCGCGACCGCGATCGACGTGCCGGCGTCGACCAGGCCCACGTAGGCGATCGCCACCTGCAAGTTCTCGTACGCGAGCAGGTTCGCGAATGTGAACTCGCCGAGCACCAGCGCCACCGACAGCAGGCTCGCGTTCAGGATCGCGGTCGACATGTTCGGCACGACCACGCGGAGCATCACGGTGCCCCAGCCCGCACCGAGGCTGCGCGCCGCCTCGGAGAGCGTCTTCAGGTCGATGGCCGACAGGCCCGCGTCCAGCGCCCGGTACGAGTACGGCAGGACGAGGATCAGGTACGCAAACGCGAGTGTGAGTATCGAGTCGTTGAGGTTGATGTTGAGCCAGCGGTAGATCGGGACCATGCCCACGACGAGCGCGATCGCGGGCACTGTGAGCGGGATCAAGCAGATGAACTCCACCACACGACTCAGTCCTGGGAAGCGCAGCCGCACCCAGACCATGGTCGGCAGCAGAAGGATGAGCATGGCGACGGTGGTGATGGCGGCCAGCTCCAATGACGCGGTGATGGCATCCGTCAGGTCTGGCGTTTTGACGATGTTGGCCCACGCGTCGAGGTTGCGCGGCGCCGTCAGCGAGTTGCCCCTTGTCGAGAACTCGAACATCGCGCCGATGGGAACGAGGAAGAAAGCGCCCATCACGAGGAAGACCACGACACGGAAAATTTGCAGCCTGCCCCTGCGGGTGCGGTTCATTCAGTCACCGCAGCCAGTTCGACGTCCTGCGCTGCAGGACGGTGTACAGCGCCATGACTATGAGGACGACCAGGATCATCGCCAGTGCGAGCGCTTTGGCCAGGCCAGGTTGGGCCCGGCCCGTTTCGCTCGTCAGCAGGTTCGCGATCTGCAGCGGGAGGATCACGCCGCCCTGGGTGATCAAGGCCGCTGCGGTCGCGTACGCGGAGAACCCGTTGGCGAACAGGAGCAGGGTGCAGCCGAGAAACGACGGAGCGAGCAGCGGCCCGGCGACGTAGCGCCAGTAGTGCCACGTGTTGCCGCCGAGGCTTTCCGTCGCCTCGCGCCACTGCGGCCGGATGCCATCCACCGCGGGCAGGAACACGATCACCATCAGCGGGATCTGGAAGTACGTATAGATGAGGGTCAGACCAGGCAGCTCGTAGAGCCAGACGCCGTTGGCGTAGACGTCGACGCCGTGGTCCCTCACGAACTCGTAGACGAAGCCGGTCACGCCGATGGTGGCGATGAAGGCAAAGGCGAGGGTCACGCCTCCAAACTGGGCGAGCACGCCGGCCGCCGAGGTGACGGCGCGGCGGAGAACACCGCGCGGGTTGCCCGTCGCCACCGCGTAGGCCAGGCACGCCCCGGCCACGGCGCCGACGAGCGCGCTGACCGCGGAGATCTCGAGGCTCGCCCCCAACGACTTGAGCAAGAAGGCCTGGGCGATGCCGTCGATGCCGAAGTTCGCCAGCGTGAAGTTGCCGTCTCTGTCGGTCAGCGAGCCGACCAGGATGATCAGCGTCGGCAGGAACAGGAACAGCGCCGTGTAAACGAAGAAGGGTATGAGACCGGCCCAGGAAAGAGACAGCCGCCGGCTGCCCGCGATCGGGCGACCGGCGGCCGTTACAGCCGCGCTGCCTGCGGCCGTCAGGAAACCGCCTTGGACCAGTTCGCGCCGACGAAGTCGCCGGCCTTGGTCTGCTGCTCCTGCGTCGGGAACAATGGGGTGCCCGTGATCTTCGGCAATGCGGCCGCGGCGGTGGCGTCGATCTTGCCGGACTTCTCCATGGCGGCCTGGCGCACGGGGCGCGCGCCGCCCTTCAGCCACAGATTCTGGCCCTCGTCCGAGTAGAGGTATTCCTCCCAGAGCCGCGCCGCGGCGGGGTGCGGCGCTTCTTTGTTGATCGCCTGGGCGTAATAACCGCCGATCGTCGCGTCGGGCGGGACGAAGATCTTCCATGTGGACACGTCCTTGCCGTGCGAGGTCGACAGGTAGTCCCACTCGAACAGGACAGGCGTCGTGCCGGCCTTCACCGTGGCGGCAGTGCCGATGATCGGCACGTAGTTGCCTTTCAGCTTGAGCTGGTGAAAGAAGTCCACGCCCTTGCTCACGTCGTCGACAGAGCCGCCGTTGGCGACCGAGGCGAGGATGACGCCGTTCAGCGCCTGGTTCGACTTGGTGGGGTCGCCGGCGAGGGCGACTTTGCTCTTGAACGCCGAGCCAAGAAGGTCCTGGACGGACTTGATCTCCGGAACCTTGGTCGAGTCGTAGCCGATGCCCATGAAGCCGCCGTAGTCCTGGAACCACACGCCAGTTGACTCCTTCTGGCTGTCCAGGATGTCGTTCCAGGTCGTGACCTTATAAGGAGCGAAGAGCGACGTGTTGGCGAGGGCGACCTTCATGCCGACGTCGACCACGTCCGGCGCGCGGGAGGTGCCGGAAAGCTGCTTGATCGCGTCCACCTCTTCCTGGCTTGAGCCGTTGGGGTTGGCGGAGTTGACCTTGATCCCGTACTTGGCGCTGAAGCCGCTGATGATTGCGCCGTAGTTCGCCCAGTCGGGGGGCAGCGCGATGACGTTCAGCTGTCCCTCCTTCTTGGCCGCGGCGATCAGGGCGTCCATTCCGCCGCAGTCGGCCGCCGACTTCGCCGCCTTGGCGTCACAGCTGGCGGTGCCTCCGCCCGTGGTGCCACAGGCGGCGACGATGATGAGCGCAGCCACGGCGAGGCCGAGGCGGCTAGTCCAGGTGCGGAGCTTCATGCTTCCTATCCCCTCCAAAACAGCCCGCGCGGGCGTCAGCGACCGGTTGAACAGAGCAATGATGGCGATCCGCCGAAGACCTTGCAAGGATGGAGTTTGGAACGTGCCGTCGATTTCAACCAGGCCGCGGTTAACGGGATCTGATCCTCAGGTTTCAGCGCGCCGGGCGCGGTAGCCAAGGCGCCGGGAGAGGTCCGCGGCCCCATCCCTTGTCAGGCGGTCGAGGTCGGTGCGGTCCCGCAGGCGGTGCGAGGGGCCCGAGACATCGAGCGCCGCCACCACCTCGCCTTCGGCGCCAAAGACCGGCGCCGCGATGGCGTCCAGGCCGACCTCCAGCTCCTCGTGGGTGCGAGCGACGCCGGCGCCGAGCACCTCCTCCAGCTGCGCCTCCAGCTCGGCGCGGTCGGTGATGGTATGTGGGGTCACGCGGTCGAGCGGCAGGTCGAGGAGGCGTTCCCTGACGGCCGGCGGGCCAAAGGCGGTGATCGCCTTGCCGCTCGCCGTGCAGTGGACCGGGGTCCGCCGGCCAAGCCAGTTGACGCTCATCACCGAGGTCGACGCCGTCGCTTGCTCGATCGGGACGATGACGTCGCCGATGAGCACATCCAGCGTTGCCGTCTCGCCCGCCGCGGTGGCGAGCTGCTCGCAGATGGGTCGGGCCACGGAGCGCAGGTCGAGTTCACCCGTGACGACGCTGGCCAGCTGCGGCAGGCGGCGCCCGAGCCGGTAGCGGGCGGTGCGCTGGTCGCGCTCGACCAGGGCGTGGCGCTCGAGCGTGCCCAGGAGCCGCAGCGCCGTGGAGCGATGGACTTGCAGCTCCCGGGCGACGTCCGCGCCGGTGCGCCACCCTCCCGCGGCGAGCAGGTCCAGGATGGCGATGGCCCGCTCCACGGAACGGACGGCCATGTCCCGCTTCGAATCGTTGCTCATCGCGCAACCATTATCGTTGCGCGCAACGAGAGGGCGACGTACGATGCGCCTGAGGTAAGCAAATGAGCCGGGAAGAGGAGATTCGCGCGAGTCTGTTCGAGCACACGCTCTACGGCCACGCGCCGGAGGTCAAGGCTCTCACGGAAGAAGGTCTGGGCCTCGGCATGAGTCCCATGGACATCCTTTTCAAAGCCCTGATCCCCTCCCTGGAAGAGGTCGGGCGCCGTTTCGAGAAGGGCGACTTCTTCGTGCCGGAGATGCTGATCGCCGCGCGCGCGATGCAGGGCGCCCTGGTGATCCTGCGGCCTTTGATCGCGGAGACGGGCGCTCAACCGGTCGGCCGATACGTGATCGGCACGGTCAAGGGCGACATCCACGACATCGGCAAGAACCTGTGCGTGATCATGCTCGAGGGCGCGGGGTTCGAGGTCTTCGACCTGGGCGTCAACACGCCCCCGGAGAAGTTCGTGGAGGCCGTGCAGCAACACCAGCCGGACATAGTGGGTTTCTCGGCCTTTCTGACCACGACGATGCCCATGTTCAAGGCCAACCTCGAGGCTCTCAGCAAGGCGGGCCTGCGGGACAAGGTGCACGTCGCGGTCGGCGGTGCACCGGTCACCCTCGAGTATGCGAAGCACGTCGGCGCGGACAGTTACGCGCCCGATGCCTCGATGGCGACACGCATGGCCAAGGAGCTCGTCGGCGATCGAAGTGGCAGCTCGCCCGGCGCGCAGGCGCTGGAGCAGGCCGTGATGAAAATCGACGAGACACTGAGAAAGGGGTAGCTCCTTTGGAGACGCGCGTCTCCTCGCGAAGTCGCGAGGTTGTCATCTCGGTCGACCGTCCCTTCGTGGTCATCGGCGAGCGCATCAATCCCACCGGTCGCAAGGTGCTCGCCGCGGAGATGAAGGAGGGCGTGATGGACCGAGTGCGCGCCGACGCCCAAGCGCAGGCAGGGGCCGGTGCCCACATGCTCGACGTGAACGCAGGCATCCCGGCCGTGGACGAGCCGGCTCTGCTCGTGGCCGCGATCCGGGCCGTGATGCAGGTCACCGACGCCCCCATCTGCATCGACTCCTCGATCATCGAGGCACTCGAGGCGGGGCTGTCCGCCTACGAAGGCAAGGCGCTCGTCAACTCCGTGACCGCGGAGGAGGACCGCATGGAGCGCATCCTGCCCCTGGTCAAGAAGCACGGTGCCGCGGTCATCGGGATGGCCAACGACGAGAACGGCATCTCGATGGTGCCCGAGGAAAGGCTTGCCCTCGCACGGAGGATTGTCGAACGTGCCGGCGACCACGGCATCCCCCCGGAGGACGTGGTAATCGACCCCATCGCGATGACCGTCGCCGCCGACCCGACTTGCGGCCTGATCACGCTGGAGACCATGCGGCTGATCCGGGACGAGCTCGGCAACAACATGACGTGCGGCGCCTCCAACGTCTCCTTCGGGTTGCCCGACCGCGCGGCCGTCAACGCCGCGTTCCTGCCGCTGGCGATGCACTCGGGACTGACGTGCGCGATCACAAATCCGCTCGAGCCGACGGTCCGGAGAGCGATTCTTGCGGGCGACCTGCTGCTGGGCCACGACGAGTACGCGATGCACTGGATCTCGGCCTTCAGGGCTGAGCAGGCGGCCCGGGCATGATCGCGCGCAAGCTCGAGGTCCAGTACCTGCCGTTTGACAGAACGACTCGCGTACCGGCCGGCACCACCCTGTTCAGCGCCGCGCACTGGATCGGCCTGCCCATCGACTCCACCTGCGGCGGGCGCGGCACCTGCGGCAAATGCAAGGTCCGCGTCGTCAAGGGACTGACAGAGGCCGAGACCGCCGACCACCGCCAGCTGCGCCCGCAAGAGATCGCCGACGGCTGGCGCCTGTCCTGTCAGGCGCGCGTCTACGAGGACATGACGTGTGAGGTCCCTCAGCTGCTGCGGGTGCCCAAGGCGGCGACCATGGGCCTCGGCCGCCTGGTCATCCTCGACCCGAACGTGCGCAAGGTGTACTTCGAGCTCGCGGAGCCCTCGCTCGAAGATCAGCGCAGCGATATCGCGCGCCTGAAGGATGCCCTCACCGAGGAAGGTCACGACCTGGTCGCCGGGCTTTCCGTCCTCCGCACGCTGCCGCAGGTCCTGCGCGAGGCCGGATTCCGAATCACCGCGGTCCTGGCAGGCGACCGGCTGGTCGCCGTCGAACCCGGCAACACGATGGACCAGTGCTTCGGGGTCGCCTTCGACGTCGGCACGACGACGGTGGTAGGCACCCTGATGAACCTGCGCAGCGGCATGGCCGCGTCGGTGCTCTCCACGCTCAATGGCCAGGCGCCGTTCGGCGCCGACGTCATCTCGCGGATCAGTCATGGGATGAATGGTCCCGATGCGATTCACGAGCTGCAGCACGCGGCCGTCTCGACCATGAATTCGATCCTCGCCGAGCTCTACCGCGACGCCGGCGTGTCGCCGATGCAGACCTACGAGGCAGTGGTCGTCGGCAACATGACGATGCTGCACCTGCTCCTCGGAGTCGACCCCACCCCCCTCTCGATGTCGCCCTTCACGCCCGCCTTCATGGATCAGCTGACGGTGGACGCGGGCGAGCTTGGCCTGCACATCCATCCGCACGGGTACGTGCAGACCCTGCCTGCGTTGGGCGCCTATGTGGGCGCCGACATCGTGGCCGGGATCCTGGCGACAGGCATCGTCCGCGAGGACAGGCTTCGCGTGTTCGTCGACGTCGGCACGAACGGCGAGATCGTCCTCGGCAACGCGCAGCGGGCACTTGCCACCGCGGCCCCGGCAGGGCCCGCGTTCGAAGGCAGCCAGATCAAATGCGGCATGCGCGCGACCGTGGGCGCGATCGAAGGGGTCCAGCTCGGCGAGCGCGTCGAGCTGCAGGTCATCGGCGGCGATGTCCCCGCGGAGGGAATCTGCGGCTCGGGGCTGGTCGACACCGTGGCTCAACTGCTGCTCGCCGGACTCCTCGACCACTCAGGACGCCTCAAGGCTCCGGCCGATGTGCCCGATCACCCGCTGCATGACCGGCTCATAGACGTGGACGGGATGCGAGCGTTCCTGCTCGCCGAAGGCGTCTACCTGACCCAGCGCGACATCCGGGAGCTGCAGTTTGCGAAAGGGTCGATCGCCACCGGGATCAAGGTCCTCATGGACATCCTCGGGGTTGATGTCGACGACCTGGACGAGGTGCTGCTCGGCGGGTCGTTCGGCTCGTACCTGAACCCAGAGAGCGCCAAGATCATCGGCCTGGTGCCGCCGGTCGAAGTCGACCGCATCATCGCGGTGGGCAACTCGGCCGGGGAAGGCGCCAAGATCGCGCTCCTGTCCTACCGAGAGCGTCAGGTCGCGTTCGAGCTCCCATCGCGCATCGAGTACGTGGAGCTGTCGGGTCGCAGCGACTTCAACGACTCGTTCATCTCGGTCCTCGGTTTCCCCCACCTGGAGCGCGTCTCGTGAGCACGGCGAATGCCGCGAACGCCGGCGCTCGCGGGTTATGGCTCGACTCTAAACCCGCATTTGCCGGCACACGCGGCAAATCGGACCGGCACGGTGTCGCGTTCGTCATCTGCGGAGCGCTGGGGCGCGAGGTGAAGGAGATCGTCGACCGGCGCGGGTGGGACGTGGATATTTACGGCGTATCGGCACTGCTGCACCTCTATCCGTCGCGCATCGTAGAAGAGCTGCGCGAGAAGCTGAACTGGCTCCGCCCGGACTACGAAAAGCTGGTCGTCGTGTACGGCGAGTGCGGCATGACCGGCAAGGTGGAGGCGATGCTCGACGAGTTCGGCGCCGTCCGCGTGCCCGGCCCGCACTGCTACGAGATGTTCGCCGGGGCGGACCGCTTCGCGGAGATCGCAGACCGGAGACCGGGGACGTTCTTCCTCACGGACTGGCTCGTGCGCAACTTCGACCGCGCCGTGGTCCGCGGCCTCGGGCTGGATCGAGAGCCGGAATTGAAGTCGATGCTCTTCAGCAATTACGAGGCGGTGCTGTACCTCCGCCAGTCGCCTCACCCGCGCCTGTTGGCAAAGGCGGCGGATATAGCGAGATACCTGGAGCTGCCCTTACAGGTAGAGGATGTTGGGCTCGGAGAGCTCGAAGATCGGCTTGCCTCTCTTGTCGAAGATTCAAGTCCCACCCTCCCCACCCCGGCCCTCCCCAGCAAGTGGGGAGGGTGAGTGCTGCTTTGACGAGGTATCAGGTGATGTATTGGAAGCACATTCCCTCGCAGGTCAAGGCCTGGAAGGGTGACGCCGAGGTCAAGCGCATGCTGCCCGACTACTTCCAGGCCGCGATCGACGCCTACGCAATGAAGGAGGGGTCGACCGAAATGGACGCTTACCTCGACGGCTGGAAGTGGGGACCGGTCGAGGAACGTCCTGGCGCACCGCAAGAAGTCGTGGCCGCTGTAATCGATGAGTTGACCGCGGCCAACCCACGTTCCAGACTCATGAGTCCCGAATGAGCGACGAGATCCTCGAGCGGCTTCTCAACAGCCAGCAGATCATGACCGCGATGCTGAGGCTCGACGCCGAGGACTCCTCAGCGCGGATCGGAGCGTGGACGCTTCGCGACATCGCCGCACACCTTGCGTTCACCGAGAGGGACTGTTACGAGCCGCGAGTCCGAGCGATCGCGTCGGGCGAGAATCCGCGCTTCGAGCTCTTCACGCACGACGGGGCCGACTTCAGCGGCATCCATCTCGAGGACGCCCTCGATGAATGGGCCGAATCCCGGGCGCGACTCATCGCTTACGTGAAGAGCCTCGACCTCGACCAGAGGACGCGCTTGACCGGGCGGCACGAGAACTACGGCCAGCTGACGGTCGATCGCTACCTCGAGATCGCGCTGAAGCACGACCGCGATCATCTGAGCGGCCTCGAGCGGCTGGCCGGCGAGCTGACGCGCTGACTTCGCGCACGAGGCGCCGCGCCTCGGCGAGGCGACTGTCGGCGCGGCGATCCATGAGATTCACCTCGACGAGCATGGCCGCGGTGGCGACCGCCGCGCGGCCAAGCATTGCCGCGGCCACGGAGTCGGCCATCAGGTTCGGGTTGCCGTGCTTCTCCAGCGCTCGCGCGAGCGCGACGACCTCGGCGCCGGCGCGCGCGATCGCCAGCGGCGCGTCGATCGTCTTCTCGCGGGCCGGCTCG
This sequence comes from Candidatus Dormiibacterota bacterium, assembly GCA_036506195.1. Lineage (GTDB taxonomy): Bacteria > Chloroflexota > Dormibacteria > Dormibacterales > Dormibacteraceae > 40CM-4-65-16. Next base: position 9,792 of record DASXSD010000055.1, read on the forward strand.
ACGTCAGCCCCGGTCCGCTGGGCCGCCACGTACTCGAGGAAAGAGGTGGAATCGAGCTCGATGAGCGCTTCGGCCTGCAACCGCAGCTCCTCAGCCCGCTGATAGGCCGCGGCAGCGCCTTCCCACCTCTCGGATCGCAATGCCACCTTCTGGAGCAGCGCCGCCGACGCCGCCACGACCGTCGCCGCCGCCGAACCGCTGGCCGGCGCCGGTTCCCTGGACGCGATCTTGCCGAGCAGATAGCCGAGACGCTGGCGCGCCCGAACCTCAGGACTCGCCAATCTCGTCCTTCCGCTTGGCGATGAATTCCTTCAGCTGTTCGTCGACCCCGGGGTCGATTCCAGGGTCGGGATACTCCGCAAGCAGCTGCTTCCATCTCTCCGCCGCGACGACGTCCGCGGTCCGCGAACCAAAACGCTGCCAGCGGTCGAAGTTCTCGGTGGACGAGATCCACGGCCGGTAAAAGCCCGTCCGGTAGTGGCGCATGGTGTGCTCCGCACCGAGGAAGTGCCCACCCGGTCCGACCTCGCGCAACGCATCCATCGCGAGCCCCTCTTCGTCGACGGGCAACCCATGGCCGAGGATCCACTCGAACATGCGGAGCTGCTCCACGTCGATCGCGAACTTTTCATATGACGCGAGCAGCGCACTCTCCAGCCAGCCCGCTGCGTGGAGCACGAAGTTGACGCGGCCGAGGACAGTCGGCCACATGCACATCATCGATTCGTAGGCGGCCTGCGCGTCCGGTCCTTTCGAGGAAGTCATCGCACCGCCGCCGCGGAACGGGAGGTTGTAATGACGCGCCATCTGGGCGCTGGCCAGGATGCCCATCGCCGACTCCGGCGTCCCAAACGCTGGGCTGCCCGACTGCATGTCCGTATTGGTGAGAAACGATCCGTAGACGCTCGGCGTGCCGGGGCGGATCAGCTGCACGAGCGCGATCCCGGCCAGCGCCTCCGCGGTCTGCTGGGCGATGCTGCCCGCCAGGCCCATCGGTGACATGGCGCCCGCCATCAAGAAAGGCGTCACGATCACCGGCTGCCCGGCGTCTGAGTATTCCAGCAGCGCTCCCAGCATTCGATCGTCGTAACGAAGCGGGCTATTCACGTTGATGAGGCTGATCACCGCGGGGGTCTTCTCGATGCTCTCGCGGCCGCCGAAGACGATGGACGCCATCTCGATCGTGTCGCGGGCGTTCTGGTCCGAGATGACGCTGCCCATAAACGGCTTGTCGGTCCAGCGGATGTGGGAGTAGAGCATGTCGAGGTGCCGCGTCCCCAGCGGCAGGTCCTCCGGCTCCACCGTGGTCCCGCCCGCGCAATGGATCTGCTCCACGGCCTGCGCCATCTTGTCGAAGTTCGTGAAGTCCTCGATCGTCGCGCCTCGGCGGCCGCGTTCCAGGTCGGTGATGAAGGGCGGACCGTAGACCGGGGCCGTGACAACGTTGTCGCCGCCCAGGACGACCGACCGCGTGGGGTTGCGCGCCTGCAGGTCGAAGTGGGCCGGTGTCTTGCCCACCTGCTCGAGGACAAAGGCGCGCTCGAACCGAACCCGGTTGTCCTCCACGCGCATGCCGGCCTTCTGGAAGAGGTCGCGCGCCCGCTCGTGCAGGAAGTCGACGCCGATCTCCTCGAGGATGGTCATCGCCTGCTCGTGGATGGTGTTGACCTCGTCCCCGGACAGCTGGTCGTACGGCTTCAGCCGGTTCTTCCACAAGGCCGCTCAAGTTTGATCCAGCGCGGGGTGTGGTAACGTAGGCCGTGCCCGTTGGGGCGCTCAGGTCCCGCCAAAGGGACCACTCCTAACCTGACTTGATCCCAATCAAACGTTCCGTCCCCACACTCAAGGCTCGCCTCGTATGAGCACGCCCATACCCGGCGACGTCCTGCCGCTGTGGAACCCGGACATCCCGGGCGAGGAGATCCAGGCCGGACGCCTCGGCATCCGCGTCCGTCCCGGCACGCCCGCCGCGGCCAAGGTCACGGCGCTCGAGGCCGCGGGCGGCGCCGAGCTCTTGCGGCAGATCCTGGAAGAGCAAAAGCTGATCGACGGCACCTACAACGTCGTCAAGCCCGAGAAGCCGCTCGAGTTCATGGGCCAGGTCAGCACCACCCTGCTGACAGGCAAGCTCGGCCGGACGCCCATGGGGCTGGCCCTCGAGATCACCGACTGGCAGGAGCTCGAAGGCGCCTACGAGATGGAGAAAAACCGCCTCCGCCTCCGCTTCCAGGAGCTGCACGTCGTCAAAGAGTGGGACGGTGAGCTGGAGGGTTTCACAGCCATCGTCCTGCGCGAGAAGGCGAAGTCCCATCCGCTCCTGGATTCGACGATGCGCTTCATCGAGCACCTGCGGGACTACCGAGAAAAGCTCGCCGAGGCCGCGGTCCGGCGCTACGAGGCAACCGAGCAGTGGGTCGAGTGTCCGAAGTGCGAGACCGAGGTCCCGACCTCCAACGGCATCCACTGCCCCAACTGTGGCGAGGACATGCGCGGAGGTGAGTACGTGCGCGCCATCCTCCACCTCGTCGACGACGCCGACGGGCGCATCTACCGCGGCATCGACTCCCTGACCGTCCGCTCAGCCGGCTTCCCCGAGTATCGGGGCATGTCGCTCGACCGCATCCAGGGCTCCAACCTCTGGGTCAGCTTCCGTCGTTATGACCCGCTCCCGGACGAGGGGATCGTCCTTCCGACGGCAAGCGTGGAGATGTTCGAGGCGCAGCGCTCGGTCATCCGCCAGCTCCAGATCGGAAGTCCGCGCACCGGGGCCCTTGCCGCCGAGCTCGCCGACAACGGCTGGCTGGGGAGCCCGCCGCGGGTGCCCCTGGACGGCAAGCGGGCGCACCACCTGCCCGACCCGAACGAGGAGCAAGCCGAGGCCGTGGCCCGCGTCATGGGCATGCGTCCCGGCCAGCTGTACCTGATCCAGGGCCCGCCCGGGACCGGCAAGACGACCGCGATCGTGGAGTCGATACGCCGCATCCTGGGGCGCAACCCGACCGCATCAATCCTGCTGTCCTCGCATTCCAACGACGCCGTCGACACCGGCCAGGAGCGTCTGCTCGGCTTCTCGCACGTGAGGCAGGCGCGCATCGCCGAGCCAGGCAAGGTGCCGCGCAGGCTGCGGCCGACGCTGGTCGAAGGCGACGACCTCGAGCCGTTCAACCTCGTGGCCGGCACGTGCAACCGGCTGACCATCGACTCCCGTTTGCGCTTCAAGGTCTTCGACTGGCTGATCCTCGACGAGGCCAACAAGGTGAGGGCCAACGAGGCGCTCGCGCTGATGCCGCTGGCCAAGAGGTGGGTGATGATCGGCGACCTCAACCAGCTGCCGCCCGTCATGGAGGAGGCAGCCTCCACCTTCAACATTGCCCAGCCTCTCGACGAGGTCGTTCGCGACGACAGCTTCTACGGCTGGGTGTGGGACAAAGTGCCCCCAACCTCGCGGATCATGCTGCCGCGCCAGTACCGCATGCGCGAGCCAATCGGTCGCGTCGTCTCCGACCTCTTCTACGAGGGCAAGCTGATCCACGAGGCGCCACATCCGCGGATGCCGCTGCCCTGGCCCTTCGACCGCGAGCTCGTATGGGTCGACACCGGCGCCCAGGACGAGTACCGCGACGCGCAGCGATCGGTGGCCAATGAGTTCGAGGTCGCGCTGTGCAAGGACATCACGTCGATCATTCGGCGGCGCGTGCGGAAGGCCAAGCTCGCCGTGATCGCGATGTACAACTCGCAGGTCAACCGCCTGCAGGGAGCGCTGAAAGGCATCGTGCCGCCGGATGACATCGAGTCGGTCGACGCCTTCGAGGGTCGTGAGTCGGACGGCGTGATACTTTCCCTCGTCCGCTCCAACGAGCGCGCCGCGATCGGCTTCCTCAACGACCCCAACCGCGTCAACGTCGCCATCTCGCGCGCCAAGAAGCTGCTCGTGATCGTGGGTGATTCGAAGACGGTCATCGGCGGCGCGCCTGAGCTGTTTGGGCCCCTGTTCGAGCACTGCAAGGAGGAGGGCCTCGTCGCGGGCGTGGGGGCGGTGGTCACTGCCTGCCAGCGTGTGGGCATCCGCTCCCAGGTCCAGCGCCTTTCGCGGCCGCATCGTGGCGACCGCCGGGCTCGCCGGCGCCGCCGTGGGCAGCGGCCCGCGGAGGCGATCGTCAACGGCGAGACGGTGATGTCACCGAACGGTGCCGAACCGCTCGCGGCCGAAGTCCAACCGGAGCCGAACGGGGTGCCCGAGCCGGCCCCCGAGCCCGCGCCCCTCGAGTCGCCTAAAGAGGCCGAATAGCGGGATCCGTTCTATATCCTCTTGGGCGGCATGGCTGAACCGTGCGTGTTCTGCGAAATCATCCGCGGCACCTCGCCGGTCAGCTGGGTCTACCAGGACGACACGGTCGTCGCGTTCATGGACGTCCAGCCCATCACTCAGGGGCACATGCTCGTCATGCCGCGTGAGCACGCGGTCCTGATCACCGACATCAACGAGACAGCGGCGATGCGGACGTTTCGCATCGCGCGCAAGCTGGCCGCGGTCGCTCGTCACACGTTGGGGGCGAGCGGCGTGAACATCTTGGTCATGGACGGAGAGGCCGCGTACCAGGACGTCCCGCATTTCCACGTCCACGTCATCCCCCGCTATCCGCGGGACGGATTCGGGCTCACGTTCCCGCCGTCGTATGAGAACAAGCCTGCGCGCGCCCAGCTGGACGCGATCGCC
>DASXSD010000056.1:0-9160 GCA_036506195.1 Candidatus Dormiibacterota bacterium
GCCTGCTCGGGGTGTGGGCCATCTTCGCCCTCTACGGCGGCTTCACCCACCCGGAGCAGGCTCCGTTCCTGATCGTCGGCTTTGGCTTCGGCGCGAGCTTCGTGGCCCTCTTCGCCCAGTTGGGGGGCGGGATTTACACCAAGGCCGCCGACGTAGGCGCCGACCTGGTGGGCAAGGTGGAGGCGGGCATCCCCGAGGACGATCCGCGCAACCCCGCCGTGATCGCGGACAACGTCGGCGACTGCGCGGGCATGGCCGCCGACCTGTTCGAGACGTACGCCGTGACCATGATCGCGGCCATGCTTCTCGGCTCGCTGCTGTTTCCCGACCAGGTCGGGTGGGTGGTGTACCCGTTGCTGCTGGGCGCGGTCAGTGTCGTCGGCTCCATCGTGGGGACCTTCTTCGTCCGCATCTTCAACCCGCGCTGGATCATGGGTGCGTTGTATGCGGGGCTGCTGGTCGCCGTGGCGATCGCGATCGTGGGCTTCTGGTTCGTGACCGCGTACATGAAGAGCGGCGGCTATCTCCAGGGGGGTGCCGCGAATGGGATGCACGATCCGACCAACCTCTTCTTCGCGGCGCTCGTCGGCGTCGTGATCACGGTCTTGATCGTCGCCATCACGGAGTTCTTCACCGAGACGGCGTACTGGCCGGTGCACCTGATCGCGAAGGCCTCGGTGACCGGCCACGCGACGAACATCATCGCCGGGCAGGCCATTGGCATGATGGCGACCGCGCTGCCGGTCATCGTGATCGCGGCCGGCATCTTGATCAGCTACGCGCTGGGCGGCCTGTACGGGATCGCGATCGCGGCCACAGCGATGCTGTCGATGACCGGCATCATCGTCGCCATCGACTCCTACGGCCCGATCACCGACAACGCCGGCGGCATCGCCGAGATGGCCGAGCTGCCGAAAGAGGTGCGGGCGGTGACCGACCCGCTCGACGCCGTGGGCAACACGACCAAGGCCGTGACCAAGGGCTACGCGATCGGCTCGGCGGGCCTGGCCGCGCTCGTGCTGTTCGCGTCTTACAACGAGGAGCTCTCCAAGGCGGGCCACGCGATCGAGTTCCAGCTCACCGACCCGACGGTGATCGCCGGCATCTTCATCGGCGGCATCCTGCCGTTCCTGTTCGGATCGCTGGCCATGCTCGCGGTCGGACGGGCGGGCGGCCTCGTCGTGGAGGAGGTGCGCCGGCAGTTCCGCGAAATCCCCGGGATCCTCGAGGGTACCGGCCGGCCGGAGTACGGCACCGCCGTCCGCATCGTCACCGCCGCCGCGCAGCGGGAGATGATCCTGCCCGGCATCATCCCCGTGGTGGCGCCGCTGGCCGTCGGGTTCATCCTCGGCCCTCGCGCGCTTGGCGGCATGCTCATGGGCGCGATCGTGACCGGGCTGTTCCTCGCCCTTCAGATGACGAGCGGAGGCGCGGCCTGGGACAACGCCAAGAAGTACATCGAGGAGGGGCACCTGGGCGGCAAGGGCTCCGAGGCGCACAAGGCGGCGGTCACGGGCGACACCGTCGGCGATCCAAACAAGGACACCGCCGGCCCGGCGATCAACCCGATGATCAAGGTCGTCAACATCATCGCCATCCTCATCGCGGCGGCCGTTTCCACGAACTATCTGATCCACTAGGCCGCAGTAACATCGTCCCTGGGGTGGACGACTACCAGAAGGAGATCGCCGACCTCGAAGTCCAGGTCGAACAGCTGGTGGAGGCCGAGGGCGACGCCAAAACGATCGCCGAGCTCTCGATGCAGCTGGAGATCCTGAAAGCGATCTACGGTCGCGCGATGGACCTCTATCGGCGCGGCGAGAAAGACGAGGGCCTTCGTTATGGACTGCGCATCCAGGGCTACGGCGACTGGACGCTCGACAACGTCTACGCCTTCGTGTACGAGCGCTCGGTCGAGCTCGAGCCCAATGCGCACCGCGCTTTCGTCGGCGGCATCAAGACCGCCGACTTCGCTTTGATGCTGAATTCATAGGAGGACCGCACATGGAGACGCCGCTCACACCGCTCGAGTTCGCGCGGCGCACCCGCAAGCTGTACGGCGACCGCGAGGGCGTGGTCGACGGCGAGTTGCGCATGACCTACGCGCAGTTCTTCGAGCGCTGCGACCGGTGGTCCTCGGCGCTGCAGGCGATGGGTGTGACGCAGGGCGATCGGGTCGCCTACATCGCCCCCAACACGCACGAGCAGCTCGAGTCTTTCTACGCCGTGCCGCAGATTGGCGCCGTCCTCGTGCCGATCAACTACCGGCTGACCGCGGAGGATTTCGTTTACATCACGTCGCACTCGGGCTCCAAAGTGTTGTGCGTTCACCCGGACTACGTGGCGGCGGTCGACGGCGTGCGCGACCAGCTGAAGACCGTCGAGCACTTCATCGTCCTCGGCCGCAACGCCGACGGCCGCAAAGGGTGGCGGGAGTACGAGGAGGAGATCGGCGGCGCCAGGTCTGCCTTCAAACCGGTCGAGATAGCCGAGACCGACCTGCTCGCGCTGAACTACACGAGCGGAACCACGGCCAAGCCCAAGGGCGTGATGATCACCCACCGCAACGCGTGGATGAACGTCATGGACACGCTCGTCCATTTCCACCTGACGGTCGACGACACGTACCTGTGGACGCTGCCGATGTTCCACGCCAACGGCTGGACGTTCGTGTGGATCATCACCGCCGTCGGCGGGCGTCACATCTGCCTGCCGAAAGTCGAGCCGGCGCGCGTTTTCGAGCTAATCCGCAAGGAGAAGGTTGGCTGGCTGTGCGCAGCTCCCACGGTCCTGATCTCCCTCGCCAACGCGCCGCGCGACGTGCGCGGCGAGGTCCCGAAGGGTGTGCATGTCGTCACCGCCGGCGCGCCTCCCGCCGCCGCCACCATCGAGCGTTTGGAGGGCGAGCTGGGCTGGGAGGTGACGCAGGTCTACGGTCTGACCGAGACCTCTCCCTTCCTGACCATTTGCGAGCCGCGGCCCGAGCACGCGGCGATGTCGGCGGCCGACCGCGCAGTCGTCAAAGCCCGCACGGGGGTGGAGATGATCGGCGCCGGCGAGCTGCGCGTCGTCGACGAGGCGGGCAAGGATGTGCCGGCGGACGGCCAGGCGCTGGGCGAGATCGTGTTTCGAGGCAACGTCATCCTCCACGGGTACTACAACGACCCCGAATCGACCGAGAAGGTGATGGGCGACGGCTGGTTCCATACGGGCGACGCGGCGGTGCTGCATCCCGACGGCTACGTCGAGATCCGTGATCGGATCAAGGACGTGATCATCAGCGGCGGCGAGAACATCTCGTCGATCGAGGTCGAGGGCGTCCTCCTTCGCCACCCCGCCGTCCAGGAAGCGGCGATCGTCGGCCTGCCGCACGAGAAATGGGGAGAGGCGCCTTTCGCATACGTCGTCCTGAAGCCGGGGGCTTCCGCGACCGAGGCCGAGCTGATCGCGTTCACGCGCGACCGGCTGGCGCATTTCAAGGCGCCGCACGGCGTGACCTTCGTGGCCGAGCTGCCGAAGACGGCCACGGGCAAGATCCAGAAGTACGTCCTGAGGAAGGGCGCCGCCGCGATCGTCCGCCAGTGAGCCTCTAGGTCCAGACCTCGGTCTTCAGCCAGACGAGGCGATCCCTGTTCACGCGGGCGCTGACGATGGTGCCGGCAGCGAGCGAGCGCTCGTCGAATAGCTTCACCGTGCGCGCCCGGAATCGATAGACCGGCAGGTCGTTGGCCTCGGCGTCGAAGTCCTTGAAACGCCGCCCGTACGCGCCCAGCGAGTCTTTGCTGTTGGTCGTGCCGGCGTTGCCGAAGAGCTGGATGCCTCGATCGGGCTTGCCCCAGACCTGGTTCGACGCGAAGATCGTGACCGCCGCCGAGGAGTTGCGCGTGAGGTTACTCGAGTGGAGGGAGTCGGCGTCCGAGATCCAGATCACCTCGAAGCGAGCGGACCACGCGAAGTACATGTGGTTGATGTGCGCGCGGCCGCCCGGCGACACCGTCGCCAATGCGCATAGGGGGGACGCGTCCATGAGCCGCCGCGCGACTCGTACCAGTTTTTCCGAAGAGAACCGACGTGACCGCTGCTCGACCGTCACCGATATCTAGTCTGGCCCTCTCGGCCTGCCGAACAAGGTGCGAGGCGCGAGCGTGAGGATCTTGCCCTCATCCGTGCGGATCAGCTTCCAGCCGCCTTCATGAACTTTCCAGTGGTGGCGGGCGCAGAGCAAGACAAGGTTGTCGAGCTCATCGCCCCCGCCGTGCATCCAGAAGACGATGTGATGCCCATCGCACCACGAAGCCGGCCGTTCGCATCCGGGCCACTGGCAGTGCTGGTCGCGGGCGATCAACGCCCGGCGCTTGGGACCCCGGATCGTGCGCTCGGCCTGGCCGACGTCGATTACTACGGAGTCTTTCATCAGCACCCGGGTGACGCTGCAGTCGCAGGCCCAGCGCTGCGCCGTCTTGGCCGAGATCGGCAGCGAGAACTCAGCCTCCGCCCCCGGCGCACCGGTCAGGTCGAGAAGGGTCTCGAGCGAGCTCGTCACCTGCATCTGGATGTTCTGCCTGTGCTCGGCGAGCTCGACGAGGGCGTCGCCAAGGCGCTGTGGGCGAAGCCGGTGGTCGTCCTTGCCCTGACGCCGCGCCAGGGGTTCGAGGGCGTTGCGTACCACTGCGCCTCCAATCGGGTCGAGAAAGCCGGTGAGGTAGAGCGATCCGTCGTCCGCGGTACTCATGTGCAGTGTGCGGGTGTGGACCTGGCCGGCCTGTTCGGCCGCGTACTTCTCGGAGTTGACCGAATGCCGGTAGTGCAAGCACTTGTAGTGAAATTTGCCCGGTGAGTTCTCCTCGGCCATTGGGAGCAGCCTTTCCTCATCGAACGCCTCACCCACCGCCTTGGCCGTCCGAGCCATCACGGTGAGGTGGGCGAAGCCGATGCAGTCAGCCTGGAGCGACATTGTGCTTCGCGGCATCCACCGGGCCTGCTCGCCGACCGCGATCCGGTCGGCGGCGGCGTTGGATGTCAGGTGGCAGTTGAAGCGCAGCCAGTCGATGGCGCTCTCGGACCCCAGGTTCTCCCACTGCTTGCTCGCGGCGAACTCGGCCGCAAGCTCCGAGAACTGGAGCTCGAGATCGTCGATGTAGTGGCGCAGCTCGCGCAGGCGCTCGGCCAGCTCAGCATCTTCTTGAGCCATCAAGAGCATACTCGAATTCTACAAAATTCTGTTCGTCCAGTCCAGTAAATTCCTGTCTATTTATATTCATCCAGTCGTTCCCCAGGGCCACCCAATCGCCCCACACACGCCCTCTTCACCGTACTCTCACCGTAAGTGCCAAGATTTGCTGTGGTGGTGGATCTCCCGGATCGCTACAACGTCGGCGCCGACCTGCTCGAGCGGAACCTGCCCCACCGCGCCGGCAAGATCGCGATCCACTCCGCGGCCGGCGAGCTCACCTACGGCGACCTTTTCAAGCTCTCCTGCGGCGCCGGGAGGCAGCTGCTCGACCTGGGCGTCCGAAGAGAAGAGCGAGTCCTGATCGCCGGGTACGACTCCCCCGGCTGGGTCGCCGCCTTCCTCGGCGCCCTCCGCATCGGAGCCGTCCCGGTCCCAGTCAACCCTCTGCTCCAGCGCAGCGACGACTACGTCCATTACATCGACGATTCGCTTGCCCGCGCGGTGGTGGTGGACGCCAACACGGAAGAGAAGCTGATGCCGGCGTCGGGCAACGCATCGCTTCTGCGCGCCGACCAGCTCACGCCTGACGACGAGATTGCCGCCGCACCGACCAGGAAGGACGATATGGCGTTCTGGCTCTACAGCTCCGGCAGCACAGGCAAACCGAAAGCGGTTGTCCACCTCCAGCACGACATCCCCTACACGTGCCTGACCTACGCGGAGCAGGTCCTCGGCATCAAAGAAAGCGACACGACCTTCTCGACGACCGGCCTCTTCCACGCCTACGGTTTCGGCAACAACCTCACCTTCCCCTACTGGGTCGGCGCCTCGACGATCCTGCACGCCGGGCGGCACACTCCTCAGACCGTGCTCGACACGATCGAATCGAGAAAGCCGACGCTCTTCTTTTCCGCGCCCACGCTGTACAACGCGATCCTCAACTTCGAGGGTTCGAAGCAAAGAAACCTGACCTCGATCCGGCACTGCGTCGCGGCCGCCGAGGCGCTGCCCGCCGAGGTTTGGAAGCGATGGAAGGACGCCTTCGGCCTCACGATCCTCGACGGCGTCGGCTCGACGGAGATGCTCCACATCTACTGCTCGAACCGCCTCGACGAGGTGAGGCCGGGGAGCAGCGGCAAGCCCGTTCCCGGCTATGAGTTGAAGATCCTCGACGACCAGGGCAAGCCTGTGAACCCAGGCGAGGCCGGCGACCTCTACGTGAAAGGCGACAGCGCCCTCGCGCTCTACTGGGCGCAGCACGAGAAGTCCAAGCGCTCCATCCTCGGTGACTGGTTTTTCACGGGCGATCGCTACCGCCGTGACGACGATGGCTTCTACTGGTACGAGGGCCGCTCCGATGACATGATCAAGGTGAGCGGCCTGTGGGTCTCGCCGATCGAGATCGAGTCGGCCTTGCTCGAGCACCCGGCCGTGGCCGAAAGCGCCGTGGTCGGCATGAGCGTGGAGGGTTTCACGAAGATCAAGGCGTTCGTGATCGCCAAGCCGGCCGCGGTCACCGGCGACGTGCTCGTCGCCGAGCTCCAGGAGCACTGCAAGTCGCGCCTCCAGCGCTTCCAGTACCCGCACCTCATCGAGTTCGTGCCCGAGCTGCCGAAGACGGTCACCGGCAAGATCCAGCGCTACAAGCTGCGCGAAAAGGAAGCGACCCCTGCCTAGCCATATCGCCGTCCTGCCCTGCGACGGCGCGGGCAAGGAGGTCGTCCCCGAGGCGATCAAGGTCCTGACGGCGGCGGGCGCCGGCTTCGACTTCCAGGAGTACGACGTCAACGCCGACCAGTACATGAGGACGGGCCAACCGATACCCGATGCCACGTGGCAAGACCTGCAGAAGGCCGACTGCATCCTGTTCGGTGCGGTTGGCGATCCCCGCGTCAACGACGCGGCCTACCTGGCCGGCGTTCTACTCAGGCTGCGGTTCGAGCTCGACCTCTACGTCAACCTGCGGCCGGCGAAGCTCTACGACGACCGGCTCTCACCGCTGCGCAAGGAGGATCGCAGGCACATCGACCTCCTCATCGTTCGCGAGAACACCGAGGGGCTGTACGTCGGCATGGGCGGCCGCTTCAAGAAGGGGACCGAGGACGAGGTGGCGATCCAGGAGGATGTGAACACCTACCTCGGCGTGACGCGAATCATCGAGTACGCCTTCCAGGTCGCCGAGCGCGAGGTCGTGATGGTCGACAAGTCCAACGCGATGACGTACGCGGGCGCCTTGTGGCAGGAGCGCTGGAAGGCGATCGCCCGGAAGCACCCCAACGTCAAGACCCGGCATCTATACGTGGACGCGGCGGCGATGCAGCTGGTCCGCGACCCAACCCAGTTCGAGGTCATCGTCACCGGCAACCTGTTCGGCGACATCCTCTCCGACCTGACCGCCGAGCTGATCGGCGGCATGGGCATCGCGCCGTCGGGAAACATCAACCCGGAGACGAAGCGCGGGCTGTTCGAGCCCGTGCACGGCACCGCGCCGGACATCGCGGGCCAGGGCGTCGTCAATCCGATGGGGACGATTTTGAGCGCCTCTATGATGGTTAGACACCTGGGTCACACCGAAATGGCAAACGCGATCGAGGGTGCGGTCTCGTCGGCCATCCGCACAGGCGAGTGCACGCGCGATCTCGGCGGCGGACTATCGACCTCGGAGTGCGGTGACGCGGTGGTGAAGAGGTTGCGCGACTAGATGGGCATGACGATGACGGAGAAGATCCTGGCCCGCGGGGCGGGACGCGACAGCGTGCGCCCAGGCGACCTGCTGCTGGCGAAGGTCGACTTCGCGATGGGCCACGACCTGACGATCCCGCCCGCCGGAAAGATCATGCGCGAGCAGATGGGGGCCGAGAAGATCTGGGACCCGGACCGCGTGGCGGTCACGCAGGATCACTTCCAGCCCGCGAAGGACGCCGCGAGCGCGACCCTCGGCCGGCTCACGCGTGAGTTCTCGCAGCAGATGGGCATCAAGTGGTACTTCGAGGTGGGGCAGGGAGGCATCTGCCACACGGTCCTGCCGGAGAACGGATTGGTGCTTCCCGGTGAGCTGGTCGTCGGCGCCGACTCGCATTCCTGCACATACGGCGCGCTCAACAACTTCGCCACGGGCATCGGCTCGACCGACCTCGCGTGCGTGCTCGCGCTGGGCGAGCTGTGGTTCCGCGTCCCCGAGACCCTCAAGTTCGTCTATCACAACCGCCTGAAGGAGTGGGTTGAGGCGAAAGACCTGATCCTCTACGTGATCGGCCAGATCGGCGTCGACGGCGCGCGCTCGAAGGCGATGGAGCACACGGGGGAAGCGCTGAGGCACATCGACATGGAAGCGCGCCTGACGATGACCAACATGGCGATCGAAGCCGGCGCCAAGAACGGGATCATGGAGTTCGACGAGGTCACGAAGGAGTACCTCGATCCCCGGGCAAAGCGGCCGTACACGCCCGTTTCGTCGGACGCTGACGCCGAGTACGAGAAGGTCTTCGAGTTCGACGCCGAGAAGGTGGAGCTCGGAGTCGCGAAGCCGATGTCGCCGGACAACTACGCGCCTCTATCAGAGGTCGTGGGTACGAAGCTCGACCAGGTCTTCATCGGCTCGTGCACTAACTCGCGCATCACCGACCTTCGCAGGGCCGCCGCGGTGCTTGAGAACCACAAGGTGGCGCCGGGCGTGCGGCTGATCATCACCCCGTCGTCGCACCAGGTCGCGATCGAGGCGGAGAGGGAAGGCTTGATTCGGACGTTCCTCGCCGCGGGCGCGGCGTGGACGACCGCGACCTGCGGCGCATGCCTCGGCGGCCACATGGGGGTGCTCGGTGAGGGAGAGGTCTGCCTGAGCACGACCAACCGCAACTTCCCGGGTCGCATGGGCCACCCGAAGGCGCAGGTCTATCTCTCCAACCCGGCGGTCGCGGCCGCGAGCGCGGTCACCGGCGTGATCACACATCCGAGCGAGGTGCTCGAGAAGATGCCGGCCGAGATCCG
>DASXSD010000057.1:0-2974 GCA_036506195.1 Candidatus Dormiibacterota bacterium
GGCGCCGTCCATCCGCCGATCCGTCGTGCGTCGCCACGCTAGGCCTCGATCAAAAACGACCCGGTAGAATGGGCTCTCCGATGGTCAAGAAGACGGCATCGATCGAAGAGGTGCTCGCCGCAATCGAGGCGGCGCGCGACAAGGTCATGGCGGACGAGGTGAAGTCGCTCACCAAGCTCGGCATCCCCAAGGCGATGGCCTATCAGATGATCGCGAGCCGCTTCCACCAGAAGGTCGGCAACCAGGAGGAGGCCGAACCCGACCCGTTCGAGGGCAACGCCACGTCCTGGGAAGAAATCTCCTAGATAGCGCGGGTGAGGACGGCTGTCCTCCCCCGCGAAACCCCCTCCTCCCACATGCGAGGATGGGAGGCGTTTGGTATGCGACGCTTGGGTGACGGCCGGAATAAATCCGGCCTGGGGCTCCACCTCGTTAGTTCTGATGAAGACCTTTGAACCGCGCTGAGCGTCTGGCTCGGCTGCTCCGGGTTCTCGCCGCGATCATCGCCGAGCCCGGCCTCAACCCTCTCGAGCTCGCGGCGAAGGCCGGCGTCTCCGAGCGGACCCTGAGGCGCGATCTGGCTCAGCTCCGCGACCTCGGTTACGAGGTCGCGTACACAAGCGGCTACGAGGTCCAGGAGAAGCTGAACCTGGAAGGTCGGGCGCGCCGGCCGGCCCGGGGCCGCGGCGACGACGCGCTGCTGCAGGCGGTCGCCCAGGCGGTGGAATCGGCGGGCCTCTGGCGCGACCCAGAGCCGGGCGCGGCTTTGCCCAGGCGGAGCAGGAAGCGCCGCAGCGGCAAGGCGCCGATTGTGCTCCTGCCCAGTGGAGACGCGGACGCCGACTTCATCTACGCCACCGGGCTTGCCGTCGAGCAGGCCGTCTACATCAGGTTTGGGGACAAGGACGACGTGCTGGTCGTCAGCCCGCTGGAGATCGACCGCGCGCGGGCACAATCCCGCGCCGCCGCGATCATCGAGGATCGCGTCACGTACTTGAGCCAGTCGTGGGCGCCGCTCGCGGCGCGCATGCTGCGCGAGCGAGGCATCGACGATGCGCGCGTATCGCCCAACCTGCGGGCGGCTTACCTCGAGGAGCTCAGGGCGGGCGGTGTCGATGCGCAGGTCGACAGCACCCTCTTCGTCGCCGAGCGCCGCCACAAGTCGGCCCAGGAAGCAGCCGCGATCAGAGAAGCGCAGGAGGCGGCCGAGTCCGCGGTGGTGGAGGTGGTGCGCGGCCTGGCCGAAGCCGAGATCAGGGACGGGGTTCTGTGGTCCAACGGCGGGCCGCTGACCTCGGAGAAGCTCTACGCGCGCGCCCAGCTGGTGCTCGGCGAGAAGGGATTCACCTGCCCTGACATGATCATCGCCGGCTCGCCCGAGTGCGCCCTACCGCACTACCGCGGAACCGGGCCGATCAAGGCGAACGCGCCGGTGATCATCGACATCTTTCCGACGAGCCGCGAGACCCATTGCAGCGGAGACCTCACACGCACAGTCGTCGTCGGCGAGATCAGCGAGGACGTACGCCGGATGCACGCGGCGGTGTTGCAGGCGCTCGACGCCGGCATCGAATCGATCGGCGCGGGTGTGCCGGCTCAGGATCCGCACCACGTGGTCTGCGAGGTCCTTGTCGATCGCGGCTTTGCCACCACCACCCCCGGCTTCGAAGGCGCCGAGGGCGCCGCCAGGATGAACCACAGCACCGGACACGGAGTCGGCCTGGAGGTCCACGAGGCGCCCGCGCTGAGGCACACGGTGGTCGAGCCCCTGGAAGACGGTGACGTCGTGACCGTGGAGCCAGGCCTGTACTTGCTCGGGCTGGGTGGCGTGCGGATCGAGGACACCGGAATGGTCACCGGCCACGGCTTCCACAACTTCACGACGTTGACGCGCAGCCTTAACCCCCAGGACTATCTGTAAAACCCGCCTTTACGGTAGTTTCTGAGCGTATGGAAGAGAAGGAGACGCTCGGGCAGCGAATCAAGCGCATCCGCCAGGACCGCGGCATGAGCCTGAAGTCAGTCGTCGGCGATGACTTCAGCCGGGCCTTTCTCAACCAGGTCGAGCTTGGCAAGGCCCGGCCGTCGATCCGGGTGCTCAGGATCATCGCCGAGCGCCTGGGCACCGAGGTCGAGTACCTGCTGGGAGGTCGCGAGGCCGGCGTCGAGCGCGAGCTGGCGCTCGAGAAGGGCCGCGTGCTGTTGCTCCAGGGCGACTCGAAACGTGCGCTGCTTGCTTTACGGCCGGCGATCAACGCCTACGACTGGCCGCTCGGCTCTGACGCTCGCGTGGCTCAGGCCCAGGCGCTGATCGCGCTCGGCCGCAAGGACGAGGCCGCGCCGATCATGGCCCGGGAAAGGAGCACCATCGAGCTCCACAACGACCACCATCGGCGCGAGCGACTGCGCACTGTCGAACGCGGCGAGCAGTTCCGCTTCACCGGCGACACGGTCGACATGCACCTGCGGCTCGCCGACCGCGCCGAGCGGGCGGGCAACGACCACGACGAGCTCGAGCACTACCGCGCCGCGCGCGTGCTGCTGGAGGCTGGGACTCCTAAAGTCCCGACGGGAACGTAAAGGTCGGCGGTGGACTCACTTCCGGCGGCGTGATCTCGATCGTGATCACCTCGTGGGACTTCAGCTGGATCGTGCGCGGGTCGCCGGTGTAGAGCGTCGCTCCCTTGCCGTCGCCCAGGTCGACGTAGACCGCCATCTTCTGGTCGCCGCTCAGCGTGAACGTCGAGACGTGCGTCGCGTCGAGGAGCTGGGCATCGCGCCCGTTGGCTTTGCTCCATGCGTTCAAGACGTCGAAGAACTGGCCCAGCGTGAACACCTTCGAGGCGGGCGACTCGATGTGGATGACGTTCGGGTCCTGGGCGTGGATGTGGAGCCAGTAGTAGCACTTGATGGCTCCCGTCGAGTCCTTCTGGATCCCGGCGTCGCCGGGAAGGTTGCGCACCTGGCCCTGATA
>DASXSD010000058.1:0-2108 GCA_036506195.1 Candidatus Dormiibacterota bacterium
GGGGAGTGCGAGGCGTCGCGGCGGCGCCTTGTCGGGCAAGGTGAGCTCGCCTGCGTAGAGCTCATCGGAGACGTGGACGATGACTCCGCCGGCGACCATGGTGCCGCCGAGGTTCTCGACCTCGAGCTCGACCGCCTGTCCGGGCGAGGCCTGGCCGAAGACGATGTTCGGCACCGGTTTGGTGGCCGCGTCGAACCGCTTCATGGCCCGACGCGTGGCCCAGTCGGCGCGGGTCGCGAAGAAGGCCGCCCACACGGCAGCCGCGGCCGCGACCAGGACCAGGACCTGCTCGGTGCTCATCGCTTCTCTCGCATGACGTTGCCGGCGGGGGTATCTGGCGCGTGATGGTACAGGCGCGCGTCGTAGGCGCGGAAAAGGGGCAATGCCAGCGTGCAGAGCACACAGCCGACCACGCACAGGACACCGCCGGAGACGACTGAGGCGCGGACGCTGAAGAGGGAGGCGACGATACCGGCTTCGAAGTTCCCGAGCGCCGGACCTGACGTGTAGCTGATCATCTCGATCGAGGCGAGGCGGCCGCGCAACGAGTCCGGGATGGTTTGATTCCACAGCACGCCGCGAAAGATGCCGCTCATCATGTCCGCCGCCCCGGCCACGGCGAGGAAGAAGAGCGCCAGCCACAGGTTGGACGCCATGCCGAAGCCGATGATGGCGAAGCCCCAGGCGATCGCGCCGACGACGACTCCCATGCCGTGGCGGTGCACATGGTTCGTCCAGCCGCTGGTGGTCGAGAAGACGAGGGACCCGAAGGCTGGAGCCGCGAAGAGAAGGCCGAGGACGCTCGGACCGCCGAGTCCCTGCGCGATCGCCGGAAACAGCGCCATCGGCATGCCGAAGAACATGGCGATCATGTCGACGAAATACGTCCCGAGCAGCTCCTGCCGGCTCCGCGCGTAGCGCAGCCCCTCGAGCACGCCTCGGAGGCTTGGCCGCTCGGCGTCGACCGACGGAGGGACCGCGCGCATGAGCCAGAGGCAGATGAGGCCGACGACAAAGGTTGCGAAGTCGACGGTGTAGGTGATGGGCAGTCCCGAGGTGGCGATGAGAACGCCGCCCAGGGCGGGCCCAAGGATCATGCCAAGCGTCCCCCGGACGCCTCCCAGCGCGCTCGCCGCCGTCAGCTCGTCGCGATCGACCAACCGCGGCAGCATCGCGTCCAGGGAAGGCCGCTGGATGGCGTCCAGGACGCCCCACGCGCCGGCAATGACGAAGAGGACCCAGACCTGCGGCTCCGGAACCCAGGCGTTCACCACCAGCACGGCGCTGCTGACCATCAAGGCCGCCTCACTGACGAGCACCATCAACCGCCGGTCCCGCGCGTCCGCCAGGGCGCCGCCCACGAACGCGAACACGAGCATGGGCCCGAACTCGACGAGGCTGAGTGCGCCGACGGCAAACAGGCTCTGGGTCTGGTGGTACACCTGGTACGGCAGCGCGACCGACGAGATCATCGACCCGAAGAAGGAGACGAACCGGCCGATGAAAAGCAGCCGGAAGTCGCGATGCCGGCGCAGCGGCGTCACGTCGACCGTGGCCATGTGCCACCACCGCCGGCGGATGGCCGCGGTCAGCGGTTCGGAATCGCTGTCCTGGGGAATCATTGAGACGACTGAATATGTTGGAGGGTCAGATGGAGAAGGCCACTTTCGCAGGCGGTTGTTTCTGGGGTGTCGAGCATCTCTTCAACCAGGTGCCAGGCGTGATCGAGGCGGTTTCGGGTTACGAGGGCGGCACGGTCGACCACCCGACCTACGAGCAGGTGTGCATGGGCCGGACGGGGCACGCCGAGGCGGTCGAGGTTACGTACGACCCGGCCAAGGTCTCGTACGAGGAGCTGCTCAACACGTTCTGGAACATGCATGACCCGACGACGCTGAACCGCCAGGGTCCGGACATGGGCCACCAGTACCGCTCGTCGATCTTCTTCCACAACCCCGAGCAGGAGAAGGCGGCGCTCAAGTCAAAGGAAGAGGCGCAGAAGTACTTCGACCGCAAGATCGTCACCGAGATCATCCCGGCCACCGACTTCTGGCGCGCCGAGGACTATCACCAGCGCTACTTCGACAAGCACCCAGGGCACTACTCCT
>DASXSD010000059.1:0-19648 GCA_036506195.1 Candidatus Dormiibacterota bacterium
GATCGTCAGCCAGAAGGCGGCGGAGGACGAGGACCGCGCGCGGAAGCGCGAGGAGCTGTTCAGCCGGCTGCAGACCGGCACCACCGTCAAGGGGACGGTGTCGGGGATCACGAGCTACGGCGCGTTCGTCGACATCGGCGGTGCGGACGGCCTGATCCACATCTCCGAGCTGTCGTGGGATCGCGTCTCCAAGGTCACCGACGTGCTTCAGCTGGGCGAGGAGGTCACCGTGAAAGTGATCAAGCTCGATCCGGAGCAGACGCGAATCTCGCTCTCGCTCCGCCAGCTGCAGCAGGATCCATGGGAGCGCCTGGTGCAGTCCATGCCCGTCGGGTCGATCGTCGAGGGCCAGGTCACCAAGACCAAGAAGTACGGCGCGTTCCTGCAGATCATGCCGGGCATCGAAGGCCTGCTGCACATCTCAGAGCTGTCGTGGGACCACGTGGAGCGGACCGAGGACGTGCTCAAGGTCGGGGAGACCGTGCAGGTCAAGGTGATCGGGATCGACACCGCCCGGCGGAGGATCTCGCTGAGCCTCAAGCAGCTCTCGGCGCCGCCCGCCGCACTGGCCGGCGCCCGGCCGGAGCGGCACGACTACCCGTCCGAGGACGAGGAGTAGCTAGCCAGACCGAGCCAGCGCTCGCTCTACCTGGCCGACCACCGCGGCGGGTGTCCGGACGATATCGCCAGCAGTGAATCGCAGCAGCCGATAACCCGCTTCCAGCAGACGATTTTGACGGCGGTTGTCGGCCGCGAGGGTCGTGCGGTGGGTCGCGCCGTCGTACTCGATCGCCAGGTTCCCGCATGGGTAGTACAGATCCGGCCGAGCGAGGAACATCCCGCTGTCGTCATAAAGCGATGCCTGAACCAGCGGCGTTGGAAGTCCGTTGGTAACCAGGAGAAGTCGAAGACGCGTTTCCATCGGGCTTTCTGCTGCCGGGTCGGCGAGCTCCACGGCCTGCCTCAGCTGCCGGACGCCGTGATAGCCCGGATGAACGCTGAGCCATCGCTGGAGCTGCTCGATTGCGATGATTCGACGGTGCAACGCCATGTCAAGGACGACCACCGCCTCGACCAGCGGCGGTCGTCGTCCGAGGTCTGCGACGGTACGCGTTCCGGAAGTCGCGCGAAGATCCTGGATTTCGGAGATCTCGTCGCCCGCCACGTCTGAACGAGTCACCGAGATCTGGGCCAGACGTGATGTGTGGGAAAGCCTGGGCAGGGTCACCTCGACGGGACTGCACGGCGGCAAATCGAGCCCGTGGAGCCAGGCCGCCGTCCGGCCGGAAAACACTGCCCCGCGCGGCAGTCTGCGCGCCACCGCGGCCAGGCGGATGAGCGGAAACACGGCCTGCTGCACAGGCTGATCCTCGATCCGGCGGGCGCCTCAGGCCTACCCAGCCCGTTAACAAGTGTGCTGAACATGAGCTCTTAGTGGCCCAAATCGCCCTTTTTCAGCACACTCCTTGAAGTTGTACCGAGGGCGGTGAGGCGCTGCTTCGCGGGGGTGTAGAAGGGGTCGACCTGCAGCGCGCGCTCGTAGGCACGCCGCGCTTCGTCGCGGCGCCCGAGCTGCGCCTCGCGATCGCCCAGCTCCACGTACAGAGCGGGCTCGGTTTCGCCAAGGTCGGCGGCGCGTTGGAGCTCGGCGACGCCCCCCGCGAGGTCCCCTCGGGCGACGAGGCCCTGGCCGAGCGCCCAGTGGTACTGGGCCTGCAGCGGGTCGACACGAACGGCGAGGTCGGCCCGCCCGTGGACGTACCAGACGTCGGCGAGGACCGGGAAGACGGCTAGTGGGATCGTCGCCAGCGCGAGGACTACCGCGAGTGCGGGTTGCCAGATCCACCCTCCCCCTCCGGCCCGGGCGCTGCGCGCCGGGGCCACCTCCCCCGGCGAGCGGGGGAGGGAAGCCGACCATAACGTCCCCGCCAGGAGCCAGAACGCTCCTGTGGCCGGCGCCCAGTCGAAGTTGAAAAAGACCCAGACGCTGTAGCCGACGAGCGCCCCGGCGAGTCCGGGCACGCCCGGCCCCAACCTCCCCCGCCATCCCTGGCGGGCGAGCACCACGAGGACCCATGCAAGGGCGGCGAGGCCCAGGATGCCCTGGGTGGCCGCGATCTCGAGCACGCCCGAATGCACGCGGTCGAAGGTGACGAGCCCCGCGTAGTCCCGACTGAGAAACTGGCCGAACGCCAGTCCGGTCGTGTCCTCGCCCCAGCCGGTCAACGGCCGGGCCGCGATCATCTTCAGCCCGTCGGCCCACAGGTTGAGGCGAAGCTCCGGCGGGTCGTCGTTGAGCGCCCGGAGCGGCGAGAACAGGACAAACGAAACGGCCCCCAGAAGCGCCGCTCCGGAGATGGCGCCGGCCGGAAGCCTGGCGCGGGCGGGCACGGAAAGCATCAACCAGGCAACGCACCCGGCCACCAGGCCCAGCGCCCCGCTGCGGGAGGTCGTGACGACCAGGCCGGCCAGGAGGATCACGATCGCCGTCGCCCACGCCCCCGTGAGGTAGGTGCCCCGCCGGCCGCGGTCGATGGCGATCGGGACCGCCATCACGATGAGCGCTGCCAGGAGGTTGGCGTTCCCCAGGTCGCCGTCCGGACGGAAGGGCGCATGCCCGAACCACTGGAGCCAGGCTTTGAACGCGGCCACGGTGATGCCGAGCACGAAGGCCGCTCCGACCAGCTCGCGCTGCCGCTCGGTCCGCAGCAGCCAGACTGCGGACACCGCCAGGCCGATGTAGGCGACGCGCATGGGAAGCGACTCGTACCGTGTGTATGACCCGGCGGTACTGAGCGCCCAGGAGACGGAGAAGGCGAAGGCGAGCAGGGCGGCGCCGGCTGCGGCCACGAGCGGCCAGCGAAGGGCCCCCAGACCAGTCCGGCGCGGCCCCAAAAACGCCAATCCGACGCCAAGGCAGGCCCCGGCGATCACAATCGACGCGCGCGGGAGGATGTAGGAGTCGCTCGCGTTGGGTAAGACGGTGACGGGTAGCGTCAGCGCGACAAGGGAAGGGATGAAGCCACCGATTCGTTCGAGAAGGTGCCTCATGCCCCTCCTCTTAACTGAAATCGGGTGGCGGAGTTGGACGTTATATTAGGTGCAGAGGTACCACCCGGTACCACTGAAGCGTTAAGGAGGTGCTGGCCCCACCTAGTCGTAACGAGAGTCCAGGAGGAAAGGGATCTTGTATCCGTTTGAACGATTCACTGAGCGGGCCAAGAAGGTTCTGACGCTCGCCCAAGAAGAAGCAGAGCGATCGCACCACAGCTATATCGGCACCGAGCACCTGCTCCTGGGACTCCTGCGCGAGGGTGAAGGCCTCGCCGCCAAGGTTCTCAACAACCTCGGCGTCGAGATCGGCAAGGTTCGGCAGACCATCGAGTCTGTCCTCGGGCGCAACGAGCGCATCATCATCCAGCAGATCATTCCGACGTCGCGGGTCAAGAAGGTCATCGAGATCTCCTTCGAAGAGGCGCGGCGCATGGGCCACAACTACGTCGGCACCGAGCACCTCCTGCTCGGCTTGCTGATCGAAGGCGAGGGCATTGCGGCGCACGTGCTCGAAGACCTCGGAGCCAACCTCGAGAAGGTCCGGACCGAGATCGAGCGCCTGCTCCACGACTCGAGCGCGGAGACCGAGGCGGAGCCCGCGCCGAAGAAGCCCTCGAAGACGCCGCTTCTCGACCAGTTCGGGCGCGATCTCACCGAGCTCGCGCGCCGCAACCAGCTCGACCCGGTGATCGGACGCGAGACCGAGATCGAGCGCGTGATCCAGATCCTGAGCCGGCGCACCAAGAACAACCCCGCCCTCATCGGCGAGCCGGGAGTGGGCAAGACCGCCATCGCCGAGGGCCTCGCCCAGCAGATCAACCTCGGCAACGTGCCCGAGTCGCTGCAGCACAAACGCGTGCTCACGCTCGACATGGGCGCTCTCGTCGCGGGCACCAAGTACCGCGGTGAGTTCGAAGAGCGCCTCAAGAAGATCCTCGACGAGATCCGCTCGAGCCGCGAGGTCGTGCTGTTCATCGACGAGCTGCACACCCTGGTTGGCGCGGGCGCCGCCGAGGGCGCGATCGACGCCGCCAACATCCTGAAGCCCGCGCTCGCGCGCGGAGAGATCCAGTGCATCGGCGCGACGACGCTCAACGAGTACCGCAAGTACATCGAGAAGGACGCCGCCCTCGAGCGGCGCTTCCAGCCCGTTTACGTCGACCAGCCGACGCTACACGAGACGATCGACATCCTGAACGGCGTCAAGTCGCTGTACGAGAAGCACCACCGCGTCGTCATCACGGACGCCGCGGTGCACTCCGCGGCCGTGCTGAGCGACCGCTACGTCAGCGACCGCGCCCTGCCCGACAAGGCGATCGACCTCATCGACGAGGCGTCGGCGCGTGTGCGCATGAAGCTGACGACGACTCCTGAAGACTTGAAAGAGTTGCAGAAGGAGATCCGCAAGCAGCGCGCGGAGCAGGACGAGTCGGTCAACAAGCAGGACTTCGAAGCCGCCGCGGGCGTCCGCGACAAAGTGAAGAAGCTGCAGGACAAGCTCGCCCTCAAGGAAGCCGCGTGGCGGGACAAGCTGGGCGAGACCGTGCCCGAGGTGGGGGAGGAGGACATCGCGCAGATCGTCGCGGCGTGGACCGGTGTACCTGTCTCGCGCCTGGTCGAGGAAGAGAGCGCCCGGCTGCTGCGCATGGAGGATGAGATCCACAAGCGCATGGTCGGTCAGGACGAGGCGATCGTCACCGTCTCGCAGGCAGTGCGCCGCGCGCGCGCGGGCCTCAAGAACCCGCGACGCCCCATCGGCTCGTTCATCTTCCTGGGACCCACCGGAATCGGCAAGACCGAGCTTGCGCGCGCCCTGGCCGAGTACCTGTTCGACTCCGAGGACGCGCTCATCAAGCTCGACATGTCGGAGTTCATGGAGCGGCACACGACGGCACGGTTGGTCGGCTCACCCCCCGGCTACGTCGGCTACGACGAGGGCGGCCAGCTGACGGAAGCGGTGCGGCGCCGGCCTTACTCGGTGATCCTCTTCGACGAGATCGAGAAGGCGCATCCCGAGGTCTTCAACATGCTGTTGCAGATCCTCGAGGACGGGCGCCTGAGCGACGCGAAGGGCAAGATCGTCAACTTCGCGAACACCGTGATCATCATGACCTCGAACCTTGGCATCCGCGACGTCAACTCGGCGGGTACCTCGCTTGGGTTCCAGCCTTCGGTCGTGGATGAGAAGGACGAGGTCGAGCGCCGGCACCAGAACACCAAGCAGAAGATCGACGACGAGCTCAAGAGGATGTTCCGTCCCGAGTTCCTGAACCGCGTCGACGCGGTCGTCGTGTTCAAGAGCCTGACCACGCATCAGATCCGCGAGATCGTCGACCTGCAGCTGAACCGGCTGAGCAAGCACCTGGCCGAGCAGCAGATCACGATCGAGGTCACCGACGCGGCCAAGGACCTGCTGGCGAAGGAGGGCTACGACCGGACGTACGGCGCGCGACCGCTGCGTCGCGTGATCACCAGCCGGATCGAAGACCAGCTGTCGGAGCACCTGCTCCGCGGCAAGATCGCGCGCGGTGACGTGGTGCAGATCGACGTCGAGGGCGAGGACAACCTCAAGTTCACGCCGACCAAGCACACGAAGAAGGAGCCGGCGGCGGCGGGGCCGGCCCCTGCCAAGACCTAACTCTTAAGCCAGTCTTTTAAGCGCTGTGACAGTCGGGCCGGGGTGGTCTGGCTCTTGATCATGTGGTCGAGGGCCCCGAGCTTCACGCCGCGCTCGACCAGCTCCGCCTCGTTCCAGTTCGAGAGGATGACCACCGGAATCCGTTCCGTGGCCGGGTCCGCGCGAAGCTCCTCCAGCACGCTCAAGCCGTCGAGTTTGGGCAGGCGAATGTCGAGAAAGATGATGTCGGGGTTGGTGGTCCTTGCTTTTTCCAGAGCGACGAGGCCGTCTCCGGCGACTTCGACCAGGTACCCGTCGAGCTCGAGCTTCAGCCGGTACATCTGAGCCACCAACGCATCGTCCTCGACGAAGAGGACCCTTACGTCATCCGGATCCGGGTCCGCACGCTGATTCAATTCCCATCCCTTCAATTCGTGCAACGCTTAGCCGGTGCCATTGAGACCGGACTTAAGTGTGGATAAGTGAGCGTATCGGTTCCGCTCCGGCTCCGGCCGCTGGAGATCGGCGACCTGCTGGACGAGACCTTCCGCATGTACCGGCGGCACTTTCTCTTGTTTGCCGGGATCTCGGTGATTCTCGCGGTCCCCTCGGCGGCTTTGCTCGGCGCCGCGTTCGGCTGGTTTTCGGTCGTCATCGACCAGACCACCGGCGAGGCTGACCTCGGGCCCTTCCTCATGGCCGCCGGCGCCACGGCATTGGTGAACCTGCTGATCATTCCGTTCACATACGGCGCGGTGATCTTCGCTGCGTGCGAGTCGGCGATCGGCCGTCCCGTGACCGCAGGCAGCGTTTTCTGGGGAGTGTCGCGGCGTTATCTGCCGCTGCTTGGCTACTGGACGCTGTTCTTCATCACGCTGGCTCTCGCCGTGCTGCTTTGCGTGGCACCGGTTGCCCTGTGGCTGTGGGTCTTCGTCGGCTGGATCGCCGTCACGCCCGCGATGTTTGTCGAAAACATCGGCCTTGGCGCCGCGATGGGACGCAGCTGGAATCTGGTCAAGGGCCGCTGGTGGCGCACGTTCTTGATTCTTTTTCTGATGTACATCGTGTGGTACGTCGCGAGCATCGCCCTAGGCGCGTTCGTCCAGCTCGCCCAGTTTGCCCTGCTGATAGTCCTTTCTCCAGTGATCGCCACCGGGGTCGCGGTCGCCGCGAGCCAGCTGATCGGCGCGGTCCTGAACCCGGTGATGCAGATCCTGATCGTCCTGATCTACTTCGACCTCCGCGTGCGACGGGAGGCCCTCGACCTTTTCCAGATGGCCTACCAGCTGTCGGCACCCGCCTTGCCGTGACGAGGTCGGCCGCCTTGCTGGCGGGTCTCGCATGCGTGTACCTGGCAGCGATCTCGGCCGCGGCCGACTCCACGCCGTCGCAGTACAACGACTCCGTCCAGCGCGCGTACGACCTGATCAGGACTGCGTCGCCCCAGGACACCGGTCCGGCCACGGAGGCGGCCGTGGTGCTGACCGTCGGGACCGGGGCTACGCAGCCGGAGATCCTTGCCGACCTCAAGGCGCGGCCGCCCCTCTACGACGACGCGCGGGCCAGGCTCAGCACGCTGCTGACGGCGTTGCGGCAGCCGGCGTCGACATCGGACACAGCGCTGGCCCAGCAGCGGCTGCGCGACGTGATGTCGATGCGCCGCTATGACGCCCTGCACCGGCCCCCATCGTTGCTCGACCGCTTCACGCAGTGGCTTCAGGAGCGGATCGACCAGTTCCTGCGCTTCCTGTTCGGGACGGGCGGAGGCGCGCAGCCACCCGTGTGGTGGGTCTACGGGGCTGGTCTGGCGTTGATGGCCGCGGTCGTCTTCGCCCTTGCGCGCGCGGCGCGAGGACGTTTCAGCCAGTCACTGAGCGTTGCGCCAATCGGCCCGAGCCGGCCCGCGGACTTCTTCGCCGAGGCGGACAGGCTGGCCGCATCCGGGGACCGTGTACGTGCGATCCGGGCGTTGTGCGCAGGGGTCGCCGCGACGCTGGCCGGCGAGCGGTCATGGGAAGGAAGCCCTTTGACCGTCCGCGAGATCTTTCAGCGCGCTCCCGGTTACGAAAGCCTTCGACCCCTACTCCTCCCGTTCGAGGCGGCCGTCTATGGCGGACGCGACGTCGACCAGGCGACTTACGACCGCGCGGCGCAAGTGGCCGCGCGGTTCCGACCCCAGGCTCAGGCGGCCGCTTGAAACAGGTTCGCGGCTGGATCCTCCCCGCGGCGGTCGCGGTCGTGGTCGCGGCCGGCCTCTACTTCGCGCAACCGCGCGCCGACTCTCCCGAGCACAACACCAACAGCGACGCGGCCAACGGTGCTTCGGCGGCGCTGCTGTTTGCGCAGGCGATGGGACATCAGACGAGCCAGCTCGCCGGCTCCTTCGACACGCCATTGCCGTTCTCCGTGATGTTCGTCTTCACGCCGACGAGCCCATATACCGCGGAAGAAGCCGACGCCTTGCACACCTGGGTCCGCGGCGGCGGATTCCTGGTCTACGCCTCGGAGCAGGGCGACTCGGAGCTCGACCGATCGCTGGCGGTCAAGCGGTTCGACGCTTATGTGGAAGGCGGGCGCTACTCGACCACCCCGGCCGTCGCCGGCGTGACCAGCATCACGGGCGGCGGCGCCATCGTCCCGCTGTCACCATCGCCCTCGCAGGTCGCCTTCCTGCGGACGCCCAACGGATCTACCGCCGGCTACATCGAGCGAATCGGCCTCGGGCAGGTCGTCGTCCTGGCCGATCCACTGGTCCTGTGCAATGGATACCTCGAGAAGTCAGACAACGGAATCCTGCTGGCGGACCTCGTCGACGGCGCCGGCGCCGGCGCGACTGTCACCTTTGACGAGTACCACCACGGTTTGACCGTCAGCGACTTCGCGCCCCAGGCGTGGGTCACGACTCCGTGGGGGGCTGCCCTGCTGTGGCTGTTGGTCGCGGTGTTCTTCGGACTCCTTCTGCGCGGGCGCAGGTTTGGGCCGCTGGTGGAGCGACCGGCTGAGGTTGCGCGCTCCGATGCCGAGTGGTCGGTCGCCGTCGGCGAGCTGCTCCGGCGCTCGAGCGCGCGCACGGTCACGCTAGGTCTGCTCGCGAACGCGACGGAGCGCGCGGTCGCGTCCTACAACGGACTTCCGCTGCAGCCGCGCGAGCGCTTCTGGAATGCTCTCTGGGTGCGCGCACCCGATGTGGCGAAGGAGCTGGCGCAGGTCGAGGACACGCTGCAGTCGGCGTCGGCGACCGAGCGTGATCTGCTGCACGCGGCCAGGCGGCTCCACAGCATCGCGCATCCGGTGGCCGAAAAAATTCGCTCGGCCGTGCGATGACGGGAACGGCATCCACAACCGCGACCAGCTTTTTCGAGCGGTTTCGCGAACAGCTGGCGAAAGCGATCGTGGGCCAGGACGAGGCGATCCGGCTGTGCGCGATTGCGCTCATCGCGCAGGGGCATGTGCTGCTCGAAGGAGTGCCTGGGACCGGCAAGACTCTGCTCGCCAAATCGATCGCCAGAGCGCTGACGCTCGAGTATGGCCGCGTCCAGTTCACGCCGGACCTCATGCCGGCCGATATCCTCGGCACCTCGGTGTTCGACCTCGCCACGCGCACCTTCGCGCTGCGGCGGGGACCGATCTTCACGAACGTGCTCCTCGCCGACGAGGTCAATCGCGCTCCGGCCAAGGTGCAGTCGGCGCTTCTCGAGGCGATGGAGGAGCGCGGGGTGACGCTCGAAGGCCAACAGCTGCCGCTACCGTCGCCATTCTTCGTGATGGCGACGCAGAACCCCATCGAGTACGAAGGGACCTATCCGCTGCCGGAGGCGCAGCAGGACCGCTTCCTGTTCAAGGTGCGCCTCGACTACCCGGCGCCGGCCGATGAGATGGAGGTCCTCAGGCGCTGGGAGTCCGGGATCGAGCTGCGTGACCCCGTCAAGGCGGGGGTCGAGCCCGTCCTGGGCCAGGCTGAGATCGATGCCTGCCGGGCAGAGGTGGCACGCGTCGTCATCGACGAAAAGATCCGCCGCTACGTCGTCGACCTTGCGTCGGCCACTCGCGCCGCACCCGAGATCGCCCTCGGCGCGAGCACCCGCGCTGAGGTGCTGTTGATGCTCGGCGCCCGCGCTTACGCCGCGTTCGACGGCCACGAGTTCGTGACGCCGGACCACGTGAAAGCTCTCCTGGCCCCGGCGTTTCGCCACCGTCTGATCCTGCGCCCGGAGGCGGAGGTGGCCGGTCAGACGCCGGACAGCGTGCTCGACGCGGTGGCGGGAAGGGTAGTGCCGCCGCGCTGAGGGCCCTTGACTTCGTACGAGGCATCGCGCCTCAGCCCAAGCTGATCTGGGCGGTGGCGATCGGGGCCTGCTTGATCGCCCTGGCGGTGGCGTCCCCGGTGCTTGGCATCCTCGCCGTCGCCTACCACGCCGGTCTCGTCATCGTCGCGGCTCGGGACCTGGCGCTGGTGCCTGGCCGCACCGGCTACATCGTGAGGCGGACGGTGCCCGAACCGTTCTCGCTCGGCGAGCCCGAGGACGTCACGATCGAGGTCGAGAACCCTGCCGCCGCCGGGCTCCGGGCGAGAGTGGCCGACCACGCGGCGGGCGGCCTGCGACCCACACCCCGCGAGCTGCCGGGTCGCTTCGACGAGCGAGGTCGGGTCAAGGTCCGGTACCGCACGTACTCCCCCCGGCGCGGCGCCTACAGATTCGGCCCGGTGGACGTGCAGGTGTGGCGTGACGACGGTTGGTGGCGGCGCCAGGTGCGGCTGCCGCTGCCCCAGGAAGTCTCGGTGTTCCCCAACGTGGTCGCCATCAAGCGCATCCAGCTCTCGTTGCGGAGAGGCCTGCGCGCGATGGCGGGGATGCGCCGCGCGCGGCCGCCTGGGGCATCGACTGCGTTCGCCGGTCTGCGCGACTACGTCCGGGGAGACGACGTGCGTCGAGTTAGCTGGACGGCGACCGCGCGCCGAGACCGGCCCGTCATGGTCGAGGTCGAGGCGGAACGCGGACAGCAGGTGATCATCGCCCTCGATTGCGCTCGCCTCATGACCGCGCCGGCGGGCGACCTCGACAAGCTGGACCACGCCGTCAACGCGGCGCTGATGCTGGCGTGGGTCGCCCAGGCGTACGGAGACCGCGTCGGCATGATGACGTTCGACGACGACGTGACCGGTTTCATCAAGCCCGAGCGGGGGGCAGCGCAGCTGCGGCGCATCACGGAAGCGCTCTACGCGGTTCGGCCGCAGTACGTGGAGGCCGACTTCGGCCACGCGATGACACATCTGGCGCTGCGGGTGGGCCGCCGTTCGATGGTCGTGATACTGACCGACGTCCAGGACCCCGAGGCGTCGCGCGAATTGGTCGCGCACGCGCTGCGGCTCGCCGCACGGCACCTAGTGCTCGTGGTCGCGATGTCCGACCCGGCGGTGCTCGACGCACGCGACGCCCCGATCGAAACCACGAACCGCGCCTACGAGTGGGCTGCCGCGGAGGAGTTCGTGGCCAGCAGGCGTGCGAGCTTCGAGTTGCTGCGGCGCGGAGGAGTGCTAGGCCTGGACGTGGTCGCGGGCAAGCTGTCCCCGGCGCTCGTCGAAAGGTACCTGGAGCTCAAAGAGCGTGCGTTGCTTTGACGGCCGACCGCTCAGCAGCAAGTAGCCGTAGAGCAACGCGCCCGTCGTCAGACCGATCGCGAGCTTGACGGCAAAGGGCGCATTCGACGGCGAGATGTTGCCCTCGATGGTGCCCGCGACGACAAGGAGAGGCGCGAGCCCAAGCAGAAGCGTGAACGCGCGTCTCGCCGCGAGCACGAGCGCGTCCGAGCGTTTGCGATTGCCCGGCGACACGAGCGCCCAGCCCATCATCAAGCCGCCGGCGCCCTGCGCGACGACGATCGACAGCTCGAGAACGCCGTGCGCGATGACGAAATCGAACAGCCCACCTGCGATCCCGTAAGCCTGTGTCAAGCCGAACAGGCCGCCGAGGTGGATCCCGTTGGTGACCATCACCCACATCACCGGCAGGCCGAACGCGACTCCCAGCGCGAACGCGACCATGGAGACGTAGATGTTGTTGACCATGATCAAACCTGCCACCTGGATCCGCTCGTCAGGTGGGATTTGCGTCCACAGCTCGTGACGATGGACGCGCTCGATGAGCCTCGGGTCGGCGATCGCGTAGGCCGCGTCCGGGTTGGCGAGCACGACGAAGAAGCTGACGATCGCGGGCACGAACAGGAGCGCGCCCGCGGCCAAGAGGTAGGGCCAGGACGCGCGAAACGTCTGGGGCAGCGTCCCCACGTAGAAGCGGCGGATGCGTTTCCAGATCTCGCCGCCGCGGCGATAGACAACGCCGTGCCCACGCGCGACCAGGCCGTTCAGGTAGCGATGCACGGGCTCGCCGGGCCAGTCGCGCTGCGCGCGCGCCAGGTCGGCGGTCGCGCGTCGGTAGAGCGCGGTCATCGTGAGCACCTGCGCAGGGGTGAGCGCGTTCATACGGCCTCCCCCGGCTCGGGCGAGGAGATCTTCCAGCCGGTTCCAGTCGTCGCGCCTGGTGGCGACGAAGTCATCCGCCCTCATCCGCAGTCCCGGCATGAGAGGGGGAGCAGGCGCAGGCGAAGGTGGGCCCGTTGATCGCCGGCGCCTCCGCCGCCACGGCCGTAGGAGACGACGATATGGGCGCCGAGCGGCGGGCGATCGCCGTGGGCGCCGTCGCCGAACTGGACATGTCCATCGGCGCTGACGGAGACGATGTAGTCGCCTTCAGGCAGGCCCTTGAACAGCACGAACCCGCCTCCGTTGGTGCGGCCGTTGTACACGGGGCCGACCACCACCGGGTGGTCGGGGTCTCCCTCGATGAAGGTCACCACCACCTCCGCGCCCACGAGGGGCAAGTCGCTGATGGCGTCGGTCGTCCGGACGAAGACCGAGGGAAGGTGAGCCGGCGCCACCGGCGAGCGCGCGTAGGCCGGCGATGCGGCGATGAGCAGCGCGAGCTGTGCGACGCCAAACGCTTTCGCGATTCGCTCCCATCGCATGCGCCGCAGAATAGCTCAGAGATGCACGAACCCCTGCCTGACAGCGAGCTCGTCGTCGCCACGCCCGAGCGCGTGTCGTTCGAATACCAGGTTGCGGGTCTGGCGACACGGGGGATCGCCAACCTGCTCGACCTGCTGATCCTGGTCGGCGTTCTCGGCGGACTCTATTTCGCCGCGCTCGCGATCGACGCCGCTGGCGCAGGCACCGTCGCGGACCTGATGGCCATCATCGGCAGCTTTGTCGTCGTCTTCGGCTATTTCTGGGCGTGCGAGGCCTTCTGGCGCGGACAGACCGTCGGCAAGAAGGTGTTCCGCCTTCGCGCGGTCGGCGACCGCGGGGAGCCAATGACCTTTGTCCAGGCCGGCATCCGCAACGTGGTCCGCATCATCGACTTCCTGCCGTATGCGTACGGGGTGGGGCTCGTCGTCCTCTTCATCAATGGCAGAGGCAAGCGCCTGGGCGACCTTGCGGCGGGAACCGTCGTTGTCAAGGACTCGGACTACGTGTGGCTGTGGCAGCTTCCGGGCGGCCGGCCGTCTGATGCGCCGCCAGCGTCGGGAGGAGCAGCCCCACCGCCGCCGCCTGGCACACCGGCGCCGGCGCCGGCCGCGGTCGCGCCTGCGACTCCGGCGGAGCTGACGCTTCGCCGGCTGGATCCGGACCTGCGCCGGCTCGTGGCGTCATACGCGCGCCGGCGACTCGACCTCCCGGTCGACCTGCGCGCCCAGCTGGCGGGGCAGCTCCAGGGAAACCTCAAGGAGGCCGTGCCGGACGTGTTCGACCAGTACGGACCGCTTGCCGCGCTCGACCACCTCGCCGACCTCGAACGCCGGGGTTAGAGACGGAGCCACTCCCGGAGCTGCTGTTCGGTCAGGTTGCCTCCGGTCAGGATCGTTGCCAAACGACCACCCTCGAAGTCCCGCGCCCGCTTCGCGATCGCGGCCACGCCGGCCGCGCCCGCCGGCTCGACCACGAGTCCCGCCTCCGCCATCAGGTGGCGCATGGCGCTCAACATCTCCTCGTCGCTCACGAGCTCCATCTGGTCGACGGTGTGCGCCATGATCTCGACCGCCTCCGGCACCGGGACGCGGACCGCGATACCGTCGGCGATGGTCTTGCTGGGCGCGTCGACCGGCCTGCGTTGCTTCCACGACTGCGCCATCGACGGAGCGCCTTCCGCGCAGACCGCGATCACCTTGGTGCTGGGCGAGGCGTGCTTTATCCACGTCCCTACCCCGTTGACAAGCGAGCCATTTCCGAGCGGAACGAAGATTGCATCGAGCTTCTCGCGCTCGGTGAGCTCGATCGCCATCGTGCCGGCGCCCTCCGCGATTCCCCCGAGGCGGCCGTCCTCGATGTAGATCTGGCCGGCCTTTCTCGCGTGCTGCTTGGCGGCGTCCTTCGCCTGGTCGAAGTCGTCGCCCTGGAGCTCCACCGTCGCCCCGAGGTCGCGCATCCGCTGGATCTTCAATGGGTTCGCCCCACGCGCCGCAAACACGGTCACCTTGACTCCGCGCTTGCGGCACGCGTACGCCATGCCCTGACCGAAGTTGCCGGCCGATGCGCACGCAAACCCTTGATCGGTCGCGACGAGTCGATGCAGGAGGTAGTCGGCGCCGCGGCCCTTGAACGACCGGATTGGATTCAGCGACTCGACCTTGAGAACGGTGGCGACTCCGAGGCGGCGGCTTAGCGGCTCGCAGTCGTACTGCGGCGAGTGGAGGAAGGCCGGATCGATGACCTCGGCCGCCTCGCGGATGCGATCGATGGAGATCGAAGCGTCCACGAAGCGAGGATATCTCTAAGGGCAACGCCACCTCCGGCCAGGGGCGCTTCGCGTCCGTGGAGGTGACGCCGCCCCGGGGGTAGGTCAGGGCGGCGCCGTTACGTCCAAGAGATAAAACTTCTGGCCCGGTAAAAAGGCTACGGGCCGCCTTGCCAAAACCCCGATCATGGACTCACAGTCTCCCCATGCCCAAGTCGACGATCACCTTCGTTTGCACCGAGTGCGGCGGCGAGAGCCTCCGCTGGGCCGGCCAATGCCCGCACTGCCGGGCCTGGAACACGCTCCAGGAGTTCCAGGTCCGCAAGGCGACGAAGGATTCGCGGACACGACCGCTGCAACCGGCGCGCGCCCAGCGGCTCAGCGAAATCGCGGCCGAGGACGCCCCGCGTACGCGCCTTGCCTGGGGCGAGCTCAACCGCGTCCTCGGCGGTGGCATCGTCGCCGGCAGCCTCGTCCTGATTGGTGGCGAGCCGGGCGTCGGCAAGTCAACGCTTCTGATGCACGCCGCCGCACAGGTCGCGAGGCGCGGCAAGGTCCTCTACGTCTCCGGTGAGGAGTCGGGCCAGCAGGTCAGAATGCGCGCCGAGCGCTTGAGCGCACTCGAGCCGGGCATCCTGCTCCTGGCCGAGAACGACCTCGACGCCATCTGCGAGGCGATCCGGGCCGAGGCGCCGCAGCTCGCCATCATCGACTCCATCCAGACCGTGACCGACGCCGGCTTTGAGGGCAGCGCCGGCAGCGTCACCCAGGTCCGGGAGTCCGCGGCCCGGCTGATGCGACTGGCCAAGGAGATCAACGTGCCGGTGTTCCTCGTGGGGCACGTCACGAAGGAGGGTTCGATAGCCGGACCCAGGGTCCTGGAGCATATCGTTGACACCGTGCTGTACCTCGAGGGCGACCGCCGCCAGGAGCTGCGGCTCCTCAGGGCGACCAAGAACCGCTTCGGCTCGGCCGAGGAGATCGGCGTCTTCGCCATGGGTGAGCTTGGCCTGGAAGAGGTGCCCGACCCCTCCGCCGCCATCCTTGCGTCCGCGGCGCCGAGCGCCCCTGGCACCGTCATCGTCTCGGTCCTCGAGGGCACGCGGCCGCTCCTGGTCGAGGTGCAGAGTCTCGTCAACTCGACGCAGAACCATCCGCTGCGACGAGTTGCGAACGGTTTCGACGTGAACCGCCTCCACATGATCCTCGCGGTGCTGGAACGGCGGGTGAAGGATCTCTCGTTTGCCAGCAAGGATGTCTTCGTCAGCGTCGCCGGCGGAATCCGGATCACGGAGCCCGCCGCCGACCTCGGTCTCGCCCTGTCGATCGTAAGCAACGAGAAGAACAGGCCAATGCCGGACGGCCTGCTCGTCATCGGAGAGCTGGGATTGTCGGGCGAAGTGCGCCGCGTCGGCCACCTCGAGCGCCGCCTGGTGGAGGCGGCGCGCCACGGCCTGACGCGCGCATTGATTCCGGCGGGCTCGCGAGCCGGCCGGCCCTCGGGCCTCGAGATCGTCGAGGTCCGGACCCTGGCGGAGGCCGTCTCCGCCGCCTTTTCTTCACCCATCCAGTCCGGCGTATTCATAAAGGAGGCCGGGCTTTCGGTCTCTTGAGGAGGTAACCCTTGAAGCGTTCCGAGTATCTCGCCCGATGGGCAGGGGCGGGTCTCGGGGTGATCGGCGGTTTCGTGCTCGGTTATTTCATGGTCCGGGGTGTGCCGAACGCACACCCGGGCTGGGCGATCATCGGGCTGACCACCCTGGAAGGGCTGATCTTTGCCTACCTCGGCACCCCGTACGTGCTCGGAGGTTGGCGCAGGGTCAACTTCCGGCTGACGAGCACCCCGCTACCCGACCTGCTGAGCGGACTCCTGGGCATGATCGTCGGCCTGGTCATCGCCGTGTTGATCGGAGTCTTCGTCCGTGACCTTCCTTATGGATATGCGCTCTCTTCGGTGCTGGCCCTGCTGCTCGCGGCCCAGGGCGCGTCTGTCGGCCTCACGCGGCGTGCGGAGCTGACCGCGCTCTTTTTCGGCGGCGGCAATCGGGACGGCGACGCCCATCGAGTGCCCGCGGTCCTGCTCGACACCTCGGTCATCATCGATGGCCGCATCCTCGACATCGCCAAGACCGGTTTCTTGGACATGCCGCTCGTGATCCTCAGCTCGGTGTTGCGCGAGCTGCAGATGGTCGCCGACTCGGCCGACGTCACGCGCCGGCGCCGCGGGCGGCGCGGCCTCGACGTCCTGACCGACATGCAGAAGGAGCCTTCGATCAACCTCCAGGTCACCGAGGACGAGACGCCTCCCACCGGCGACATCGACGCCCACCTCGTGCGCACCGCCAAGCGCAAGGGCTGGGCGATCATGACCAACGACTTCAACCTCAACCGGATCTCACGGCTCGAGGGGGTCGCGGTGCTGAACCTCAACGAGCTGGCGCAGGCGATGCGCCCGGTGGCAATTCCGGGCGAGGAGATCGTGGTCACCGTGGCCCGAGAGGGCAAAGAGCCAGGCCAGGGCGTGGGCAGCCTCGACGACGGAACCATGGTCGTCATCCAGAATGGCCGCCGCCTGCTGAACCAGACCATCACCGCGGTAGTGACGTCGGTGATTCAGACCTCGGCCGGACGGATGATCTTCGCCGAGCCGGCCGGCGCGGATTCCAGGCGGCCAACCCGCGTCAAGGCCCGCGAGGAGACGGCTTGAGCACGCTGACCGTGGGCGCGATCGTCGCCGCCGCAGGCACCGGCTCGCGACTCGGCCGCGGCAGCAAGGCGCTCGTCCGCCTGAACGGACGCACGACGCTGGCGCGTGTCCTCGAGCTCTTCCTCGCGCTCGACGAGATCGACCGCATCGTGGTCGTTGGGCCGCCGAGCCGCCTCGAGTTCGCCGAGCGCGAGGTCGAGGCGCTGCACCCGCGCAAGCCTGTGGTCGTCAAGGCGGGAGGCGAGAGCCGGCAGGACTCCGTCCGGGCGGGCCTCGCGGCGCTCGGAGATTGCGACTACGTGCTTGTGCACGATGCGGCCCGCCCGCTCGCCACGGCGACGTTGGTGCGCCGGGTTCTGGCGGCGGCGATGGAGTCGGGAGCGGCCTTCCCTGCGATCTCGCCGAGGGACGCCGTCAAGCGTGTCGAGGGGAATCGACTGGTCGAGAGCCTCGACCGCTCGCTGATCGTGCTCGCCCAGACGCCGCAGGGCTTCGCCTATGAGCTTCTGGCCCGCGCTCATCGCGAGGCCGCGGACGCGGGGCTGGTCGGAGACGACGACGCCCAGCTCGTCGCGGCCACCGGCCACGTGGTGACCGTCGTCCCGGGCGAGCCGGCGAACATCAAGCTCACGACGCCGGAAGACCTCGAGGTGGTGGAGGCCCTGATCCGGGAGCACGAGACAGTAGGCCGGTGAGAGTCGGCATCGGCTACGACGTCCACCCGCTCGCGGCGGGGCGCCCGCTCGTGCTCGGCGGTGTACGCATCGAGCATCCGACCGGCCTGGACGGCTACTCAGACGCCGACGTGCTCACGCACGCAGTGATCGACGCGCTGCTCGGCGCTGCGGGCCTGGGTGACATCGGCACGCACTTTCCAGCCGACGATCCCGAGTTCAAGGACGCATCCAGTCTCCGCCTCCTCGAGAGGTCGGTCGCCATGCTGAGCGAGGCGGGCTACCGCGTGGTCAACGTCGACTGCATCGTGATTGCGCAGGAGCCGCGACTGCACTCGCATCTCGCGGCCATGAGCACGAACCTCGCCAGCCGGCTGGGCACGGTCGATGTGAACGTGAAGGGCAAATCGCCGGAAGGCCTCGGCGCGCTCGGCCAGGGAACCGGCATCGCCGCGCAGGCCGTGGCGACGATAGAAGAAGAATGACACTTCGGCTCCACAACACTCTCACCGGACTGAAGGAGGATTTCGAGCCGCTCGAGGAAGGCCGCGTGCGCATGTACACGTGCGGCCCCACCGTCTGGAACTACGCCCACGTCGGCAACCTGCGCGCGTTCCTGTTCTACGACCTCGTTCGCCGGCACCTGCGCGTCGCCGGGTATCGGGTCACGCATGTCATGAACCTGACCGACATCGACGACCGGATCCTCGACCAGGCCATGCATGCGGGGACCACGATCGCCGAGTACGTCGCGCCCTACGCAGCCGCATTTTTCGAGGACATGGCGACGCTGCGGGCGGAGCGGGCGGAGCACTATCCACGCGCGACCGAGCACATCCCCGAGATGGTCGCCATGATCTCCACCCTCCTCGAGAACGGCAACGCGTATGTCGCGGACAGTGACGTGTACTTCCGGATCACGAGCTTCCCCACCTACGGCGCGCTGTCCCACCTCGACCGCGCCGGTCTCAAGGCGGGCGCGCGAGTCGCCACCGACAAGTACGACAAGGAGTCGGTCAGCGACTTCGCCCTCTGGAAAAAGCCGCAGCCTGGCGACGTGGAGCTCGGCGCGGTGTGGGACGCGCCCTTCGGCCGGGGCCGCCCCGGATGGCACATCGAATGCTCGGCGATGAGCAAGCGCTACCTCGGCGACACGCTGGACATCCACGCGGGCGGCGTCGATCTCACGTTTCCGCACCACGAGAACGAGATCGCGCAGTCTGAGGCGGCGAACCACAAGCAGTTCTCACGCGTCTGGCTGCACTCGGAATTTCTCTCCGACGCCACGGGCGAGAAGATGTCGAAGAGCGCCGGCGGGTTCACGACGCTCCGCGATCTCGTCGCGGCGGGACACGATCCGCTGGCGATTCGCTTTTTCCTCATCGCCAATGCCCATTACCGCTCGCGCGTGCGGCTCAGCGCCGAGGCGCTCCACTCGGCCACCGAGCAGGTGCGCCGCCTCCGGGAGTTCTCCGACCGAGTCGACCGGACGCAGCCGGCGCTTTCCGACGACGCCGGCCTCGCGCAAGGGACAGCCGACGTGCGCGCCGCCTACCGCGAGGCGCTCGACGACGACCTCAACCTGCCGCATGGCGTCGGCCTGGTCTTCGACCACATCCGCGAGGCCAACGCCGCGCTGGACGCCGGACGTGTCGGCAGCCTCAACAGGTCTGCGCTGCTCGGGCTGTTGGACGACGTCGACGCGCACCTCGACGTCATCCGCGTCGAGGAGCCAGGACTGGCCGCGGAGGTCGAGAGACTTATCGAGGAGCGCGAAGCGGCCCGCCAGGCCAGGGACTTCGCGCGG
>DASXSD010000060.1:0-2273 GCA_036506195.1 Candidatus Dormiibacterota bacterium
GGCCCCGGGCGGCAGTTGCGCGACCATGCTCATCAGAGTGATGGGGTCGTCTGGCGCGCCGTAAGGGATGCCCATGCAGAGCTGGATGAGTGGCGGGTCGTCGATCAGGCCT
The DNA here is from genome assembly GCA_036506195.1 of Candidatus Dormiibacterota bacterium. Taxonomy (GTDB): domain Bacteria; phylum Chloroflexota; class Dormibacteria; order Dormibacterales; family Dormibacteraceae; genus 40CM-4-65-16. Next base: position 113 of record DASXSD010000060.1, read on the forward strand.
TGCTCGATCAGCTCCTTGACCATGACCAGGTGGCCAGTGTCGAAAACCTCCAGCTCGGGGCGGACTCCGGCGGCCTGGACCCTGGCCGCCATCGCTCGAATCATCGCCGGCGTGTTGGTCATCACGTAGTCGCCGCCGGCCGCAAAGTTCATCGTGCCGCAGTCGATGGTGCAGATCTCTGGCAGCAGTTCCTCAACATGAGAGAGGCGCTCCGCGGCACCAGCCATGTCTGTGCCCTCGCGAGCGGGCGGCAGAGGATTCTCATCGCCGCCGAGCACGAGGTCTCCGCCCATGCCGGCCGTGAGGTTGAGCACGACGTTGACGCCCGAGGCGCGCACGCGCTCGACCACCTCGCGGAAGAGCTTCGGGTCGCGAGAGCCCTTGCCGGTAAGCGGGTCGCGAACGTGGATGTGCACGACAGCCGCACCCGCGGCGGCGGCCTCGAGGGCCGAATCGGCGATCTGCTGCGGTGTGATCGGCACCAGGTCGCTGCGGCCAGTTGTGTCGCCCGCGCCGGTCAGCGCGCAGGTGACGAACGCCTCCCAGTTCATGGAGGGTGCTTCGCCGTCCTAGCTCGACCTGGCTGCGGTCAGCGCGACCTCGAGCGAGGGCGTGTCAGCCAGCAGGCTTTTCGTGTACGGGTTCGTCGGAGACTCGAGGATCTGTTCGACTGAACCCAGCTCGACGATCCGGCCCTCGCTCATCACGGCGACGCGCTGCGCGATGGATCGGACGAGGGGCAGGTTGTGGGTCACGAAAAGCATCGACAGGCCGAGGTCGCGCTGGAGAGATGCCAGCAGCTCGACGATCGCAGCCTGCACGCTCACATCCAGGGCCGACGTGACCTCGTCGCAGACAAGCACCGACGGCTCACAAACGAGTGCCCTTGCAATGGCCACACGCTGGCGCTCGCCTCCGGACAGCTGGTCTGGGAAGCGGTCCGCGTAGGCGGCTGTGAGGGAGACACGGTCCAGCATCTCCGCCACCTTCCTGTCGGCTTCGGCTCCCTTCAAGCGGCCGAAGATCTCCAGCGGTTGGCGGATGATGTGCCCGATCGTGCGGCGCGGGTTGAGCGAGCCGTACGGATTCTGGAAGACATACTGGATCATCCGCCGGTGCTCGCGCGTGCGGTTCCGCGCCGAGGTGGCGAGCGGCGCGCCGTTGAGCGTGATCTGACCCCCACGCTGGCTGTGCAACCCGGCCACCGAGCGGGCGAGCGTGGTTTTGCCCGATCCCGACTCGCCGACCAACGCGAGGCACTCCTGGCGGGCAAGCTCGAGGTTGATGTCCTGGACGACGGCACGACGGCGATAACCGGCGCTCACGTCGGACAACACCAGGATCGGCGCGCCTAGGGCGCGATCCGCCCGAGCGCCATCCGTGCCGCGGCGGAGCATCTGGCCGCGGACCTCCTCCGCTCGTACGCACCGCACCTGGTGACCGACTGCGATCGGCCGCAGCTCAGGTACCGACATGGTGCAGCGCTCCTGCGCGAAGCTGCAGCGCGGCGCGAACGCGCAGCCCGGCGGCCGGCGGCCCGGCGACGGGGCCCGGCCACCGATGCCAACGAGCTCGCGTCCACCGGTCAGGTGAGGGATCGCAAAGATCAGCCTCTGCGTATAGGGGTGAGCCGCGGCCCGGAACAGGTCCAGGACCGGCCCCAACTCCACGATCCGGCCGGAGTACATGACCGCGACGCGGGTGGCCAGCGTGCCAACGACCGCCAGGTCGTGGCTGACATAAAGCGCTGCCACGCCATGCGTTGTGGCGAGGTCGCGCACTGTCTCGAGCACGTGCGCCTGCGTAGTCACGTCGAGTCCCGTGGTCGGCTCGTCGAGTACGATCACGCGCGGCCGGCATGCGAACGCGATCGCGAGTCCCACCCGCTGCTGCTGGCCGCCCGACAGCTCATGCGGGTAGCGCTTGAGGAACGCGTCGTTGTCAGGCAAGGCGACCTCTCGCATCATCTCGAGGACCCGAGCCCGGCGAGCATCGCCCCCAGCACCGAAGTTGTGCGCTTCCAGAATCTCGCGCAGCTGAGTGCCGATGCGCAGGGCAGGGTTGAGAGCCGCAGCGGGGTCCTGGGGCACATACGAGATGAGCCGCCCGCGAAGGTGGGCGAGCTCGCCCTCGCCGAGGGCCAGCACATTGACATCGCCCA
>DASXSD010000061.1:0-1624 GCA_036506195.1 Candidatus Dormiibacterota bacterium
ACCGAGACCGCCGCAGCGTCGGAGTCTGGGAGCTGCTCGACACCATCGGCTGGGGTCGGCGTCGACACAAGGCCTTCGATGAGGACGGCTGCGATGCCGGCGATCACGGCGGCGATGAGGACGAGCGCCAGGCGGATGTCAGCCGACACGTTCATCACGTCGGCGGCCAGGCCGACCGCCGTGACCGTCGCCGTTGCCAGACCGATCATCAGCAGCGTCCGTGCCCGGCGGCTGAAGCGTCGCTTCGACGTGCGCGGTCGTGACTTCGAACGAGGAATTCGGCCGACCGGCATGGACGCAACCTTCCGCATGGGTGCGAGGACTACCCCACATGATCGCGGTACGGTCCTGGTACGCCAACCCGTTCCGCGAACTTCGGTCACACTACGTAACCCGCTTTACCCACGCCCAGAGATCAGGTCGACGCCGGACGGATGCCCGCACGGTGGCGATGCCGAGACATACAAGGCGCCGCATCGCGGCATCTGAACATGGCGTACGGCGTGCCAGTGCGTGGAGGTTGGGTGCGCGCTGTGCTGCGCCGAGCAAGTGAACGTGACCAACGGTGCCACTGGAGCCCCGCAGCCGGCGAGGATCTAGTGCAGCGGCGCCTGCTACCTCTCGGGCGAGTCGATCTCGACCGTGACCCTGACCTCTCGGATCCTGGCGAGCACCTTGCCGCGCAAGCCGGGCGGCACTTCGTCGTGACCGCAGCTGCGCTGGACGAGCTGCTTCACGATCTGCTCGAGCCCGTACTTCTCCAGGCAAGGCCCGCACTCGTCGAGGTGCACCTTGATCTGGGCGCATCGGCCTGGGTCCGGTATCTCGTTATCGAGATACTCGTACACCGCGTCGAGAACCTCGCTGCACGGAACCTCGTGCGGCTTTCCGCAGCTCATGCCCCCACCTCGCCACGGTCTCGCCCGGCCATGGGCCACCGCCCGCTGTCCGGAGAGTTCACCTGCCGCCGCTCGCTCATGCGCCCGCGTCCTTTCCTGCATCGGCGGGCACCATGCCGCGCTCGCGTGCGTATCCCTCGAGCAGCTGCCGGAGCTGGCGCCGGCCGCGATGCAACCGCGACATGACAGTGCCGATCGGGGTGCCCATGATTTCGGCGATTTCCCGGTACGCGAACCCCTCGACGTCGGCCAGATAGACCGCGATCCGGAATTCCTCGGGGATCGTCTGGAGTGCAGTCTTCACATCGGAGTCGGGCAGATGCTCCAGCGCTTCGGCTTCGGCCGACTTCAGACCGGCGGAAGTGTGAGTCGACGCACGGGCAAGCTGCCAGTCCTCGATCTCCTCCGTCCCGCTCTGCTGCGGCTCGCGCTGCCGCTTGCGGTAGGAGTTGATGAAGGTATTCGTCAGGATCCGGTAAAGCCAGGCCTTGAGATTCGTGCCCTCTTGGAACTGGTGAAACGACCCGTAGGCCTTCGCGTAAGTCTCCTGGACCAGGTCCTCGGCGTCCGCGGGGTTGCGGGTCATCCGCAGCGCGGCGGAATAGAGCTGGTCGAGGTACTGGAGCGCGTCCCGCTCGAATCTCGCAGTGCGCTCGTCCTCCGTCTCGGCGACCGTACCCACCTCCTCGGAGTCCGCCCCAGCGCCACCACGCCGGACCATGGGT
>DASXSD010000062.1:0-18963 GCA_036506195.1 Candidatus Dormiibacterota bacterium
GTCTCCAAGGAGACCGAGATGAAGGCGTTGAGCTCCGCTCGTTCGACGATCCGAGCGCGGGCATCCTCGAGCCGCATCCCGCAATTCTGCGTTGAGACTCGGGGCCAGGTTGTTATCCTCCCCGCTTGATGTCAGGGCAGACGGCGGGATCGATCGGCGCCAACCTCTCCTGGAGCAAGGTGGACGTGCTGACCGCGTACGAGCGACTGACGGCCGAGATTCAGGTCCGCGGCGGCCGCCTCCGCGAGACCATCAACGACCCCGAGCCGCTCTTCCACATGCGCAACGTGAGCGCCGAGCCTCTGCTCCCGGGAGCGGTCCCTTTGAGCGGCGTGCCCGAGGGCCTCTTCAACAAGAACTTCATCGGCGGCATCCGGTCGATCGAGCCCGAGCCGCCGCCGCCCGACCTGGTCGCCGATATGGTCCGGCGCTACGTCATGTTCCAGGCCGCGACATTCATGGTCACGGGGGCGGCGGAGTTTCCTGCCGCGACCGAGCCCGCGATGCACACCGAGATCCTCATGAAATCGCGGTTCTTTTCGATGATGGACGTGACGGTCACCATCTTCGGCGTCCAGGGCAAGAGCTGGACGCAGCCCAACATCTGGGTCAACCGCGACCTGATGCTGGCGGTCTTTCTCGGCTAGGTATTAACTCCTCCCCGGGAGGTGGCCGGCGAAGCCGGCCGGAGGGGCTCGCGGCGGAACCTACGTTGACCGACCAAACAGCCTGGCGAACCGCACCTTGACGAGGTGCCAGAACAGCGCGAACGCGCTGACCGGTTTGGCGGTCTGAGGAGCTGCAGGCGCCGAAGATCGAGCCGCCGCGGCCGTCACGTCGTCTACTTTGGCGGGCTCGTCTGCTTCGAGGTTGGCCTGGATGCAGCTGGCCATCTCGTGGATCAGCCGTTTGGAGACGTCCTCCATCACGCCCCGCCCGAACTGAGCGACCCGTCCGGCCACGTGGTAGTCGGTGGTGATGGTGACCATCGAGCCCTCGCCCGCCGTCTGGACGTGCATCTGGGCGGTGGCCCGCGCGGAGCCCGGCCCCGTGGTCTCCCGTCCCTCGGCGGAGAGCGTGGCGCTCCGCTCGGCGTCGTTGCGGTCCGCGATCCTTGCTGTCCCGTTGTAGGCGACCGTGATCGGCCCGACTTTGACCTTCACCCTGCCCTTGAAGGTGCTCTCGTCGACCACCTCCGAGAGCTCGGCCCCGGGCACGCAGCCGACGACCTTGTTGATGTCGAGCAGGTAGGCGAACACGGTATCTGGAGGGGCGCTGACCGAAAACGAATTCTCCAGTTGCATTTCCCGCCTAAAAGTAGCGCAATAGAGGGGTTCTTTCTGGGGACAGGGTTCGTTGAACGCGCGGCGCCGCCGCCGCGCGCCGCCTGTGAGGGTTAGGAGGTCTGTATGAAGCAGAAGGTCGCGACTTCCGTCAATGGCCGGCGGCACGAGCATGAGGTCGAGCCTCGCCTGCTGCTCGTGCATTACCTGCGGGACAACCTGGGGCTCACCGGCACCCACATCGGCTGCGACACCAGCCAGTGCGGGGCGTGCACCATCCTGGTCGACGGCAAAGCGGTCAAGAGCTGCACGATGTTCGCCGTCCAGGCCGAGGGCAAGAACCTGACCACGATCGAGGGCATGGCCAAGGACGGCGAGCTGCACCCGATCCAGCAGGCCTTCTGGGACGAGCACGGCCTTCAGTGTGGCTACTGCACGCCGGGGTTCATCATGGCCGCCGCCTACCTCCTCTCGCAGAACCCGAACCCGACCGAGGACGAGATCCGCAAGGGACTCGAGGGAAACCTCTGCCGGTGTACGGGCTACGTGAACATCATCAAGGCCGTGCAGACAGCTGCCAAGACCATGAGCGGCACGCAGGCGAAGAAGACGACAGTCGCCGCGGGAGGAAACTGACATGGCTGTCACCCAGCTTGTCGGTGCCAAGATCCATCGCCGCGAAGACCCGCGGCTGATCACCGGCCACGGCCATTACATCGACGATTTCGCGCGCCAGGGCACCGCGTACGCGGCCTTTGTCCGCAGCCCTCACGCGCACGCGCGCATCAAGAGCATCGACGTCACCGACGCGAGCAAAGCACCAGGCGTGGTCGGGGTTTACACAGCGCGCGACTTCAAGGGCCAGCTCGCCGGCACGCATCCCGCGGCGCCCGCGTTCGTCGCCGAAAAGAAATACATCCCTGAGCGCTTCCCGATCGCCGAGAAGGAGGTCTGCTACCAGGGCGAGATCGTGGCCGTGGTGCTGGCGGACACGAAAGGTCAGGCGAGCGACGCCGCCAACATGATCCAGGTCGACTACGCCGAGCTCCCGGCGGTCATGGACCTCGAGAAAGCGCTCGCAGACGGAAGCCCGAAGGTCCACGAGGACGGCCCCGACAACCTCTGCTGGGACCTCACCTACACAGGCCCTGAGGTGACCGAGGCCGCGTTCCAGGAAGCGGACACCGTCGTCAAGCAGCGGATCCTGCAGAACCGTCTGGCGCCCGTGCCGATGGAGCCACGCGGCGTGATGGCCGAGTACGAGGGCTTCGACAAGAAGCTGACGATCTGGATGTCGAGCCAGAACCCGCACTTCATCCGGCTTTTCGTCTCCGGCGCGATGGGGCTGAAGGAGAGCCAGGTCCGAGTCATCTCACCCGACGTCGGTGGTGGGTTCGGCAGCAAGATCAGCCCGTATCCCGAGGACTACCTGGTGCCCGCGCTCTCGCGGATCGCCGACCGTCCGGTCAAGTGGATCGAGACTCGAACCGAATCGATCCAGAACGCGACCCACGGTCGCGGCCAGTTCTACGACGTGGAGGTGGCGGCCAAGAACGACGGCACGCTGCTCGCCATGCGTATGACGCAGCACCTCGACGTCGGCGCGTACTGCGGCACGTTCAGCGCTTTCCAGGCGTGCGCCTGCCTGATGGCCGGAGGCGCCTACAAGTGGAAGGGCGGCATCTCGGCGCGCACGATCGGCATCCTCACGAATCGCGTGCCGACCGACCCGTACCGCGGAGCGGGACGGCCCGAGGCGACGCACCTGGTCGAGCGCATGGTCGACCTCGTGGCCGACGAGCTGAAGATGGATCCCGTCGAGATCCGCAAGAAGAACTTCATCCAGCCTGGCGATTTTCCGTACACGCAGAACTTCGGGCTGGTCGTCGACTCGGGCGACTACGAGAAATCACTCGACGTCGCGCTGAAGCTCGCCGGCTACGACGAGCTGCGCAAGAAGCAGGCCGAGGGCCGCAAGCAGGGCAAGTACATCGGGATCGGCCTGTCGACCTGGATTGAGCTCTGCGGCTTCGGGCCCAGCGCCGCGACCGCGCCGGCGACCGGAGGCATCGCGCTGGTCGAGTCGGCGCAGGTGCGCGTCGTGCCCACCGGATCTGTGCTTGTCTACACGGGCACCCACGCGCACGGCCAGGGCCACGAGACGACGTTCAGCCAGATCGTCGCCGACCAGCTCGGCGTGCCGATCGAAAACATCGAGATACGCCACGGCGACACGGCCGAGGGCACCTCGTTCGGGTACGGCACATACGGCAGCCGCAGCCTTGCCGTCGGAGGCGTCGCGGTGAGCAAGGCCGTGGGCAAGGTGATCGACAAGGGCAAGAAGCTGGCCGCGCACATGCTGGAGGCGGCGGAGGAGGACGTCGTCTACGAGAACGGCAGCTTCCACGTCAAAGGCTCGCCGGACAAGGCGAAGGCCTTCGGCGAGGTCGCGTTCGCAAGCTACGGCATGAGTCTTCCGGAAGGCATGGAGCAGGGCCTCGAGGCGGTGGCGTACTTCGACCCACCCAACCTGGTCTGGCCCTTCGGCGCGCACATCGCCGTGGTCGAGATCGACGCCGAGACCGGCAGCGTGCAGCTCCAGAAGTACGTCGCGGTCGACGACTGCGGAAACATCATCAACCCGATGATCGTCGACGGCCAGATCCACGGCGGCGTGGCCCAGGCGATCGCGCAGGCGCTCTTCGAGGAGGTCGTCTACGACGACGAGACCGGCCAGCTCAAGACGGGCACCCTGCTCGACTACAACATCCCGGGGATGGGAGAGATCCCGATCATGGACCTCGACCACACCGTCACTCCGAGTCCCACCAACGACCTCGGCGTGAAGGGCATTGGCGAGGCGGGGACGATCGCGGCCAGCGCCGCGGTCATCAACGCCGTCTGCGATGCGCTCAGCCCGCTAGGCATCAAGCACGTCGACATGCCGGCCAGCCCTGACCGTCTGTGGAAGCAGATGAAGGAGGCACGCCAGTGATACCAGCCGCTTTCGAATACGCTCGCGCCTCCTCGGTGGAGGAGGCGGCCAAGCTGCTCAACAAGTTCGGCGAGGATGCCAAGGTCCTGGCGGGCGGACACAGCCTGATCCCGCTCATGCGGCTTCGCCTCGCGCAGCCGACGGCGCTCGTCGACATCAACGACATCAAGGACCTCGACCACATCAGAGAAGACGGGCACAAGCTGCGGATCGGCGCGCTGGTGCGACACGTGACGATCCAGAACAGCTCCGTCGTCAAGGACAAGCTCCCGCTCCTGGCCGAGGTCGCCGGCGAGGTCGGCGATAACCAGGTCCGCAACATGGGCACCATGGGCGGTGTGATCGCGCACGCCGACGCGGCGGGCGACTACCCGACGCTGGCCCTGATGCTCGACGCCGAGATCGTCACCAACCAGCGCACGATTCCGGCGCGCCAGTTCTTCAAGGACCTTTTCACGACCGCCCTCGGTCCGGAGGAGATCGTGACCGAGGTCGTCTTTCCGGTCGCCAACGGGCCGCACAAGTACATGAAGTTCCGCCGCCGGCTCTTCGACTGGGCGATCGTCGGTGTCGCCGCCCAGAAGATCAACGGTGACTGGCGGATCGGGCTCACCAACGTCGGGCCGACGCCGGTCCGCGCGACCGCCGTTGAGGACGCCCTGAAGAAGGGCGCCAAGCCGGAGGAAGCCGCGGAGCATGCATCGGACGGCCTCGACCCGGCCGGCGACCTGCGCGCCAGCCCGGAGTACAAGAAACATCTCGCTCGCGTGCTGACCAAGAGGGCGATCCAGCAGGCGGAAGGCAAGTAAGAGTTTCGGGGTGGCTCGGCCCGGCTGACCGGGCCACCTCGTACCCTTTGTCACCGTGAGCGCTCCGACCACGATCGAGGACGTCGAGAGTCGGCTGCGCGAGCGGCGCTACATCGGCGACCGCGCACTCGCGACGTCGATCTTCCTCTCCCTTCAGCTCCAGAAGCCGCTCTTCATCGAGGGCGAGGCCGGCGTCGGCAAGACCGAGGCTGCCAAGGTCATGGCCGAGGTGCTGGACGCGCGCCTGATCCGGCTCCAGTGCTACGAAGGCATCGACCTCGCGCATGCGGTCTACGAGTGGAACTACCCGCGCCAGCTGCTGCACATCCGGCTGATGGGAGAGGGCCCGAACAGCAAGATGGACCGCAACGCCGCGGAGCGCGAGATCTTCAGCTCCGAGTTCCTGCTGCGCCGCCCGCTGCTGGACGCGATCGACAACGACGACGAGACGCCGCCCGTGCTGCTGATCGACGAGATCGACCGCTCGGACGAGGAGTTCGAAGCGTTCCTTCTCGAGCTGCTCTCCGACTTCCAGGTTTCGATCCCCGAGATCGGCACCATCAAGGCGCGACAGGTGCCGTTCGTGGTCATCACGTCGAACCGCACGCGCGAGGTGCACGACGCCCTCAAGCGCCGCTGCCTCTATCACTGGATCGACTACCCCGACCTCGACAAGGAGGTCGAGATCGTGCGCGCGCGGGCCCCCGAGGCGGCCGACGGGCTGGCGCGCGAGGTGGCTGCCCTGGTCCAGGGCCTGCGCGGGATGGACCTGTACAAGGTCCCCGGCGTCGCCGAGACGCTCGACTGGGCGCGCTCGCTGGCGGCGCTCGGCGCGACCCGCATCGACGCCGGCCTCGTCAGCGCGACGATGGGGGCCGCGCTCAAATATCAGGAGGACCTGGAGCGGGTCCGCGAGCAGGTGCCGGCGCTGGTGGACAAGGCGCGTCGTGCCTGAAGTTCTTCCCGATCTTCTGCCGCGACTCGGAGCCTTTGCGCGGCTGCTCCACGACGCCGGGCTCGAGGCCGGTCCGCGGCGGCTGACCGACGCCACACGGGCCCTCGGCCACATCGACCTCAAGCAGGAGGAGGACTTCCGCAACGCCCTGCGCTCGGTGTTCGTGAGCCGCAAGGAGGACATCCCGACGTTCGAAGCCGCATTCGACGTCTTCTGGGCGCCGCCGGATCCCCGCGCGTCGGCCGGCATGATCCCCGGCCGCAGCCGCGCGCTCCCGCTTTCCCCAGAGCGCGCGAAGGTCTGGACGAGTGCGCTCGGCCTCCACGCCTCGCAGATGAACCGCGAGCAGAACCCGACCGAATTCCCCGCCTCTTCGAGCGGTTACAGCGCTGAGGAGCTCCTCCGCCACAAGGACTTCGAGGAGATGACCTGGGCCGAGACCGAACAGGTGAAACGCCTGCTGGAGCAGGCGCCCTGGCGCGTGGCCGAGAGGCGCACGCGACGTCTGCGGCCCTCGCGAGCAGGCCGCATCGACCTCCGCCGCTCGGCGCGCCACGCGATCCGCTCCAGCGGCGAGCTGATGACGCTCTTCCGCCGCAAGCCGCGGGTGCGGCGGCGGCCGCTCGTGCTGATCTGTGATGTGAGCGGCTCGATGGAGCGCTATTCGAGGCTGCTCATGATCTTCGCCCACGCGATCGCACGCCGCGAGGACCTCGAGGCTTTCGTTTTCTCAACGCGCCTGACGCGGATCACGCGCATGCTGCGGCAGCGCGACCTCGACCGCGCCCTGGACACCGTCAGCAAGCGCGTCCACGACTTCAGCGGCGGCACCCGCATCGGTGACGCCCTCGGTGACTTCAACCGGCACTGGGCGCGCCGCGTGCTCGGGCACGGCGCGGTGGTGATCATCATCAGCGATGGCTGGGACCGCGGCGACCCGGCCCAGCTGACTTCCGAGCTCGTCCATCTCCGCCGCTCGTCGCACCGCCTGATCTGGCTCAACCCGCTGCTTGGTTCGGAGGGCTATGAACCGCTGACGCGAGGCATGGCCGCCGCGCTGCCGTACTGCGACGACTTTCTGGCGGCTCACAACGTCGACGCGCTCGACGACCTCGGGCGTCTCCTGGCAAGCCTCGACGCCAGGAAGGATTCCCTTCCCCACCGTGTGGGGAAGGTGGCCCCGCGCGAAGCGCCGGGCCGGATGGGGACATGAGGGATCTTCTCCCAGAGCTGAACGAATGGACTCGCGAGGGCGAGGAGATTGCGATCGCGACCGTTGTCGAGACGTGGGGCTCGAGCCCGCGCCCTCTCGGTTCCAAGATGCTGGTCACGCGCTCGGGCAAGATGGCGGGCTCGGTGTCGAACGGGTGCATCGAGGGCGCGGTCTTCGAAGAGGCGCAGAAGGTCTTGAAGAGCGGCCGGCCGAAGATCGCCGCGTTCGGCGTCGCCGACGACGTCGCTTTCGAGGTCGGGCTCGCCTGCGGTGGACACATCGAGGTCTTCATCCAGCCACTTGCGCGCGCGCAGCGCCAGGTCATCGAGATGCTCAATCGCAACGAGCCCGCGACGCTGCGGACGAACCTGGTCAGCGGCGAGGCGGAAGTCGCCAAGGGCACGCCGCCCGGAACGGAGCTCGCTCGGCGCGATGGCGATCTCTTCATCGAGCCGTTCCGCCGGCCCGCACACCTCGTGATCATCGGCGCGATCCACATCGCGATCCCCCTGCACAGGCTCGGCAAGCTGATGGGCTATCGCGTCACGGTGGTCGACGCGCGGGCGAAGTTCGCCACCAAGGAGAGATTTCCGGAAGCGGACGAATTGATCCTCGCGTGGCCAGACGAAGCGATGGCGAAGATCCCGGTCGACAACTCGACCTACGTCGTCATCCTCACCCACGACCCAAAGTTCGACCTGCCGGCGCTCCGCTCGGTGCTGAAGAAGGACGCGGGCTACATCGGCGCGATCGGCAGCAGGAAGACCAACCAGAACCGCTTCGACGCCTTGCGCAAGGAAGGCTTCACCGAAGCCCAGCTGTCGCGCGTGCACGGCCCGATCGGGCTCGACCTCGGGAGCCGGGGAGCGGAGGAGACGGCGCTGGGCATCCTGGCCGAGATCACCGCGGTGAGGTTCGGTGGGACCGGAGCTTCTATGCGCGAGGTGCGCGCTTCTGCCTGAAGCGGCGCGCCTTTTCCCGGTTGCCGCAGGACGCCATCGTGCACCAGCGACTCGAGTGGTTCTTGGAGCGGTCGTAGAAGGCCCACCGGCAGGCGTCTGAGCCGCAGAGCTTCAATCGCGTCCAGTCCTCGTCCTGCATGGCCGAGTAGAGGGTCGCGACCAGGCGCCCGATCGCGCCCACGGCGCCGGTCGTTTCCGGTTCCAGCCGAGGCTTGCCGCCGCGGCCGAACCGCATCCGGAGCCGGCTCTGGCCCGCCGCCTCGTTGAGGGTGGCCAGGGCCACCGGGTAGACGGGGAGCCCGGTGTTGCCGCCGATGAGGCTCCGCATGGCCTCCCTGACGGCTGTCGCGTGCCTCAGGTCTGACTCTTCGACCGTCTCCCCGGCCTGCATCAGGCCCCTTGCAACCAACCAGCCCTTGAGCGTGTTGGTGTCGGTGAGCTCCTCGGTCCGCGGGATGAGGTCGAGCGTGTTGACGAAGGCCTGGACCAGGCCGAGGTCACCGGTCGCCGTTTCCCGTTCCGACATCGACGCTTAGTTTACCCATAACCATAGAAGCTGCAACATCGGTTATACTAACTGTTGTAAGAAGATTGCCGGTTACAGGAGGTTGAAGATGAACCCGTACATGAACGAAGACGTGATGTGGCAGCGTCTCAAGGACGTCCAGCGCGAGGCCGAGAACCGGCGCCTGCTGACGCCATCGGCCTCGGGCGACGACGAGCCCGGCCCGACCTTGGGCGCCCGGCTGCGCTCGGTGCTTAGCGGCGTCTGGCGCGCATCTTCGCGACCGAGCGCCAGCTCAGGATCGCGGCGAGCAGCACGACCTGCCCCATGAAGATCACGCGGTTGATATCGATGGCCGGCAGCCAGGAGACCTCATCGCCCTTGATCACGAAGGCCCCGGCCGGTCTGGCGTCGAGTCCCACGCCCGCACCGCCCGCCTGGTCGGAGCCCTCACCGCCACCGCCGCCGCCGCTGACCTTGGACGCCGGGATCACCGTCACGCCGTTCTTCTCGTAGGGCGTCCCGAAAACCGTCGTCCCGGTGACCACGTCTTTGACCTGGTCCAGGATCTTCATCGCTTTACCTCCTGTGCAGCCAGCCGTTTCAGGGTCGCGACCTGCTCGGCGTCGGGCCCGCCACCCGCGCCCGGCACTTCCAATATGAACGGTAGCTTCGCGAAACGCGGCTCATGCAGGAGGGCGCGAAACCCCTCCTCACCGATCTGCCCCGTCCCGATGTTGGCGTGGCGGTCGCGGTTCGAGCCGAGGCCGGTGACCGAGTCGTTGCAGTGGATCACCTCGACACGTCGGAGTCCGATCACACGGTCCAGCTCATCAACTGTCTTCGTCACGTCGGCCGTCGTCCGCTCGTCGTAGCCCGAGGCAAACGCGTGGCAAGTGTCGAAGCAAACGGACACGCGCGGATCGTCGTCGAGTGCGCTGAGCATCTGGGCGATCTCTTCGAATCGGGCGCCGACGCAACCTCCGAGGCCGGCGTTGTTCTCGATGAGCAGCCGCGCCGATTTCGGGTCCGCGCGCTCGAGCACATGCTTGATGTGCTCGGTGATCGAGGGCAGTCGCGCCTCAAAGCCCGCGCCTTTGTGCGAGCCCGTATGAAAGATCACCCCGTGGATCCCCAGCTCGTCGGCGGCCTTCAGATAGCCCGCGAGCGTGCTTTCCGAGCGCTGGCGCAGCGTCGGGTCGTCGCCCGCAAGGTTGATCAGGTAGACGGCGTGAAAGTAGAACGGCGGGTGACCGTGCTTCGAGGCCGCCTCTTTGAACGTCGCGATCCGCGACTCGTCGAGCTTCGGCGATCCCCAAAAGCCAGGCGGAGTAGGGTGGACCTGTATGGCATCCGCCCCCATCGCCCTGGCACGCTCAAACGCAAGGTGCAGTCCACCGGACGAGTCGACGTGAGCTCCAAGAATCGGCACTCAAAAGAGAGTAAATCGGGTCCCATCTGGCATGCTGACCGGGCTTTGTCAGTGTTCGTCATGGGGGACCTCGACCTCGCGATTCGAGGCCGGACTTACCGCGAGCCCGAGGGGCCGCATTCGATGGTCGTGCGCGGCAAAGACCTCGACTCCGCCCTCCAGCACATCGCCTCGCGGGACGACTGCCGTTCGGTCGCGGTGGTCGGTTTGCCCGAGCAGGTGCCGGACATCTCGCCGCTGGTCGGCAAACGCCTGTTGCTCGTGGACGCCGACAGCGGACGCCTTCGCAACTTTGCCGAGGTGGCGATTCGCGCGGGCATCGAAGTCGAGTGGGTGCGCTCGGCGAGACCGCCCTTCGAGCGGCTGGCCGCGGCCCTGCTTCCGGTTGGAGGCATCGTGCTCGCGGCCGGCAGCAGCTCACGCATGCCTGGCTCGCAGAAGCTCCTGCTGGACATCGACGGAGTGCCGATGGTGCGGCATGTCTTCGAGGCGGCGTCAGAGGGTGGATGTCACCACGTCGTCGTCGTCTACGGCGACGAAGACGTCAAGCGCGCCATCGACGGGAGGGCGGACCTTGTCTTCAACCCCAAGGCCAACACCGGGATGGCCTCGTCGCTGAAGGCCGGTCTTCGCGCGATGCGGACTGAGGTCGAAGCCGCGATGGTGCTGCTCGGCGACCAACCGCTGGTCGGTTCGCGCACCGTGGCCACCCTGCTCCGGGCATGGCGGCGTGAAGGTTCGCGGCCGGCGGTCGCCGTCGCCCAGGGCACCGATGAAGTGGCCGCCTGGGCGCCGCCGGTCATCCTGTCGCGCGAATTGTGGGGCGATATGCTCGCGCTGGAGGGCGACGCCGGCGCGCGCCAGGTGCTCCACGGCCGTCCGGAGTTGCTCGACATCGTGCCCGCGCCCGGCCGCCCGGACGACATCGACACTCCGGACGACTACACCAAGATCGTCCGCCTGTTCCCGAGGAAGCGTCCCCGCGTAAAGTCCTAAGATCTTTCTAGTGATCGCTCTAGGAGTGATGACTTGAAAGGTTGGGCCCGCGCCGGCGACTACCAGGACATCATCTATGAGACCTGGGACGGGATCGCGAAGATCACGATCAACCGCCCGGACGTCCGCAACGCCTTCCGCCCCCTGACCGTGGTCGAGATGGCGAACGCCTTCGAGGTCGCGCGCGACGACCCGGAGATCGGCGTCGTCGTCCTCACCGGCGCCGGCACCGAGGCGTTCTGCTCGGGCGGCGACCAGCGGGTGCGCGGCGACGACGGCTACGTCGACGCCAAGGGCACCGGCCGCCTAAACGTCCTCGACCTGCAGATCCAGATCCGCCGCTTGCCCAAGCCGGTGATCGCCATGGTCGCCGGCTACGCGATCGGCGGCGGCCACGTCCTGCACGTCGTCTGCGACCTGACGATCGCCGCCGACAACGCTCGCTTCGGCCAGACCGGCCCGCGCGTCGGCAGCTTCGACGGCGGTTACGGGGCCGGGCTCCTCGCCCGCATCGTCGGCCAGAAGAAGGCGCGCGAGATCTGGTTTCTCTGCGAGCAGTACGACGCGCAGCAGGCGCTCGACATGGGCCTCGTAAACAAGGTGGTGCCACTCGCCGATCTGGAGAAGGAGACCGTCGCATGGTGCCGGCGCATCCTCGAGCTGAGCCCGCTCGCTCTGCGCATGCTGAAGGCCGGGCTCAACGCCGCCGACGATGGGCTGGCCGGCATCCAGCAGCTCGCGGGCGACGCGACTCTCCTCTACTACATGAGCGACGAGGCGCAGGAAGGGCGCGACGCCTACGTGCAGAAGCGCAAACCCAACTTCTCGAAGTTCCCCAAGCGCCCGTAACTCCATGGCGACTACAAAACCGGCGCTGAGTCCGTCTCAGGTTTGGTGGTCGGCGGTGCGTCCCGCCACGCTCGCGGCTTCAGTCGCGCCGGTGCTGGCCGGAACCGCTGCGGCCGTCCACGCAGGCGGCGCCCTTTGGTGGGCGGGCCTGCTCGCGCTGGTCGTCGCGCTGGCGATGCAGGTCGGCGTGAATTTCGCCAACGACTACTCGGACTTCGTTCGCGGCGCCGACGCAAAGCGAGTCGGTCCGCTGCGGGCTTCCACGTCGGGCGTGGTCGCGCCCGGGCAGGTCCGGCGGGCGGCGATCGCGGCTTTCGCGGTGGCGGCGCTGGCCGGGGTCGTGCTCAGCCTCGCCACGGATTGGCGGCTGCTCATCGTCGGCGCGGCCTGCCTGCTCGCAGGCTGGCTGTACACCGGGGGCCCAAGGCCCTACGGCTACCTGGGCCTCGGCGAGGTCTTCGTCTTCGTCTTCTTCGGGCTCGTGGCCACGGTCGGCACGTTCTACGTCGAGACCGGGCGCATCAACACGCTCAGCGTGCTGCTCGGCTGCGGGGTCGGGTTCCTCGCCACCGCGATCCTCGTCCTCAACAACCTCCGCGACATCGAGACCGACGCCGCCGCCGGCAAGCGCACGCTGGCGACCAGGCTCGGCCGCCAGGGGACTCGCGTCCTGCTGCTGCTCCTCGTGTCGGCGGCGTTCGCCATCCCGATCGTGATCTTCATGACCAAGCTCGCAAGCGTGACGGTGATGGCGATGCACTTCGGCATCCCGATCGCGTCGGTGCCGGTGCGGACAGCCTTCGCGACCACCTCTGCGACGGAGCTGGTCAAGGCGCTCCGGCGGATGGCGGTGGCCGAGATGGCCTACTCGCTCCTGTTCACGGTGGGGATCCTGCTATCGGCGCGCCACTGATCACCGCACGTCGTCCCGCTGACGTCGCGCTCGAGATCGAGCGGCTGCTGCGCGAGGGCCATCGGCAGTTTGTGATCCGTCGCGTCGACCACGGAGGCATGCTCGACAAAGAGCGCATGGGGGCCGCTCACTACGCGGCGGGAATTCAGTCCGAGGTCGTGCTCGAGGAGGAGGCCCCGACCGCCGTCGCCGCGGCGAGGTGAAAGGACAGCACCCTGGCGAAGGCGTCCGGCCGCTCCTGGTGGACGGCATGGCCGGCTCGCGGCACGATCTCAATGCGGCCGTTCGGCACGGTGGCGGCCAGCCGTCGCGCCGACGCGACGTAGCCGTGGTCGAGCTGGCCGGCCACGAAGGTGCACGGAAAGTCCACATGGGCGAGCTCGTCCCACAACGGCTGCATCGTCCCCGCGCCCATGCCTCTCAAAGAGCACGCGAGGCCCGCGACATGGTTGCGCAGCCGCTCGGCGCGGACCTCGGCCACGTAGTTTGGCCCTCGTCGCTCGAGGCCCGAGAACATCGGCAGCGAGCCCCAGTAGTTGACAAAGGCCTCCAGGCCGTCCTTCTCGATCCGCGATGCAAGCGCTTCATCGCCGCGGATCCGGCCCTGGCGTGCGTCCTCGTCCAGCCCGGCGTGGGCGCCGATGGTCAGCACCGACAGCACGCGGTCGGGGCGTCGCGCCGCGACGTGCAGCGCCAGCCGGCCGCCCATCGAGTAGCCGGCGAGGTGACTCTTCTCGACCTCCAGCGCGTCCCAGAGCTTGACCAGGTCCTGGGTGCAGGCCTCCATCGAGCACGTGGCGCCTTTCCAGATCTGGGTGTCGCCGTGGCCGCGCAGGTCGGGCACGATCCACTTCCAGCCCGGCGGCATCTTGCCGATGACCTCGCGCCAGCTGCGGCCGCTCTGGGTGAAGCCATGGAGCAAGGTGACCGGCCGACCGTCGCCGAAGACAAAGTAGCTCAGGCTGGCGTCCCCAACGTCCAGAATCACGGGTCGATCGTATGGATGTAGCGCAGAGTTTTGCGGCGACTTTCGTCGACGAGCTCGCGGCGCAGGGCGTGGAGTTCGCCTGCGTCTCGCCAGGCTCGCGCTCGGCGCCCGTCGCGATGGCGCTTCAGCGGCATCCGCGCATCAAAGTCCTCATTCATATCGACGAGCGATGCGGCTCTTTCTTTGCTGTCGGGCTCGGCAAGGCGACCGGCAAGCCGGCGGTCGTCCTCTGCACGTCCGGCACGGCCGCGGCGGAGTTCCACGCCGCGGTCGTCGAGGCCGCCCACTCGCGCACGCCTCTGATCGTCCTGACCGCGGACCGGCCGCCCGAGCTGCAGGGAGTGGGTGCGAACCAGGCCATCGACCAGCAGCACCTCTACGGCAGCGCGCCCAGGTGGTTCTTCGACCCCGGAGTCCCGGTCGAGCTTCCCAACGCCCCTCGGTTGTGGCGCCGGCTGGCGGCTCGCGCGGTCGCCGAGGCGGCGAATGGCCCTGTGCACCTCAACCTTCCCTTTCGCGAACCGCTCGTGCCTCCCCCCGGCCAGATTCCCACGGCGCAGGCAGCCCCGACGCAAGCGATCACGAGCGGCCGCCTGCAGCCCAATCAGGCGCAGGTGGCATCTCTCGCCTCGGCGCTGCAGCGGGCCCAGCGGCCGTTGGTCGTCGCCGGCGCCATGCGCGATGGTGAGCGGCTCGCCCCCGCCCTGCAGCGTCTCGGCGTGCCGCTGCTCGCGGAGCCGAGCTCCCAGCTGAGGCGTGCCGAGTCCGGCGCCGCGGTCGAGTCCTACGAGGCGCTGTTGCGGGCAGGCTGGTCGCTTCAGCACGGCCCGGACCTGGTGATCCGGTTCGGCGCGACCCCGACATCGCGCGTGCTGAACCGCTGGCTGGCGGCCGCCGCTGCGCCGACGTTCCTCATCGACCCCGACCGGGGCTGGCGCGACGAGGACCACGTCGCCACCAGCGTCCTGGCCTGCGATGCGCAGCCGCTGCTCGAGGCGTTGCCGGTCGTCGAACGCAAGGAATGGCGCGAGCAGTGGGTGAGCGCCGGCAAGCGCGCGACGGCGGCGATCGCCGCGACGATGGTCTCGACCCCGCTCCATGAGGGCCACGTCGTGCGGGCCCTGAGCGCGCGACTTCCCGAGGCGGGACAGGTGTTCATCGGCTCGAGCATGCCGATCCGCGCCGCCGACAGCTTCTGGCCGCTTGCGCGGCCCCAGCAGCGGTTCTTCGGCAATCGGGGCGCGAGCGGGATCGACGGCCTGGTGTCGAGCGGACTCGGTGTCGCGACGGGTCGCGACCCGTCGCCGACAGTCCTGTTGTTGGGCGACCTCTCCCTCTACCACGACATGAACGGACTCTGGGCGCTGCAGCGCCACGGCATCCGGGCGACGCTCGTCGTGTGTGACAACAACGGCGGCGGAGTTTTCAACTTCTTGCCCCAGGCCGAGCACCAGGATGTGTTCGAGGAGATCTTCGCCACGCCGCTGGGCCTCGACCTCTCGCAGGTGGCGCGCCTCTACGGGCTCGTCTACAGCCCTGTGTCGGATCGCTCCGGCCTCGAGCCAGCGATCGCCGACGCGATCGCTGCGCCGACCCCGACCATGGTCGTCGTCCGGTTCAAGCGCGAGGACAGCGTCAGCGGCCACCGGCTGTGCTGGGAGTCCGCGGCCTCCGCGCTAAAGGGTTAAGAACTCCAGCACGATCCGGTTGAACTCGTCCGGGTGCTCCAGGTTCGGAAGGTGGGCGGCGTCGTGGATGACGGCCTTGCGTGCGTGCGGCACTTTCTCCATCAGCATCTCGACCGCGTCGAAGATGGGTGGCGCGTCCTCGTCGCCGACGACCACCAGCGTGGGTGCCGTGATCTCGTGCAGCCGCTCGGCCGCCGGCGGGTCGATGTGGTCGATGGGCGCGCTCTCCCAGTCGCTCTCGAAGTTGCTGTCCATCTCGAAGAACAGCTTGCGGATCGGGTCCTTGACATAACCCGGGCGACGCCTTGGGCCGTCGAGCCATAGCCGCGCGTCCGCCTCGATGATTGCTTGCTGATCGCCGGACTTCTCTGCCGCATCGGCTTCGGCAAAAAGGTCGGGATACTTCGCGCCGAACTGGACGCCGCTCACACCGGGCCCAACGAGCACCAGCTTGGACAGGCGCTCGCCGTGCTCGATCGCGAAGTCGACGGCCACGCCGCCGCCCATGGAGCACCCGATGAGGTGCACCGGCTTGAGGCGCAGGTGGTCGATGAGGCCCAGCACGTCGCCGACGGCCGACCACCGCCCGGGCGGCAGCTCGGACCTGCCGAACCCGCGCATGTCGGGCCGGATGACGTCGAAGTGTTTGGTGAACGCTGCGACCTGTGGCTCCCACATGCGCGAGTCGGCGACGCCCGCGTGGAGGAAGATCACCGGGAGCCCTTGCCCTGCGCGTTCGTAATAGATGCGCGCCCCATTGATGGTCAGCTCCATCAGATGAGCGCTGTCAGCAATGCCTTGAACTTCAGCTCGGTCTCTTCCAGCTCGCGCGCGGGATCCGAGTCGGGCATCACGCCGACGCCTGCGTAGAGCCGCGCCCCGTCCTCCCACAGCAGGCCGCATCGCAGCGCGACCGCGAGCTCGCCGTCGCCCCGGCCGTCGATCCATCCGACGGCGCCGGCGTACCAGCCGCGCTCCATCGCCTCGAGCTCGTCGATCAGGCGGTCCGCCGCCTCACGCGGCCAGCCCCCGACAGCCGGGGTTGGGTGGAGCGCGGCGGCCAGCGACAGCACGTCGGCGCTCGGCGTCTCGAGCTCCGCGGCGACGCTCGTCGCAAGGTGCTGGATGTTGGTGAAGCGCACCACCTCAGGGTCGCGCGCCTCGACGCGCATCGAATAGGGCTGCAGCGCGTCGACCACGAACTTCGAGACGAGCCGGTGCTCGACCGCGTCCTTCTCGCTCGCCGTCAGCTCTTGCGCCAGGCGGTCGTCGTCAGCGTCGCTGGCGCCGCGCGCCACCGACCCGGCCATCGGCTGCGAGAAAGCGTGCCGGCCGGAGCGGCGGATGAGGAGCTCTGGCGACGCGCCCGCGAACGCCGTCCCGTCGGCTCCTGCGACCAGGTACGTGAAGCACGACGGGTACGCGGCGCGCAGGCCGCGCACGACCATGCCCGCGGACACGACGCCGTCGCCGCGAGCCAGGACCTCTCGCGCGAGAACGACCTTCTGCGCCTCCCCTGCTCGGAGCCGGGCGGCCGCCGCCTCCACCGCAGCGGTCCATGCGAGCGGGTTGCGAAGCGGTGTCACGTCGAGCCTGTGCGCGGCAGGCGCGCGCACCGTCGTCGACGTGAGGTCGAGGAGCTCTTCGGCGTCCGGTGCGGCTGCGGCGACGAAGGTGCGGCCCCGTCGCCGCATCACCGTCAGCGCCGGCAGCCTGAAGAGCAGGGCGGGGAAACCAGACCACGCACCGGCGGGCTCTCGGTCTGGTCGGTAGGCGAATCCGCCGACCGCGATCGCGTCTTCCGGTGCGTGACGCTGCCACGCGCGCGACGCGGCGAGGATGCGATCGTCGCCAGGCTCGAAGTCGATCGGCCTGCCCTCGGCGTCCTCGACGGCGACTCCGCCGGGAGCGGCCACGATGTCGAGCGAGCGGCCGATGGCGGCCACGCTCACCGCGTCCGGCATGGGCCGCTCGATGAGCATCACCTCGTGGCCTGCATCTCTGGCGCCGCTGACCAGGTCCACCAGGTCCGGCGTGCGATCGAGCTCCCAGGTCCGGACCGACGCCTGGGTTTTCATCCCCGTTTTTCGATGTGCTCGCGCGCGGCGCGCAGCAATGTGCGCTCGAAATGGTGGCGGACCAGGACGCCGCTTGCCTCCAGGAGCTCGTTGAAGGTCTGCAGCAGCTTGCGCTCGGCGGCCTCGGTTTCGCCGCCCTCGGCCTGGATGCGCTCCCGCACGTAGCGGTCGAAGAGGTCCACGGCCTGCCTCGCCGTTCGGTCCATGGCCGCCGCGTGCTCTTTGCCGAGCTCCATCAGCGCGCCCAGGGGCACCCCCGCTGCGATGAGCTTCATCCCGGCCGCGATGGCCTCGAGGTCGTCTGCGGGGTAGAGGGGCTCGTCGCCCCCGGTGATCGGCACCAGCAGCCCGGCCTGCTCGAGGCTCGCCAGCAGCGGCTCGGCGACGCCGCTTCGCTCGGCCAGCTCCCCAAGCGTCAGGGTCTGGGGAGCGCTCGGGTGCGTGACCGCGGCGACCAGCGCTTCATCCGACGCCTCCAGCTCGCCGGCCAGGAAGCGCTGGATCACGGTCAGGGTGAAGCCCTGCTGCTGGAGCTCCTTGATCCGGCGCAGGCGCTCGACGTGGCCGTCGCCGTACCAGGTGACCCGGCCGTCCCGCCGCGGAGCGTCGAGCAGGCCTTTGCCCTGGTAGAAGCGGATCGTGTCCACGGCCACCCCGGCCGTGCGCGCCAATTGTTCGATCCGATACTCCATGAGTGGATACTCGCATGTTCAGTAGCTGGTGCGAAACTCCAGAACGTCTACGAAGTTCCAGACCTCGTCATCGGCATCGAGGTCAGGTTGACGACATATCCCTACCCGAGTAATCTCCGGGCCATCACACTGTCGCCAGCGAAGGGAGGTGCATCATGAGCAAAAGGTCGGTGTTTGCCGCTGTGGTATGCGCGCTCGCCCTTACTTGTGTAGGAGCGGGCGGGGCGCTTGCGGGCGAGGTCAAAGGCCCTCCAGGCACTGTCAACAACACCAACGAAACAGGAGCTCTGGGTCACGCGAACTCAGCCTGCGCCGCTAGCGGGCTCAATGACTTCGACCAGACGGAAGGGCAGACCGTATCTCAAGTTCAGACCGCGGCCGACTCGTGGAAGTACTACGGCCTGCCCAAGGGCTCGCCGGGCACACTCGGTCTCTGCAAAGGCGGAACCGGACAGCGCTGAGACTCCGGGTTTGGCCCCGACCGAATGTCGGGGCCAAACCGTTCCCCTAATCGGTGCTTTTGTCCATCCCGGTCGAACCCGCCGATCGGAGCGGGAGCTTTTGGCGCCAGAAGTGCGGAATTGGGACCGAATTCGGCCTCTTTG